>NZ_VFVS01000012.1:0-183357 GCF_006442215.1 Mesorhizobium sp. B2-3-11 | reverse complement strand
CAACCGCCTTGTTCCCAAGGAACGCCTCGACAAAGCTCATCTGTCCCGTCCGCTTCACCGCCATCGCAAATCCCTCCAAGCAATAATCGAAGTGAATCACAATGCCAGAATTGCGCAACAGGCCCACAAGGAGAGAAGGAAAAGAGGCATTGCCCATTGCCATTTTGTTCCGGTCTGACGATTCTGCTCCCAGGAGCGACCTGATTCGATGCGTGAGATTATTTTCGATACGGAAACCACCGGCCTCGATTCGCGCGACGACCGCGTGATCGAGCTTGGCGGCGTCGAGTTGGTCAATCGTTTTCCGACCGGCAGGACCTTCCATCACTATATCAACCCGCAAGGCCGCGCGATCCACGCCGAGGCGCAATCCGTGCACGGCATCAGCGCGGCTGACCTCGCGGGCAAGCCGAGCTTCGCCGAAATTGCCGAGGAATGGCTGAAATTCACGGAAGGCGCCAAGCTGGTCGCCCACAACGCCACGTTCGATATCGGCTTCCTCAATGTCGAATTCGGCCGGCTCGGCCACCCCCCTGTCGACAACGGGCTTGTCGTCGACACGCTGGCCCTGGCGCGCCGCAAGCACCCGATGGGTCCCAATTCGCTCGACGCGCTGTGCCGGCGCTACGGCATCGACAACACGAAGCGCACCAAGCACGGCGCCCTGCTCGATTCCGAATTGCTGGCAGAGGTCTATATCGAACTGATCGGTGGCAAGCAGGCGGCGCTGATCCTCGACAGCGCAAGCGCACCGGCGCGGGGCGGCGACAATGTCCGCCAGATCGAGATCATCGTCGCCGAACGGCCGGCGCCACTGCTGCCGCGTCTCACTGAAGCAGAGCGCGCGGCGCATGCAGCCATGGTTGCAACGCTCGGCGACAAGGCGCTGTGGCTGAAAGCCTCCCCCCAGGAAGCAGCCCAGGCGCTGTCCTCATAAAACCGTCCGGCGAGCGGCCTCAGTAGGGCCACTCCCCCCGGCCCAGCGCGGCGACCGCCGCGACGATACGCCCAAAGGCTTCCGCCGCGGCCGGCACGGTCGTGCGGGCGCGCAAAAAACTGTGCACGAGGCGGGGCTCCTCATCCCACCAGGCTTTGCCGCCGGCTTCCAGGATGCGATCGCGATAGGCCTCGCCGTCCGACGATAGCGGATCGCACTCCGCCGTGATGATCACCGTAGGCGGCAGGCCGGAGAAATCGCGGGCGCGCAACGGCGAGAAGGTCGGATCGTCGGGCGATTGCTTCCTGGCTGACCTGACGTCGCGGTAGAAGGCGGCATCGCCTGTCGACAGCAGCGGCGCGTCAGCGTGTTCGACATAGGAGTCCATCGCCTCGTTGCCGCCGAGATCGGGATAGATCAGCACTTGGCCGATCGCGGCGCGCGGATGGTGACGCGTGGCCTGTGCCACCGCCGCCGCCAGGTTGCCGCCGGCACTTTCGCCGCAGAGCACGAGCGGCAGATCGCTTGCAGCCGCCCATTCGAAAGCCGCCAGCGCATCGTCGAAGGCGGCGGGGTGAAGGTGCTCGGGTGCGAGCCGGTAGTCGACCGACAGCACGTCGAAGCCGGTGCCGGCGCAGATTTCGGCGCAGATGTCGTCATGGCTTTCGAGTCCGCCGAGGATGAAACCGCCGCCGTGGAAATAGAGCACCGTCGCACGCGGCGCCGCGCCGGCGAGCCGGTACCGGCGGACCGGGATGCCATTCTTCGAAGCGGCGATCAGGCTGTCGCTGGCCTTGACCCCGGGTGGACGGCGCTGGTGGAAAGCCCGGCACATCCTGGCATAGACCGCGCGCTGCTTTTCGACCGGCAGGCCGGCGATTTCGGGCGGATACCAGGCGTTGATGCTGTCGATATAGGCCCAAAGTGCCGGATCGAGCCAAGGTCCGTATTTGCCGCGGCTGGTCATTTCACTCCGAGGGGCACGTCAAAGCTCGGCATAGAGGCGGGCGGCGTTTTCAAAGGTGAAGCGCAGGGGTACGGAGCCCTGGACCTGCCAGACGGTGACCGTCTCGCCGGCCAGCAGCCGGCAGGCGCCGTCGGTGTCGGTGACGGCGCCGCCATAGAGCCGATTGGCAAGGTTGAGGATGCCGGTCTGGTGCATGGCCGCGCTGCCGCTGCCGCAGGCATCCTTGACCAGCAGCACGCGAAAGCCCTTCGCCACCGCGTCCTTGACCGACGCGTCGATGCAAGCCTCGGTCCACACGCCAGCGATGACCAGCCATTCGATGCCGGAAGCCTTGAGCCGGTCGCCCGCCGGACCGGAGCGGAAGGCGCTGGCCTCGGCCTTGATCAGCAGCGCCTCGCCATTCGCCGGCGCCACCTCGTGGCAGATCTCGGTCAGCGGGTCGCTCTTGTCGGAAAAGGCCGACTTGCCGTCTTCGCCGACCGGATGAAAGGGCTGGTCCTGGCTGTCGAGATCGACAATATAGGCCCAGTGATGAAGCGGCACATGGTTCTGCCGCGCCGCCGCCTGCAGGCGCTGGACGTTGGCGAGGATTTTTTCATAGTCCTCGACGAGATAGCGCGGGTCCTGCCGGTGCTCTTCCTGCAGGTCGATGAAGATGGCGGCCACCGTGCCGCGCTTGATCGAGATAAGGCTTTTCATGCGGATGCGCCTGGGCAGCGGTCGGCCAACGCGAGTTGGCGCAGCCGGTGGCGATTGACCGGCGGCTCCTCGTCATCCACGGGGCGAAGCAGGAGCGAAGCTCCGTCGCGGAGACCCCTGGAGCTGCTCCGCAGCCCAAGGGATCCATGCCGTGACGCTGGCCAGAGGGCGGAGCGGGGCAGAATATGGACCGTTGCGACGCTCGGCAGTCCCGGCATGGATCCCTTGGGCTGCGGAGCAGCTCCAGGGGTCTGTGCCGCGTCGCCGCGCGCCTTGCTCCTCCCTAGGATGACGAAGCGATGGGCGTTTGCGTCAGCCGAAAAGGCGACGTCACCAAGTGCGGCAGCGGAGGTCAAACCTCTTTCTCCAAAAACTCGTCCTCGTAGGGGAAGCGCGACAGAAGCTCGGTGCCGGTGTCGGTGATCAGGATCTCGTCCTCCAGCTTGACGCCCTCGCGGCCGCCCTTCTCGCCAATATAGCTTTCCACGCTCACCACCATGCCTGGCACGATATGGCCGTCGCGGCCATAGGTCTCGTAATCCATGGCATGCGCGATGAACGGTGTCTCGCCATGCATGCCGACGCCATGCATGACCGAGGTGTAGCGCTGGTCGACGAAGCGGTCCGGAATCTTCCACGCCTTCTCGGCGATTTCGCGGAAGGCCATGCCGGGTTTGACGATCGAAATGTTGTGCTGAACCTGGTCGTGCGCCATGCGGTAGAGCGACTTCTGATAGGGGGTTGGCTTGCCCGGCCCGCAGCGGAAGGTACGCGAGAAGTCCGAGTAGTAGCCATAGCAGCCGATCGTGTCGGTATCGAGCGCCAGCAACTCGCCGGGCCTGATCTTGCGGCCGCTGGCCTCGTTGAACCACGGATTGGTGCGCTGGCCCGAGGTCAGCAGCCGGGTCTCGATGAACTCGCCGCCCTGGCGGATAACCTCGCCATACATGATGGCGAACAGCTCGTTTTCGGATACGCCGGGCTTGATCGCCTCACGCACCGCATAGACCGCAGCCTCAGCGCCGGCCATCGACACCTGCAGGCATTTCACCTCCTCAGGCGTCTTCACCGCGCGCACGGCCAAAATCTCGCCCTGGCAATCCCGAACCTCGCAGCCGCGCTTTTCAAGCGCCAGCGCCTGCAGGTGGCTGCAGCGGTCGAGCCCGAGCTTCATCGAGCCGCCGCCATGCCTCTTCAACAGTTCGGCGATCTCGTCGGCGAACGGACCGGCGGTTTCGTCGTCGCGGCCCGACACGGAAGACCAGACAAGCTTGGAAGGACGCGCCTCGTCGATCGTGTCGAGCACCATGGAGACATGGTAGCTCTGCGGATATTCGAACAGCACGATCGGCCCGTCGGCCGGAATGAAGAAATAGCGGGTCGAGTTGCGCAGGAAGTAGCCGAACATGTTGCGCGAGCCGGTGGCGTAACGCTGGTTATAGGGGTCGAACAGCACCACGCCGCCATAGCCGGCCTCGCGCATCCAGCCGCGCAGTTTCGCCAGCCGGCCTTTGCGCAAGGCGTCGGCATCGATGAAGGACGGTTCCGTATCCGACAGCCACATGCCGCCCGCCGGATCGGCGGCGGCGGGGTGGCGCATGCGGTCCTTGAAGTCGACGTCCTCGGTGCTGTCGGGGTCGAATACGACGATGCTCATGGGGGTGCCTGGCCTGGGTGGGTTGCAAGGCGTGACCATGGCGCAGCAGGCGCGGAGGAATTGTGCGGAAAACCGCGTGGGTTGTGCGGAATGCCGCCACCTCGAGCGTTACAGGCGATCAGCCGGCCGAACTCTGTTTCGTCAATTCGACTTGATAGGCGCTTCGTGGATGTCGCCTGAGTCGCCACGCTTTGAGAACTATGAGCAGCATCAAGTACCCAAACAGTGCGAGCAGGCCCGGAAAAAATCCAACCAGGCAAATCGAGATAAAGATACCCAAGAACCCAATCGCAGCCACAGCGTAGTATAAAGCCGTTGCCCAGACATATTTCTCCATTTGAGAGCTATTCATAGCTTTGAATCCGGGTCAGCCGCGTCCACTCAACATCACATAGGGATGTTGAAATAATTGTGCCAGCGCCGCCCTCGCTGCTCTCTATGGCAGCTATCGAACACCGAAATACATTAATCCTAATGCCTCCGCGCCATCTTCGGCGCGTGCCCATGCTCCTCGCGAAAAGCCCGCGCAAAGCTCGACATCGAGGCAAACCCACAAGCCAGCGCCACGTCGCGCACGGCGAGCGTCGAATGCGCCAGGAGGTCGGCGGCGCGCTTCAGCCGGAGCCGCCGGTAGTAGCCGTTGGGCGAGATGGCGAGTTCGGAGCGGAAGGATCGTTCGAGCTTGTCGGACGACACGCCAAGCCGCGCGGTCAGCTCCGCCATGCCGAGCCGTTCCTCCACCGCATCCTCCATGATGGCGATGGCCGACAGCACAAGCTCGTTTTGCACCCCGGTGCGCAGGCGCAGCGGCATCAGCTTGCGGTCGACACTCGATCGCAAGGGACTGTGCACGAACCACTCGGCGACGCCGGCGGCCAGCTCGGCGCCGTAGTCACGGGTGATGATCTCCAGCATCATGTCGAGGCTGCCGACGCCGCCGGCCGAAGTGAAGCGCTTGCGGTCGATGACATAGAGGTCGCGTCTAAGCTCGATGTTGGGGAAGGCTTCGGTGAAGGCCGCCTGGCTGGTCCAGTGCAAGGTGCAGGCATGGCCGTCGAGCAGGCCCGCGCGCGCCAGGAAGAACGCCGCGTCCGCCACCGCGCCGATATGGGCGCCGGCGCGCAGGCTGCGGCGGATCCAGCTCGCCGCGTCCTCCGCCACGAGGTGATCGGCATCGCCTCCCGAGCAGACCACGATGCGGTCGACCTTGGGTGCGGCCTCGGCGTAAAACCCCGGCTGGATGACGACGCCATTGGAAGCCTCGACCGGATCCTGCGTCGCCCCGACGATGATCCAGCGGTAGCATTCCCGCTTCGCCAGTATGTTGGCGGCGCGCAGCGGCTCGATGACGGAGCTGAACGCCATCATCGGAAAGCCGGGGAACACCAGCACCGCGAAGGTGAGGGGTGCGTCTGTGGGTGGTTCGCGCGTGGCCATGGGCGCTACATCTCGGGCGAATGGCGGTTGGGGTCAACGGTGTTTGGCCGACCGCTGCTCTATGCGGCTGCTGATCTTCACCGTTGAGCCGCGACGTCCGTGAAAGAACCCCAACCTCGCGGTGCAGGCTACCACCGGCGCTTCTCGGCCGAGAGCCACTCAGCCCCCCAGTGCCTGATCCAGGTCCGCGATAAGATCATCGCCGTCCTCGATCCCGGCCGACAACCGCACCAGCGAATCCGATATGCCGATCTCCGCCCGCTTCCCGGCGGGGATCGAGCCATGCGTCATCAGCGCCGGGTGTTCGATCAGGCTCTCCACCCCGCCGAGGCTTTCGGCCAGCGTGAACAGCTGCGTGCGTTCGAGGAAGCGCTTCGTGCCGGCAAGATCGCGATCCAGCACCGCTGATATCATGCCGCCGAAGGCATGCATCTGCTGGACTGCTATGGCGTGCTGCGGATGGCTGGCAAGGCCGGGATAGATGACGCGGCGCACATCCCTGCGGGCTTCCAGCCATTGCGCGATTTTCAGGCCGTTGGCGCAATGGCGCTCCATCCTGAGCGCCAGGGTCTTCAAACCGCGCAGCGCCAGGAAACTGTCGAACGGACCCGATATGGCGCCGATGGCGTTCTGCAGGAATTTCAGCCGGTCGGCGAGATCCTTGTTGTCGCCGACGACAGCGACGCCGCCGACCATGTCGGAATGGCCGTTCAAATATTTCGTCGTCGAGTGGACCACGATGTCGATGCCGAGCTCCAGCGGCCGCTGGATATAGGGGCTGCAGAAAGTGTTGTCGGCGATCGACAATATCCCCTTGCGCCTGGCGAGCGCCGCGACGCCTTCGAGGTCGACGATGCGCAGCAACGGATTGGTCGGCGTCTCGACCCACAGCATCTTGGTCTCCGGCCGGATCGCCGCCTCTACCGCCGCAAGGTCGGTGAAGTCGACGAAGCTCACCTGCAGGTTGGCCGAGCGCTTGCGCACCCGCTCCATCAGCCGGAACGAGCCGCCATAGATGTCGTCGGTGGCGACGATATGGGCGCCGGAATCGAGCAGTTCCAGCACGGTGGCGATCGATGCCAGGCCGGAAGCAAAAGCGAAGGCCGCCGAGCCGCTTTCCAGGTCCGCCACGGCGCGCTCGAAGGCGAAGCGCGTCGGGTTCTGGCTGCGGGCATATTCGAAACCCTTGTGCACGCCGGGCGATTGCTGGCCGTAGGTCGAGGTGGCATAAATCGGCACCATCACAGCACCAGTCAGCGGATCCTGGCTCTGGCCGCCATGGATGGTGCGGGTGGAGAAGGCCAGGCGGTTCTTGCCGGATGTGGTCATTTTGCGCGGCGCCTCAGATGGTTGATCAGGTCGATACGGGTAATCAGGCCGACGAACTCGTCGCCGTCGAAGATGATGGCGACCTCGTTGCGGTCGAACACCGGCAGCAGCGCGTCCAGCGTCTGGCTGGCCTGCAGCGTGTGCAGGTTGGAGGTCATGGCCGTTCTCACCGGGCCGCTGAAGCGCTCCCAGCGTCCGTCATAGGGACCGTCGACATGGGCCAGGATGTCGCTTTCGTCGACGATGCCGACCAGCTTGCCATTGTCGAGCACCGGCAGTTGCGAGACGTCGGAGCGGCGCATGCGGCCATAGGCGTTGAGCAGGCTTTCGTCCGGGCCGACATAGACCGTATCGCCGGTGCGGTGGGTGCGCATGACGAGGTCGCGCAGGTCGCCATGCTGCTCGTGTTCGGCCAGCCCCTGCTCGGCCAGCCAGAAATCGTCGAACACTTTTGACAGGTACTTGTTGCCGCTGTCGCAGACGAAGGTGACGACGCGCTTGGGCATCGTCTGTTCGCGGCAATAGCGCAAGGCGGTCGACAGCAGCGTGCCGGAGGAAGAACCGGCCAGGATGCCTTCCCGGGACAACAGATCCCGCACGGCCAGCATGCTCTGCTTGTCCGTGATGGAATAGGCTTTCCTGACCAGCGACAAATCGGCGTTGGGCGGCACGAAATCCTCACCGATGCCTTCGACGGTCCAGCTTCCCGCCTCTTCCATCTTGCCGGTCTTGATCAGCGGCGCCAGCACCGAGCCGACCGGATCGGCCAATACCATCTCCGTCTTCGGCGACGCCTTGGCGAAAAAGCGGCCAAGCCCGGTCAGCGTGCCGCCCGAGCCGACGCCGACCACCACCGCGTCGACATCACCGTCAAGCTGCGCGAAAATCTCCGGGCCGGTGGTCGTCTCATGCGCCAGCGGGTTGGCCGGGTTGGCGAACTGGTTGGCATAGAAGGCGCCGGGCAGTTCAGCAGCGATCTTCTCCGCCATGTCCTGGTAATATTCGGCATGACCCTTGCCGACATCGGAGCGCGTCATGTGCACTTCGGCGCCGAGCGCGCGCAGATGCTGGATCTTTTCGCGCGACATCTTGTCTGGGACCACCAGGATGATGCGGTAGCCCTTGGGGATGCCGACCTGGGCGAGGCCAAGGCCGGTATTGCCGGCGGTCGCCTCGACGATGGAGCCGCCGGGCTTCAGCCTGCCATCCTTCTCGGCCGCCGCGATCATCGACAGCGCTATGCGGTCCTTGATCGAGCCGCCCGGATTCTGGCTCTCGAGCTTGATGAACAGCCGGCATTTTCCCGTGTCGAACTTGGTCAGCTCGACGATGGGCGTCTGGCCAATGAGATCGAGCACCGACGCATAGGGCGGGCGCAGGCGGGATGTTGCGGTGTCCGACGGGGCGCTGTCGGCAGTGGCTTTTCTGTGCTCGCTCATGTCGGAGCCTCCATGGATCAACCTAGCGTCTTTTCCAGCCGATCGCAGTTGGAAAGAAGATAGATCGTGCCAATCCGGCGGCCAGACGGGGAATGAAATTCCAGCGGCCCATCAGGGCGAAGCGGTGCGGTGCCGGATCGAGACGCCGGCGGGACGGCGCCCCCCTTAACGCCCAAGCGCCGCGCCCTCAGGCCCGTTCAACGAACCATCTCGTTCGTTGAAGCCGCCGATTTCGCCATGCTAGCCGAACATACGCCATACCACCGCAAGGAGACGGCCGATGAAGATCCTCGCCTATGACAACTTCAAACCCGGCGTCACCCTCGACGACTTGAAGCCCTATCTGCGCGATGAAGTCTAGAATGTCTGGCGGCTGTGGAAGGCGGGCATTGTGCGCGAAAACTATGCGCGCGCCGATGTCGGCGGCGTTATCATCGTTTTCGAGCTGCAGCGAACCTTCGTTGCCTTCCATGAAGCGGGCAAGGTGGCGGCAGCTCTTTGCCATGGCACGGCGCTGCTGCGCTATGCCAGGCGCGCCGATGGATCGCTGCTCGCCGCCGGCAAGACGGTGACCGGGTTCGCCAATATCGAGGAGGATTTTGCCGACAATGCGACCTGGCGGATGGACGCGCTGGAGCGCGGAAAACATTTGATGCCATGGCGGATCGAGGATGAGCTCAAGGCGATCGGCGCCAACTACATCCAGGCCGGCCTGTGGCGTGCCTTTGCAGTGCGCGACGGCAACCTGATCACCGGCCAGCAGAACTTTTCCGGCGCCGAGACCGCGCGCGCCGTGTGTGAGACATTGGGCGGCTGAACCGTCTCGTCCGGCGGACAGCGGAAGGGACTTCAGTCTTAGTTGAGCAATAGCTAATATACATATAGCTTGGTCATGCGGGAGACGATCCCAAATCGAAGCCTAACCCGCAATGGCCGGTGCGACCCGCTTTCAACCCAAGCATCCCCGCACCGGCCATTCTTTTTCGTGGGGTAGCCCATGGCCAGCTTGAAATCGCAACCTTGGGGGGCGCGATGTCGGCATTTCGGGGAGGAAATCCAGTCGAAGGCGGGAGCATCGCGCTCCCTTTGCAAGAGGTCTGCGTCAAGCCGTGAATATCTTAATTGGCTAAAGTGCGGAACGTCCAATGGACAAGTCCGGAACGTTTGAAGGCCCCTCGGACCAAGGCCTACCGGTGCGCAAGACTTTAGTCCTGCCGTCTTATAGCTAAGAACGGAAGTTGCTCGGCCCAGATAGGGCCACCTGGGCTAGATACCAGACTGCACTCAGCCGACTATGGTGCGATCGCGGAAGACGCTTTCGGGTTGAGCCGGATGCGGGTCTGCCAAATATGCGATCGCCGCCGGAATTGCTCTATCCCAGCAACAGCTTGCTCAGCCTGGCGCACTGGACGCGGATATCGGGAATGGCGTCGATCTCGAAGAAGGTGCCGCGCGTCAGCGGCCCGACGGCGAGGATTTTTCGCGAGACGGTGCCGTCGGCGGCGATAATCTCGCAATTGGCCGAGACGTCGAGGCCGATGCGCAGCGGATCGGGACGCGCCAGGCCGCGGTCGACCAGCGAGCGCACCACGCTGTTCGACGAGGTCGAGATGTCGCGCACGATGCCGGAGCAATCATAGATGCGGGCGACGTCGAATGTTTCGAGACGCTGTGTGTGGCGCGACTGGACCTCGACCGCGAAGCCGTCGCCCGGCGTGACGCCGACGACGCGCCCGGCGATCGGCCGGATGCGTCCCGATTGCACGGCCTCCGTCACCCTGGCGTAGACCTCGGGTGCCATGCGATGGCGATGGATGTCCCACCAGGCCTTGGTGTGTTCGACGAAGCGGCGCTTGGCCGAGGCGGGCCAGTTCTGCCAGATCTTCTGGTTGAAGGGGCGCAGGCCGTCGACGACGTCGCGCCAGTCGACGCCGGCCTTCTGGTTCTCGCGGATGAGGTCGCGGAACCAGCCGACGAAATAGGAGAGCTGGGTGCCGAGCGGGATGTCGGCGACGTCGAGCTTGATCGGATTGCCCTTGCGGTGCGGCGAGGGCAGCAGGCCGCGCCGCGACACCGCGATGATGTCGCCGCGATGGCCGCGCTGCTCCAGGGAAAGGAAGGCATCGACCATGCTGAGCCCGGTGCCCAGCACCACGATCCGGCTGTCCTGATCGAGCGCGGTATCGGCCTCCGAGCCCATCCGGATCGCATGGCCCTGCGCGGGCTGTTCGTCATGGCCGGTGGCCAGCACGGCAAGATGGGCAACCACGCTGGTGCCGTTGGCGAGCGCCACCTCGACCCCGGATCCGGTGGGCGAAATCGACAGGCTCTCCTCGCGGATCAGGCGCAGCCGGCCGGTCTCGCGCTCGCGCGTCTCCAGATCGTCGAGCAATTCCTTGAGATAGCGCGCATAGAGGCTGCGCGGCGCGTAGACCGGAGCCTGCTCCGGTGTCGCCAGCCCCCGTTCCAGCAGCCAGCGCCAGAAATTGCCGGGATCGTCGGCATAGGCGCTCATGCCGGCCGCACTGACATTCAGCACATGCGCCGACAGCAGCGTCGAATAGGCGATGCCCTGGCCGAAATGCGGGCGCTTTTCGATCAGTGTGACGCGCAGGTCCGGATTGGGCGATTTGAGCAGATGGGCGGCCAGCACCACGCCGCTGGCGCCGCCGCCGACGATGATGACGGAACTGGGGGTGATGGAAACGGTCCGCCCGGTCATGCGCAAGCGAGCCCCGTGCCAGGCGCCGGCTTCAGGCCTGGACCTTCACCACGACCGGCAGGTCGTCCCGCGCGACCGGGAGGTCGCTCATGCCCGACGCGATCGTAAGATCGTCGGCGCCCGACGCGATCGTAAGATCGTCGGCGTCCCTCGCGATCGTAAGATCGTCGGCGATGTCGCGCATCTCGGCGAGGCTGCGCTGGTCGAGCACCTCGGCGATCGCCTGCCGGACCTCGAGCAACGCGCGCTCGGCATTCTAGGCGAGGTTGGCCTCGCCGACCGAGCCGATGAATGGCCCTCGGTGCTGTCCGGCGGCCAGAAGCAGCGCGTGGCGCTGGCCGCGCGCTGGTCGGTCACCCGCAGGTCCTGGCGCTCGACGAGCCGCTCGGGGCGCTCGACGCGCTGACCCGTATCGAGATGCAGCAATTGCTTGAGCGTATCTGGATTGCCCAGAAATTCACCGCCGTGCTGGTCACGCATGATGTCGCCGAAGCGGTTGCGCTCGCCGACCGGGTGGTGGTGGTCAGCTGCGGCAAGATCGCGTTCGATCTGGATGTGCCGGTTGGAACGGCCGCGCCGCCGCGGTTCCGCCGAGCTTGCCCGTCTCGAAGGCAGGATTCTCGACCAGTTGTTCGGTTAAGATCATTTCGGAAAAGTATGAAACGACTTTTCCGTCCGGGATCGCGCCAAACAAGAGTTTCAGGGCGAACGGTTCGCCCACACCAGCCCGGCCAGGCCGGCCAGCATGGCGGCGAGACCGATATAGAGCCATTGCGACTGGCCGGTCATGAAGCTGCCGCCGACCACGCCATTGCCTTGCAGCGACCACAGGGCGCCCATGGCCAGAACGATCATGGCCAGCAGATTTTTGGTCAGTCTCATTGTCGGATCCCGTTTTTCAAGTCGATCGATTGCGGCGCTATCGCCGTGATGAAAGAGCCGAAGGAAGTGGCCAGATCGTGCAGACTTCTATTTGGAGATCAACGCTGGATCTTGTCATAAAAGTCCTTCGTGCCGATCAAAACATGATCGCAACTGGTTTCGGCGCGCCAAAAAGTCCCTGACAGACTGTTACCCGATGACTCCAAACGTGTGATCTTGCCATGGAACCGCCAAATCACCGCCGCATTTCGTGCCTTATTCTTTTCCTAACGGCTGGGGTCTGTCAAAAAACGGAGCCATCCCCCAAATATGAAGACCCCAAAACAGACTGCGCTTGTCGCGGTAACGATCGCTGTTGGCCTGATGGTCGGCGCCTCCGTCACTTCGGCAACCGCCGCCGCCGGCCAGTGTGGCCGCGCTTCCTGGTACGCGCTGCACTCGAAAACCGCGTCGGGCGAGCGTATGAACCCCTCGGCGCTGACCGCCGCCCATCGCACGCTGCCTTTCGGCACCAAATTGCGGGTCACCAACAAGAACAACGGCCGCAGCGTCGTGGTGCGCATCAACGATCGTGGTCCCTTCATCAAGGGCCGCGTGCTCGACCTGTCGAAGGGCGCCGCCGGCCAGCTCGGCTTCATCGGCTCCGGTCAGACTTCCGTCTGCATGGCGCGCGTCTGATCTGATCGTCTCCTGACCATGATCTCTCCCGCACCGCGGGCCAGCGGAGCAAAACGGGAACTTTCGGGATCATGGTCGGCGTCCGGTGCGAAGGCCTGACACATATCCTACACATTTCGGCACTGCACATTGAGCCGGCTGTGCCGTCCGGCGCCGGTTTTCAAGGCTTTGGACGAAATTAGCATTAGTCACGCCACGTGACGTATTGCATCGCAGCAATTAGTTGTTAACTTCCCCGCGAGACATCTAGGGATCGGCGCTGTTCGTCGTCCCTTCGGTCGCGGGGTAACGGATGTTCTACCAGCTCTACGAAATGAACCATGCCGCCCTGCAGCCGGCGCGGCTCTATGCCGACGCGGTCCGGTTGTTCTACTCCAATCCGCTCAACCCGGTTTCGCACACGCATTGGGGCCGTTCGGTCGCGGCAGGCGCCGAACTGTTCGAGCGCACCACGCGCCGCTACAGCAAGCCGCAATTCGGCCTGGACAAGACCGTGGTCGACTGGAAGAGCGTCGCTGTCACCGAAAAGACAGTCTGGTCGAAGCCGTTCTGCAATCTCGTCCGTTTCGAGCGCGCCGTTCCAGCCGGACGCAAGGCCGACCCGAAGCTTTTGATCGTGGCGCCGATGTCGGGCCATTACGCGACGCTGCTGCGCGGCACGGTCGAGGCGATGCTGCCCTATGCCGATGTCCATATCACCGACTGGGTCGATGCCCGCATGGTGCCGCTGGCCGATGGCAGCTTCGATCTCGACGACTATATCGACTACGTCATCGACATGCTGCACACGCTGGGTCCGGACACGCATGTGATGGGCGTGTGCCAGCCTTCCGTGCCGGTGCTTGCGGCCGTGGCGCTGATGGAGGCGAAGGGCGACCCTTTCGTCCCTTCGACGATGACCCTGATGGGCGGGCCGATCGACACCCGCCGCAACCCGACCGCCGTCAATCTGCTGGCCAAGGAAAAGGGCATCGACTGGTTCCGCGACAACGTCGTCATGCGCGCGCCTTGGCCGGTGCCGGGCTTCGGCCGCGAGGTTTATCCCGGTTTCCTGCAGCTTTCGGGTTTCATGAGCATGAATCTCGACCGCCACATCATCGCTCACAAGGAGTTCTTCATGCACCTTGTGAAGCACGATGGTGACAACGCCGAAAAGCACCGTGACTTCTATGACGAATATCTGGCGGTGATGGACCTGACGGCGGAGTTCTACCTGCAGACCGTCGACACCGTCTTCGTGCGCCATGCCCTGCCCAAGGGCGAGATGACGCATCGCGGCACCAGGATCGATCCGTCGGTTATCCGCAACGTCGCCCTGTTCACGGTCGAGGGCGAGAACGACGACATTTCGGGCCTTGGCCAGACCAAGGCGGCGCAGGACCTGTGCGTCAACATCCCCGCCGACAAGAAGGCGCACTATGTGCAGCCGGCGGTCGGCCATTACGGCGTCTTCAACGGCTCGCGCTTCCGCTCGGAGATCGTGCCGCGCATCGTCGACTTCATCACCAGCTATGGCCGCCAGACCCGGGTGGCGGTGAAGCCGAAACTGGTCCGCACCGCCAAGCGGTAGGCGTTTTGAAACAGGGCCGGCCGCGGATCCGATTCTGTTGCGTAAGTGCCGCTGTCCCTCCCCGCGGGTAACCATGCCGCAAATCAACTCGATGTCTTAATTGACACGGAGTGTAAATCGCCCTTAACGTTTCGTTAACAACAGGGCGAGCGGGGACAATGAATTCCTCAATCACGCGAAGGCTGCGCGTATGCGCGGCAGCCGGGCTGGCGTTAACGGGGGGCTGGATGACACCGGCCTGGGCTTCGGACGCGATGGCGACCGGGGGCCTCACCTCGCAGCCGATCGGCCATTACGATTTCTGCAAGCAGCGGCCGGGTGAATGCTCGATCCGCCCTGCCAACCTCGCGCCGGCGGTCCTGACCGACGGGTTGATGCGCAAGCTGGTCAACGTCACCGCCAGGGTCAATGCCGCCGTCAAGCCGATGAGCGACATGGACATCTACGGTAAGGACGAGGTCTGGGCCTATCCCGACAAGGGCGTCGGCGACTGCGAGGATTACGTGCTGGAGAAGCGGCGCCAGCTGTCCCGCATGGGCATGTCGCTCGCCGATCTCTTGATGACCGTGGTGCGCAAGCCCGACGGGGAAGGCCACGCCGTGCTGACCGTGCGCACCGACGGCGGCGACTATGTGCTCGACAATCTGACCGACAAGGTCAAGCTCTGGGACGAGACCGGCTACCGCTTCCTCAAGCGCCAGGCGATCGACAACACCGGCCGCTGGGTCTCGATCCGCGGCGGCCAGCAGGTTCTGGTGGGCTCGGTACAGTAGGGGAAAGCCGCCCGGTTAGGGCTGCGCACTCTCAGCGCTTCGTCATCCTCGGGTCTACGCGTCCGCTTCGCTCCCGCTCCGCCCGCGGATGACGAAGACGAGGAGGCTCCGCCGCGCACCTCCGTCCAAAAAATTCGCACCTCTCCGTGAACCATTTCCGTTCGCCCGGCGACACACAGCCGTGGACGATAGAAACCCAACCATGGAGACCTCGAATGACTGCTTTTCTGCGCAATACCCTTCTCGCCGCCGCTGCCGTTTCGGCCCTGACCGGATCCGCTCTGGCCGGCCAGACCATTCCAAGCTGCGCCAACACCAACCTCAACGACCTGTGGGCCGGCCGCTGTTGCGGCGCCGCCGGCGCATCGGACTGCCTGGGCGGCGGACATGGCGGCCAGGATCATGGCGATCATGGCCGTGGCGGCAATGGCGGCAGCACGGCCGGCAAGAAATGATCTCACCACGGCTGCCCGCCGGCTGCTCGCCGGCGGGCGCCGCTTTGCGATCGGGCGATCGCCCGGCCGCCGTAAAGTCCGGGCGCAAACCCGCTTCTAGGATCGCCGGCCGAGTGCCGCGCGGATCGACGCGGTGATGCGCAGAAGCGCGGCCTCATCCAGCTTTTCGATGTTCTCGGCCAGAAGATTGGCAAGTTCGGTGGCGGCGGGGGAAAGACCCGACGTATCGAGTTTCACGCGCGGATGCGAGGTTTCGGCCAGCCGCGCCAGTTCCTCGGCGTCGTCCCAGATGATGTTGAAATAGCCGATGATCTTCTGGATCAGCGTCCAGGTCGGCGCGCCGCGCCTGCCATGCTCGAGCGCCGACAGATAGGCGGCGCTGACGCCGATCGCCGCCGCCATGTCTTTCTGGCTGACGCCGCGTTCGGCCCTCAGCGCGCGCAGCTTCTCGCCGAACGGCGTCATGCGCCCGGCCTCCTGAGAGCCCTCATGAGCGTGCCCGCCGCAGCCTGATATAGAGCGCGCCCGAGCCGCCATGGTTGCGGGCGGCATGGTCGTGGCTGGAGACCAGCGGCCGGAACGCCGGTGTCGACAGCCAGGCCGGCACGGCGCGCCGCAGGACGCCATCGCCGCCCGAGGACGACCCCTTGCCTGTGATGACCAGCACATAGCGGACGCCGCCGGCATGCGCCCGGTGCAGGAACGAGAACAGCAGCGAATAGGCCTCGTCCTGCGTCATGCCATGCAGGTCGACGCGGCCCTCGATCGGCAGCCGGCCTTTTTGCAACTTGTCCAGCGTCGGCTCATCGAGTCGGTGCGTGACATGCTGGACCTTCGGTTTTGCCGCGCCCGACGCGTTGGCAACGGGCTGGGCCGGTTGCGACGGCGTCGGCCTAGCATCGACGGCCAAATCTGGAATGTCGACGGCGGCACGACCCTTGAGCGGCTTGGCGGTGCGCGCCACCAGGCTCCACAGCACCCGGTCATCCTCGCTGAGTTTATCCGGGCGCCTGCTCATTTTGCGCCCCCGGCCAGCGCGCGTGGCACCAGCGCGTAAAAATCGGCGGCGTTGCGCACCACCCCGGCGATCTCGCCAGCGGCGTCGCCCGAGCCGGCGAACAGGTCGCCGCGCGCCGGCCCGGTGATGGCCGAGCCGGTGTCCTGCGCGATCATCAGCCGCCGGAACGGGCTTTTGTCGAAGGCGGCAAGCGTCGGCGCGTCGATGTAAAAAGGCGTGCCGAATGTGTGCAGCAGCCGGTCGACGGCCATCGAGCGGCCCGGCGTCAGCGGCACCTTGGCGGCCGCGATCGGCCCCAGCGCGGCGTCGTCCACCGCGGCCTCGCGAAAGAAGATATAGGAGCGGTTCTGCCACAGGATGTCGTCGACCCGCTCCGGATGCGCCTTGAACCAGCCGCGGATCGACTGCATCGTCACCTCGGCGAGCGGGATTTCCCCCAGCTCGCTCAGGATTTTGCCCGGCCCGGTGAAACGCTGGCCGGATTTGGCGGCGTAGGTGACGCGGCAAAGCCGGCCATCGGTCATGGCAAGCCGCGCCGCGCCTTGCACATGGATGAAAAAGGCGTCGACCTTGTCGGCCAGCCAGGCGATCTCCAGTCCCTGGCCGGCGAGCGCGCCGCGCTCGATCGCGCCACGGTCGGGATATTCGGTCAGCCCGTCGGCGGTCCGGCGGGCGAAGGCAAGGTAAGGATCCATCCCGGCGGGCCGGTTGGCGTCGTCGACATCGACGAGGTCGGCCGGACGCGACAGCAGCGGCACGGCAAAATGCTCGCTCCGTACCGGCGAGGCCTCGACTTGAGGCTCGTAGAAGCCGGTGACGAGGCCGGCGCCGGTCTCCGGCCGGACCAGCATGGGCACGAAATGGCGCTCGAAGAAGGCGCGGGCCTCGGATCGGTTCGCCGGCGCGGCGCCGCGCGCTTGCTCATAGGCCTCGGCGAAGGCGCCGAAATCGACACCCAGCGCACCGCTGCGATAGGCTTTTACCGGCACATGGAAGGCGGAGCGGGCAAAGGCCTCGAAGGCCGGCAGATGGTCGTCGTCACCCCAACCGGGCAGGTCGCCGAAGGATCTTTCAACAAAGAGGGGCGACAGCGACACCGGAGCCCGCCTGTTCCGGACTCAGTCTTCTTCTTCGGTGGCGACGAGCTTCCAGTTCGGATCGCGTGAGCGCGTGTCGCGGGCGAAAGTCCAGACATCCTTGACCTCGGCCACCGTTTCGGGGTCGCCGTCGATGACCGTGCCGGCCTGGTCGCGCGTCGCCGAGATCAGTTCGCTGATGATGCGCAGCGTCACATGCGCCTCGCCGCCCTTCATCTCGGCCGAGACGATGTCGGCCTTGTCGATGCCGACGAAGGAGGACTGGATTTTTTCCGACTTGGCCTCGCGCTCGCCGATCGCCGCGACGAAGCCGTCATAAACCTCGCGCGACAGAAGGTTCTTCAGCGTTTTGCGGTCGCCGTCGGCATAGGCCATGACGATCATCTCATAGGCCATCTTGGCGCCGTCGACGAACCCCTTGGGGTCGAAGGACGGATCATTGTCCTTGATCGCGCGCAGGCCTTTGTTGAGATCGGTGTCGGGCTTGGCGAAGGCGTCGATGGCCGTATAGGTGTCTGCCGGCGCCGGTTCCCCGGGCGCCCGCTTGCGCGGCAGCGAAACCACGTTTTCGGGCTTCTGCGTGGCGTCCTTGTCGGTGCGCGCCGCCGTATAGGGATCGAAGGGCGGCCGCTCGCTACCGGTCCGACGGCCCAGCACGTTGCGCAGCTGGAAGAAGATCACCACCGCCGCGATCAGGAAGAAAATCGTGCCGAAGTCGAAGAAGCCCATATTTTCCGCCAATCAATCCCTGCCTCTAGGCCGGACCGTCCCAGCCGACAGGCCGCGGTCGCATAGCGTTCACCATTCAAAGCATATAGAACGCAAGGCGCAATCATTCAAATCAAAGGCAGGCATACCTATCTAACAGCCTCCGTGCCAGCGGCGATTGGTCGCCGGCGGGACAAAACAATCGAATGGTCGGTAAAGACTTGCGCATTTCGCTGCTTCCCTTCTTTCTCCTCGCGCTGCCGTTGCTGGAAATCGCCGGTTTCGTCGTCGTCGGCCGTGAGGTCGGCGCGCTGGCCACGGTCGGCCTGGTGCTGGCATCGAGCTTCGCCGGCGTGCTTTTGCTGCGCCACCAGGGTTTCGGCGTCATGACCCGCATCCGCGCCGAGATGGCTGCCGGCCGCGACCCCAGCGGCCAGCTCGCCCATGGCGCCATGATCTTGGTCGCGGCGATCCTTTTGATCATCCCCGGCTTCATCACCGACATCATCGGCCTGCTCCTGTTCCTGCCGCCGGTGCGCGACCTTGCCTGGAGCAGGCTGAAAGGCCGCATCGTCGTGGCCACCGATTTCCCCACCGGCGGCTTCCGCCGCCAGCGCGACAAGGTCATCGACCTCGAAGACGGCGACTATTCGCGCGAGGACGATCTCAAGCGCGGCCCGGACCACAACTCGCCGTGGCGGCGGCTGAAGGACGATTGAGGCTTCTCTTCGTCATCCTGGGGCGGAGCAAGGAGCGGAGCTGCGCGCCTGCTTCGCCCGGGGATGACGACGCGACAAGCAAGGCGGCAAACCTTGTCTTGTCATGCCGGCCATGGTAGCGAACGCCCGATTTCAATTCGGTCAGCCCCGATTATTCGGTGAGCGAGACTGCACAGGGGAAAAAGGATATCGGCTCATGGCCAGCAATGATGACGCGCCGGTCGGCGCCAACGGCAACGGCAACGCGACGCAGCCCTCGCTCAACGTCCTGGCCCAGTATGTCAAGGACCTGTCCTTCGAAAGCCCCGGCGCGCCGAATTCGCTGCGCGGCCGCGACAAGGCGCCCGGCATCGCCATCAACGTCAACGTTAACGCCAACCCGCTCTCCGACAAGCAGTTCGACGTCAACCTGACGCTGAACGCCAAGGCCTCCTTCGACCAGGAAGTGCTGTTCAACGTCGAGCTGGTCTATGGCGGCGTCTTCGCCATTTCGGGCTTCCCGCAGGAGCACATGCTGCCGATCCTGTTCATCGAATGCCCGCGCCTTCTGTTCCCCTTCGCCCGCCAGATCATTGCCGAGGCGACGCGCAATGGCGGCTTCCCGCCGCTGATGCTCGACCCGATCGATTTCGCGCAGATGTTCCAGCAGAAGATCGCCGAGGACCAGGCCGCATCGCAGACCAAGGTGAGCTGAGGCTCGGCTTAAACGGATGTCTCGAAAAACCCGGCCTCGTGCCGGGTTTTTTGTTGGCGTAGGCTTGGCGTCGCCCTGGCGCCACCGCCTCCCTCTTCGTCATCCTATGGCGGAGCAAGGAGCGAAGCGACGCGGCGCAGACCATAGGTCCATGCCGGGACTCCCGAGCGTTGCCACGGTCCAGAATCTGCTCCGCTGCACTCCACGGCTGAGGTCGCGGCATGGATCCTCGGGTCTGCGCGTCCGCTTCGCTACCGCTCCGCCCGTGGATGACGAAGGAGAGGCCGTGGAGCGTCCCCTGTCAGCCCTGCGGAGCGCCGCACAACTCCTGCGGATTCCAGAACATTTCGCCACGTTACCCCGCTTTATCATTCCCTCTCGGCAATGGCGCCCCGGCGGTCGCAGCCGCCCCCGCATTGGCGAGCCTGTGATGACCGCCGGGCACTTGTGGGCGGCATGCACCAACAAAAGAGGGAACGACGATGAAATTCATGCTGACCGACCGCAAGCTTCACCCGCGGGCCAAACCCGTCGCCGACGATTTCAGGACCGGCGGCATCAGCCGCCGCGAATATCTGGCGCTGATGGCCGGGCTCGGCGTCAGCGCCGCCGGCGCTTTTGCCCTCGGCGGCATCGCCGCGGCCCCGGCCCGCGCCGCCGAGTCGAAGAAGGGCGGAACCTTGCGCGTCGCCATGAACGTCAAGGGTTTCAAGGACCCGCGCACCTTCGACGGCGTCGAAATGTCCAACGTCGCGCGCCACTGCAACGAATATCTGGTGCGCTGGAACACCGATTTTTCGTTCGAGCCCTGGCTGCTGGAAAAATGGGAGATGAGCGATGACGCCAGGACGCTGACGCTGCATGTGCGCAAGGGCATCACCTGGTCAAACGGGGATGCCTTCAATGCCGACGATGTCGTCCACAACCTCACCCGCTGGTGCGAGGCCGGCGTTGCCGGCAATTCGGTCGCCGCACGCATGGGCGCGCTGGTCAATGCCGACACCAAGAAGGTGGTCGATGGCGGTATCGAGAAGGTCGGCGATTTCACCATAAAGCTCAATTTGCCAAAACCCGACATTTCGCTGATCGCCGGCATGGCCGACTATCCCGCGCTGATCATGCACCGCTCCTATGATGGCGACGGCGACCCGATGAAGGCTCTGGCGATCACCACGGGTCCCTGCGAGCTGGTCAAATGGGACGCAGAGACGGGCGCCGAGGTGAAGCGCAAGGACAAGCCGTGGTGGAAGGGCGAGTTCTACCTCGACGGCATCCAGTGGATCGACTACGGCTCCGACCCCAACGCCATGCTGTCGGCCTTCGAATCCGGCGAGATCGACACCGACCACGAGACCGCTTCCGACGCCGTCTCGCAGACCGACAAGATGGGGCTGAAGAATTCCGAGATCGCCACGGGGTCCACCATCGTCGCCCGCTTCAATGTCGGCAATCCGCCCTATGACGACATCAAGGTCCGCCGCGCCGCCCAGCTCGCCGTCGACAATGCGGCCGTGCTGGCGCTCGGCCTCGGCGGCCGCGGCAAGCCCGCCGACAACCACCATGTCGGCCCCATGCACCCCGAATATGCCGATATCGGCCCGGCCAAGCGCGACATGGACGAGGCCAAGAAGCTGCTGGCCGAGAGCGGCAAGGCCGACCATGAATACGACCTCATCTCGGTCGACGTCGAATGGCAGAAGAGCACCGGCGACGCGATCGCCGCGCAGATGCGCGAGGCTGGCCTCAAGATCAAGCGAACCGTGCTGCCCGCCGCCACCTTCTGGAACGACTGGAGCAAATACCCCTTCTCCTGCACCGAATGGCTCGGCCGCCCGCTCGGCGTCCAGGTGCTGGCGCTGGCGTATAAATCGGGTGCGGCCTGGAACGAGAGCGCCTATGCCAGCAAGGAGTTCGACGAGCTCCTCGACAAGGCGCTGGCCATGCCCGACCCCAAGGCGCGCAAGGAGATCATGGCCGGCATCGAGAAGAATCTGCGCGACAGCGGCGTCATCATCCAGCCCTACTGGCGCTCGGTCTACCGCACCTACCGCAAAGGCATAGAAGGCTGCGAACAGCACCAGGCGCTGGAGCAGCATTTCGAGAAGGTCTGGATTGAAAGCTGACGCGGGCGCGGCGCCGACCCTGGACGTCGCGCGCCGACGCAGTTCTTCCTGTCGCGGACGGGGGCTGATCTCGACGTACCAGCTGCCGCCCGGCCCTCGGCAGCGTCCAGATCCAACTGGCGCCAGATCCAACTGGCGAAGGTCAGCACCGGGAATCCCGAGCGATGCGGAGCGCCCTTGGTTCACCTATCGTCCGGGGAAAATGGCCGGCGCGCATGCCGGTGAGACAATTGCCTGAGCCCGCGCCGGCCACTAGCGACCTGATGAAGGTCCGCCGCCCGATTTGTGTACCGGGCCTATCCCGCGCGATCAACCGAGCCGGGCAGTTGGTATGAATTCGTACCAATCCGGGATTTATCGCGCGACCGGCGGCGACAGGCTTACCCGTCCCGGGAAACGGCGAACGTCTTTAGTGTGGGCAGACCGACACCGGACACGCGACAGCCGTCACGGCCGAAAGCTTCTCGCGCTTGCTCAGCGTCGGCTTTGCGTAGGTCTTTTTCATGGATTAGTCCCCAATTGGCCCGCGCCCGATGACGCACATGATATCAATACGAGGCGGCCGTGGTTCGGGGCGGACTGTTACCATTGCCAGGTCGGCGCCGCCCCTCACTGTCCTGCCGGACATCTCTCCCCGTAAACGGGGCGAGAGGGGCTGGCCGCAACGCCGGCGCCGTTTTTTGCAACTTTGGCGACTGGCGAAAGCCGCCACGACAGCGTCCCTCGCCCCGTTTACGGGGAGAGGATGCCGGCAGGCAGGTGAGGGGCGGCGCCAGCGCCCGAAACAGGCGGTCCCGCTCACCGCGCAGGCTTCACCAGCGTCCAGATCCAGCCGGCGAAGGTCAGCACCAGGAAGGGATAGCCGGCCGCCGGCAGCGGCGAGGAGGTCGGCAGCAGGGGCGTGCCCCACAGCACCATGCCCGCAGAGGCGAAGAACAGCGCGGCGGCAACGAATGCGGTGAACCGCATCCACAGCGCGAAAGTGCTGGGCACACTGACCATGATGAGGGCGGCCGCCCACAGCGCGATGCCGCCGACATAGGAAGGCACGCTGGCCTGCAGCCCCGCCGCGTTGCCGGCCAAAAGCAGGCTTTCGCCGGCAAGGAAAGTCAGGAAGCCGGCGGCGACGCAGTCATTGCCGAGCCGCTGGTATTTCATGGTGAGCAGCGCGGTGGCCACGACGATGCCCACGCCGTCGATCGTCCACAGGGATTCGCGGAGTGGAGCGCTTGCGACGAAGGTGCCGGCAAGGCCGAAGATGCCGCCGATGGCGAGGCCGAGACAGGCGATGGTGTCTGAGGTGGAGCGCATGTGAGGTCTCCCCAAGCCGGGAAAAGAATACGCTAAGGCGCAGACAAGGTGAAGCACGGCGATGCAACCGGACCGCGGTGCTGCGCTTGCAAATCGTGTAGCGTCATACCGCATTTGTGTGTTGTAACCTTTTGTGGCTTCTGAGTCGTGCGTACAAGCCATCTGGCAGTGGCTTTGGCCCAAACGAGAGTAGAAACTCACTCATGCTGAAAGTGCTTCAGGACGAACATCGTAAGAACTTCTGGAATTTGCTCGCAAGCATTTCGGCCACCCGTAAGGCAAAAGCGCTAGGGGAGGTTCCTTCAGCCAGCGCCACCAACCTCCTTCATTTCTATGCCGCAGAGGTCGGCCTGAAGTACCTCTTGAGTAAAAGTGCAAAAATACCATTTCGACATGAAATCACTGGAAAGGTCGAACATGTCGAATTTTTTAGCCATAGAATCGTAGATATGATTGCCCGTTTGAAGGTGCCGGCGGCTAGAGTTCCTGCGCCACCTAAAGCGACCTTTAGGTGTGTGCCTGGCTTTAACGATGGTACTGGGGGGCAGCGATTTTCGCTAGGCGAAGCTCATGAGGCTTGGAGATATGGGTTAACAATCGACGTCGCTGATGAAGTCAATATTACTGGCTATCTGGCACATGTTACCGCGTACTTAGAGAAGGAATTGCCCAAATGATTGTGCGCGACTCTTTGCGGGTAGCCGAACTGATTTCTTGGGTGGATGTTGCAAGGAGATTGTACAGCATTGATCCCATAGGTGGTCCGTTGTCCCCGCCCAACGGGCTGATTTCTACATCTGCTTATTGGAGCGGATTGGAAGTCGTCATCACGCGAGATGCTGACGAAACCGCAATGCGTGATTGGCTCAAAGCAGTGTTCGGCAGTTGGTTGAATGTCGCCGACGGGCACGAAATGCGCATAGAGCTTTCGGCGCCGCATGGCATGGAAACGCTCCCGGTAGTTATTGTTCGGAGCCAAGAAACCCAATCTACAAAAAAAAC
Organism: Mesorhizobium sp. B2-3-11; assembly: GCF_006442215.1. Classification (NCBI taxonomy): domain Bacteria; kingdom Pseudomonadati; phylum Pseudomonadota; class Alphaproteobacteria; order Hyphomicrobiales; family Phyllobacteriaceae; genus Mesorhizobium; species Mesorhizobium sp. B2-3-11. The sequence goes on along the minus strand of NZ_VFVS01000012.1, from coordinate 159,140 downwards.
CTTTGAGCCGAGTGCCGCCCTTAATGGGGAGCGGTATTTTGATATCGACTTCCCGCCCCGAACAGACAAAGGCGGGCCACCGATATTCGCGTTCCACAGTGTCAAGGGCGGTGTTGGAAGGACAACTACGGCGTTGGCGTTTTCACTCGAATTGGCAAAAGAGAATACTGGGCCCGTCTTGCTAGTGGATGCTGACTTCGAGGCTCCGGGAGTCAGTTTTCTGCTCCAGAGCAGAAAGGCTGGCTTTACGATCTCGTTGGAAGACTTGCTAGCGCTTGCTCATGCTGATCGATCTGATGGTTTTGAAGCTACTATCGACTTCGTTGCAACACGAATGGTCGACCAACTGGTAAATGGAATCTATGTGTTGCCTGTTAAGCGCCTGCTTGACGACCTGTCTGGTTTTGCTATCCGGCCCGAAAATTTGCAAGCCGCTCGCAGCGACGACCCCTTCGTCGTGCCGGACTTGGTCCGCGATCTTGCAAAGCGTTTAGGTTGCCAAGCGGCAGTCGTGGATCTGCGCGCAGGTTTGGTAGATGTCTCGATCCAGTTTCTCGCCGATCCATCTGTTGACCGAGTTTTCGTCTCGAGCACTTCCGGACAATCCGTAGCGGCGCTAACGAGTATGATGCGGACGCTCGGAATGCTCGAAGAACAGACTGGCGTCCCAGGACGTCAACCGTTCGTATTGTTTAATCAGCTTCCGATAGCACGTTTTGGGGATTTTAAATATCGCGGTGATCTGGCAGGGCAGCTCACGTTAAGGGCGGCTGAGGATTTCCCTTCCTTTGCCGATAATGACTATACAGAGGCGAGCCCTGTCGCGGTCGGATTTATTCCGCATCTAGCCGAACTTATAGGCATGTCAGGCGAATGGGATACTTTCGTAAGAGAGCTTTCTGCATCTAGCTTTCTCCCGCAGCTCAAATCTGAAATGGCAAATTGGTCAGGATGGGAAGCGTTCAATGACTCCGGTCGACAACAGCCGATAGCTGCTGCGCCACCGCAAGACGCGGACAAACGGTGTCGGAAATTAGAAGAATTTGCTTTCAAGTTGACGTTTGCAGAGACTGCTGATGAGCTTGCGACGCCGCTTGTGACTCCACCCCTTGAGAGGCTTGCTACCGACTTCTTGAGTCAGCCGCCCGTGGTGGTCGTCGAGGGAGCCAAGGGAACGGGAAAGACGCTCACAGCACGGTTCCTCTTGGAGCGCGGAAGCTGGAAAGCCGCAGTAGCAGCCTTACAAACCACAAATCAGAGTTCGTTCGATGGTCCATTCATACCCATGTTCGGTTCTCTTACCAGCGACAAGATTACGTCGCTTGTTGCCGACGGAAGGACTCGAGCCAGTGGGGGGCTCGAAGGTGGCAAGCCTTCAACGCTGTCTGAAACAACACAGGCAATTCGCGGCCAACTGGTATCTTCGCCACAAACCAGTTGGCTAGATTTTTGGCTGTCGCAAATAGCAGGCTCCGCAGGGTTCCACGGCGGAGGGGCTTGGTCTAATTTTATTGCGGCAGCAAAGAAGTCGGCGGTCCGGCCAGTCGTGCTGATAGAAGGGCTTGAGGAAGTTCTCACTGATCCGTTCAACCGGCCGAACGAGGCTGCGGCTCTTGCTTCACTTCTGGTAGACGTACCATTGAGGCTGAGGGAGGAGGCGGGCCGACCGGTCGGTTACATTGCGTTCGTGCGTGCAGACATGATTCAAGCCGCGATCACTCAGAATGCAGCGCAGTTCCGTGCAGTCTTTTCTAACTATGCTCTAACTTGGCGCGACATCGATATAAAAGAATTGGTAGTGTGGTTAGTTAGCAACAGTGGAGCGATCCCAGGTCTATGGGCCGGTGACTGGCGACTTTCCCACTCCTCACCTGAGTTGCAAGAAAACGACCTGCGGCGCATATGGGGAATGAAATTGGGCCGGGACGACAGCCGCGAAGCGAGGACGACTGAATGGGTTATTTCCGTGCTCACGGACCTTACTGGTCGACTCACCGCTCGCGACCTTGTTCGCTTCGTTAGTGAAGCGGCTAAGCATTCACGAGGAATAAGGCTTGAAGATAGGCTATTGGCTGCGTCTGCGCTGAAAACCGCAGTCGACTTTACGAGCGAAAAGAAGGTGGAGGAGTACCCGAAAGAGGTAACGCAACTTGAGGTTATCTTCGATAAATTCAAGAAAGCACCTGGTTTTGTTACACCATTCACACGCATAGAAGCGCAGACGGTCGGGTTGTCTGATGCCGACTTGGAGAGCTTGGAGAAGTACGGAGTCGCCTATCAAGAGGACGGGCGCTTCGAAGTCCCAGAATTGTTTAGAATCGGCCTTCAGATGAGGCGTGGCGGGGCTAGGCCAAACATCATTAGTTTGACTAGGCGAGCACGTGAACGAGCGCGGGCGTGATCGCAGAGCCGCTTCGAGTCCGCCCCCTCAATCGCCCATCTTCAGCGCCTGAATAAACGCCTCCTGCGGGATATCCACCTTCCCAAATTGCCGCATCCGCTTCTTGCCTTCTTTCTGCTTGTCCAGCAGCTTGCGTTTGCGCGAGACGTCGCCGCCGTAGCATTTCGCCGTGACGTCCTTGCGCAAGGCCGAGATGGTTTCCCGCGCGATGACCTTGCCGCCGATGGCGGCCTGGATCGGGATCTTGAAGAGGTGGTGCGGGATCAGTTCCTTCAGCTTCTCGCACATCTGCCGGCCGCGCTTTTCGGCCGCCGTGCGGTGCACCAGCATCGACAGCGCGTCGACCGGCTCCTCGTTGACCAGGATCGACATTTTCACCAGGTCGCCCTCGCGGTAGTCGGTCAGGTGATAGTCGAACGATGCGTAGCCTTTTGAGATCGACTTCAGCCGGTCATAGAAATCGAAGACGACTTCGTTGAGCGGCAGGTCGTAGGTCAGCATGGCGCGTTTGCCGACATAGGAGAGGTCGGCCTGGATGCCGCGCCGGTCCTGGCAGAGTTTCAATATGCCGCCGAGATAGTCGTCGGGGGTCAGGATGGTGGCGCGGATCCATGGCTCCTCGATCGCGGAGATCTTCACCACGTCGGGCATGTCGGCCGGGTTGTGCAGTTCCTTCACCGAGCCGTCATTGAGGAGCAGCCGGTAGACGACCGATGGCGCGGTGGCGATCAGGTCGAGGTTGAACTCGCGCTCCAGCCGCTCCTGGATGATTTCCAGATGCAAGAGGCCCAGGAAGCCGCAGCGATAGCCGAAACCGAGCGCGGCACTGGTTTCCATTTCATAGGAGAAAGAAGCATCGTTGAGGCGCAGTTTGCCGACGGCGGCGCGCAGGTCCTCGAAATCGGCGGCGTCGACCGGGAACAGGCCGCAGAACACCACCGGCTGCGCCGGCTTGAAGCCGGGCAGCGCATGCGCGGTCTGCCGCTTGTCCTCGGTGATGGTGTCGCCGACGCGGGTGTCGGCCACTTCCTTGATCGAGCCGGTGAAGAAACCGAACTCGCCGGGGCAGAGCTCCTCGACATTGATGCGGGCCGGCGTGAACACGCCGGTGCGCTCGACCAGGTATTTGGCGCCCGTGCCCATCATGCGGATGGTCTGGCCCTTCTTCAGCACGCCGTCGATGATGCGCACCAGCACGATGACGCCGAGATAGGCGTCGTACCAGCTGTCGACCAGCATCGCCTTCAGGGGGGCTGCGGCATCGCCCTCGCGCGGCGGCGGCAATTGGTGGACGATGGCTTCCAGCACGTCGGGAATGCCGAGGCCTGTCTTGGCCGAGATCAGCACGGCGCCCGAGGCGTCGATGCCGATCACCTCCTCGACCTGCTCGCGGATGCGCTCGGGCTCGGCGGCGGGCAGGTCGACCTTGTTCAGCACCACGACGATCTCGTGGTTGTTGTCGATCGCCTGGTAGACATTGGCGAGCGTCTGCGCCTCGACGCCCTGGGAGGCGTCGACGACCAGCAGCGAGCCCTCGCAGGCGGCGAGCGACCGCGACACTTCATAGGCGAAGTCGACATGGCCGGGCGTGTCGATCAGGTTGAGGATATAGTCCTCGCCATTGTTGGCGCGGTATTTTAGCCGCACCGTCTGCGCCTTGATGGTGATGCCGCGCTCGCGCTCGATGTCCATCGAGTCCAGCACCTGCTCCTTCATGTCGCGCAACTCCAGCCCGCCGGTGGACTGGATCAGGCGGTCGGCAAGCGTGGATTTGCCATGGTCGATATGGGCGACGATGGAAAAATTGCGGATGTGGTCGAGGGGCGTGCTCATGCCGCGCGCTTTAGCAGGGGCGGCAATCGGCGGCAAGGCTTGCGGCGTAAGGGCTGCCTTGCGGGTCACAAAGCGGCGACATCGGCCAAAAAACCGGGAAAAACCGGCCCGCGGCGAAGAATGCGTAAACTTTGATCGATCACATTAGACCTTGGTTTGCCGCCTGTATGGTAAATGAACGAACGCTAATGTCTGTTGGGGGTCGAAATGTTCAGGGTTTTGCGCGGCTTTGCCCGCTCCCGCAGCGGGTCGATGATGCCGCTCTTCCTGGTGATGCTGATGCCGCTGATCGCGGCCGTCGGCTTCTCGGTCGACTATACAAGCGCGGTCCAGACCAAGTCCAACCAGCAGCAGGCGCTGGATGCCGCGATCCTGACGATCACCACCATGGACACCACGGCGACACTTTCGCAGCGCCAGACGATGCTGCAGGATTCCTTCATAGCCAATGGCGGACAAGGCACCGCGACGCTGACCAACTTCGTGGGTGGCACCGCCACCAGCGCCACCACCGCGCAGGCCACGGCAAGTTTCGCCATGCCGACCGTCTTCATGACCATCGCCAGGATTGACACCGTACCGATCGCCGTGGCCTCGGCGGTCAGCAAGCCGCCGGCGCTGGTCAAGGCGGACTTCAAGGTCACCGGAGTGTCGGGCTACTGGAACAAGACGATGACGCTCTACGGTACGCAGTTCGGCGCGACGGTGGCCAAGCCGCTGATGACGATCGACTACGTCTATGGCAAGACCGGAGACCCGAAGGGCTATGGCACCACCACCACCAGCATCCTTACGACTGATTCAACCGGCAAGACCGTCGCCACGGTGGCCCAGACGCAGGTCTGCAAGCTCGCCGGCTCCAACCCGCCCGCCGGTGCGGTGATCCAGACCGACAAGTTTCTGACGAAATTTTACTGTGTCGACACGATGTATCCCGCCAATGGCACCGGCGCGTCCATCGATGTCAGCCAGATGGGTGGCCTCAGTCTGCAGATGTATGTGCCATCAGGGAACCCGCAATACCTCAAGTCGAATGATCCGGCCACCTCCAACCGGCTCTACAGCGGGATCAAGGATCCACAGACCGGCAATACCAACTACACAGAAACCGCGACCGGCCAGGTCGTCGACATCTTCGGCCTCGTACCTTGCGGCTCGACAGCCTATCAGGCCTGGGAAGACGGTGGCAACTCGGTTCCGGCGCCTGTCGGCAACGCCGACTTCTTCTACAACGTCACCGGCAAATGCGACTTCAACAAGCGCCCCTCGGACACTGCGCTGACGCAGTGATGTAGACGCGTCTTCCTTCTCCCACGGGGCAGAAGGGAAAAAGCGCTGGCGCTCTTCAATCACAAAGCGGTGAGCGCTGTAACGAAGCTCGTGGTGGCGGCGAAGTGGGGACATGACGGGCGCATCGTGGCGCCGTCCCCACGGAGCACGCCGATGTCGCCAGTCATATCCAGCAGGTTTCTCGCACTGTCCGGCTTCGCCGCGCTGGCGCTCGCCGCCTCGCTCGGCGCGGCAGCCGCCCAGCCGCTCACCGTGGTCGAGCTGTTCACCAGCCAGGGCTGCTCGTCCTGCCCGCCGGCCAATGCCAATCTCATCAAGGTCAAGGACCGGCCCGGCGTGCTGGCGCTGTCCTTCAACGTCACCTATTGGGACTATCTCGGCTGGAAGGACACGTTCGGCAAGCAGGAGTTCACCCAGCGCCAGGTTTCCTACGAGCGCCCGCTCGGCCATGACGGACCGTTCACGCCGCAAGTGGTGGTCAACGGCCATGCCGATGTCGTCGGCGCCGCGCCCGGCCAGATCGAACATCTGATCGCCGCGACGGCCAAGACCGGCGGTCCCTCGCTGTCGCTCGAGGGCGGCAAGGTCGCGATCGGCGCCGGTGCGGCACCGGGCGGCAAGGCCGATGTCTGGCTGGTGCACTACACCAAGGGTGTCGTCGAGGTGCCGGTGGCGCGCGGCGAAAACACCGGCCGCACCTTGCCGCACGCCAATGTCGTGCATGCGCTGACAAAACTCGGCAGCTGGAGCGGCGAGGCCAAGACGCTCGATTTGCCGGCAGCCTCGGGCGGCCTCAGTACCGCCGTGCTGGTGCAGTCGCCCGGCGGCGGGCCGATCCTGGCCGCCGCCGCCAACTAGATCGCGTCCAAGCAGAGATTTGCCAAGCAGAAATTTGCGTCGCCGCACGGACAGCGGCGCAAGAGCCCGGCCGCCCGGAAAGGGCGTGCCATCAACCCCGCAAGGAAGCCTATCATGACCAATTTCTCCCGCCTGACGCTGCCGGCGCTCGCGCTCGCTCTCTGCTCGACGGCGCTGTCTGCCGGCGGCATCGCGCGCGCCGATGACGCCACCAACACGATGAAGCCCGCCGCCAACGCCATGGCGCCGGCCGCGGACGCCATGAAACCGGCAACCGATGCGATGAAGCCGGCCGACCCGATGGCCACCAACTCCATGAAGCCCGCCGCCGATGCCATGAAGCCCGCGACGGACGCGATGAAACCGGCGACCGATGCGATGAAGCCGGCAACGGATGCCACGGCCAATTGATAGCCAATTGAGATTGGCGCGTGGCCTTCTGTCCCTGGCGGGCTCCCTGTCCAGCCGGGGACAGTTGCCGGAGCAATCCCGGAAAGCTGAAGCGGTTATGCGTCGGGAATGACGTCAAGGCAAAAAGTCCGGGCCGCACGCGAATGTGAGCCTCCGCCGCAACTCGCGCATCGCGCCACGGCAGCCGATCCAATAGACTGATCCCCAATGGACCGATCCCAGGGGAAACCATGAGGAGTGCAACCATGACCAATATCAAGAATCGTTCGACCGGCTTTGTCCGCGGCGGGCTCGCCGCACTCGCCCTTGCCGTCGCGGGCGCCGCCTTCTGGCTGACGCCGGCCATCTCCGCCGAGGACGCGGTGAAAATCCCGCCGCCGGCAATCGACGAAAAGGCGGCTCCAGGCAGCGAGAAGGCCATCTTCGCCGGCGGCTGCTTCTGGGGCGTGCAGGGCGTGTTCCAGCACGTCAAGGGCGTCAGCAAGGCGGTCTCGGGCTATACAGGCGGCGCCAAGGACGACGCCGTCTACGAGACGGTCGGCACCGGCCGCACCGGCCACGCCGAATCCGTCGAGATCACCTATGATCCGTCCAAGGTGACCTATGGCCAGCTGCTGCAGGTCTATTTCTCGGTCGCCCACAATCCGACCCAGCTCAACTACCAGGGTCCGGACTCGGGCACGCAGTACCGCTCGACGATCTTTGCCGAAAACGACGCCCAGAAGAAGATCGCGCAGAGCTATATCGCCCAGCTCGACAAGGCCAAGGTGTTTTCCGAACCCATCGTCACCACGCTGGAGACCGGCAAGACCTTCTACCCGGCCGAAAACTACCACCAGGATTTCCTGACGCTGAACCCGACCTACCCCTACATCGTCTACAACGACTTGCCCAAGGTGGCTAATTTGAAGACGCTGTTCCCGTCGCTGTACAGCGAAAAGCCGGTGCTGGTGCTGTCGGCTTCGAACTGACTTTGCCGCGACGTCCCGCGGGTGAGTGTCCCCCGGGACCAATCGGCTCCGCCCGCCCCGCCTGGGTGGGCACTGGCGCGTTGGCCCCGGGGTGAAGGCCGGCTACATGCCGTCGGCCTTCATTGCATCGCACGACACGTCAGGGTTCATGTCGGCAAAGGTCCCGGTCGGGTTCTTCTTCCACGCCCAGACATGCAGTTCGTAGAAAGCTCCCAAACCATAGCGGTTGGGAGCGCTGTTGAAGTTGAACAGCTGCCCTGCCAGCGAGGCCGGACCTTTCGAGGTGATGTATTCGACGGCAACAAGCCTGAGCTTGCCGTCGGCCGTTGGCTCGTACATCACCGCCTCCGGCTTGGCGACATCGACCGTGTCGTCTTTCAGATAGGCGGCATTGACGTAGTGGATGCCCATGGCGCCCCCGGTGACGCCGCTGGCGCACGGGATCGGCGCATAGCCTTCGGCGGTCGCCATCGCCACATTCTCGAAGCGGCTATTGGCTGCCCGCACCTTCTCGTCCAGCGCGCCTGTATCATGGGCATTCGCCGCCGTGGCCGCGATCGACAGTAGCGACAGGTTGATGAGGTGTTTGGCCCATAGATGGATATTCATATTCTCTCCTCGTTTTGATGTGCGCGGGAGCAGCCGCTCCTCGCAGCGAAGCCGGACGGCCGGACATATCGGTGGTTACAGCCGGGTGAAGTCCCAGTAGTGGGGCAGCTCTTCGCGCTCCGGCAGGCCGATGTCGCGCCTTAGATAGTCGCCTTCCGGTGGCCGGCGCCTCCCCGGCAATTGCGCGGAAAGCGCCGACACGATCCGCCACAGGCGGCGGGGCAAGCCCCACGCCCGGCGGCCATCTCCCATGGCAGGTGTCGTGTCGCTGGCCGGCATGTCGGACATGTCGCCGTTGCGCTGGCTGATCGGACTTTCATGGGCGGTAAAAGTAAGGGTCAAGAACCCGTACCTCCGTGATCTTGTCGACAGGCAGGGAGTTCTTCTGGGCAGTGCTGCGGATCGCCTCCGGCGAAGGCGCGTCATAGATGCAGAAGCTCTGCTTCTTGTCGGGCGACACGAAGGACTGCACCCAGGTGACGCCCTTCTCCGCATTGCGCATGATCACTCCGGCCAGTGCATCGGCGCCGGCACCGTTCATCGGCACGCTGAGGCCGTCAGGAAATGTACGTTCAACCACATAGCGGGGCATATCGAGGTTCCCTTTTCCATTGGACACGCTCGAATTGAGCGCGGCTGGACATGATCACGCCCGTCAACGGCGCGCATCGGAACCTTTCCCTATGTTTGGCGGGACGATTCCCCATGTTAACGGCGTTTAGTCCAGGAGCCACACAGCAGATACCGAGCCCGGCTACCCTGGCGGCCGGGCTGGGCTGCGGCGGCCGCAGCCAGGATCACATGAGCCAATGACGATGCTTCTGGAACGGCAGGAACAGCTGGCGCAATTGGACGGCTTGCTGGCGCAGGCAGGTCGCGGCCGCGGTCACGTGGCGGCGTTGTCGGGCGAAGCGGGCGCCGGCAAGTCGGCCCTTGTCGAAGCCTTCATCGGCGAAACCGGTGCGCGGGCCCAGATCTTCCGCAGCGCCTGCGAAGACCTGTCGATTCCCGATCCGCTCGGGCCGCTCTACGACCTTGCACGCGAGGCGCAATGGGCAATGCCGCAGGCGGTCGACGCGCGGCGGGGAGAGCGGCTGCCGCTGTTTTCCGATGCACTGGATGTCTTCGAGGCGAGAACGGGCGCGACCCTTCTGGTGATCGAGGACCTGCACTGGGCCGATGACGCGACGCTCGACTTCGTCCGCTTTCTCGGCCGCCGCATCGCCAACACCCACATCCTGCTGCTGCTGACGGCGCGCACGGACCGCAGCGAGGGCCAGATGCGCGTGCGCCGCGCGCTGGGTGAAATCCCGGCCGCAAGCGTTGCACGGATCGACGTGCCGCTTTTGAGCGAAGCGGCGGTGCTGTCGCTCGCCGGTGCCGCCGGCCGAGACGGCGATGCCATCTACCGGGCGACCGCCGGCAACGCCTTTTTCGTCACCGAACTGTTGAGCTGCGAATGCGAAACGGCGCTGCCGGCCAGCGTGCGCGACGTGGTGCTCGCGCGCGCCGAACGTCTGTCGGCCGGTGCCCGTTCGATGCTCGACGCCGTCTCGGTATTTCCCCGGCGCGCCGACGCCTGGGCCCTGGCGGGCCTGTGCGGCGTGGCCAGCGCCGGCCAGCTGGCGGAATGCGTATCCAACGGTTTGCTGGACGATCTGGGCGACGCCTATGCGTTTCGCCACGAGATCGCCCGCCACGCCATCGAGACCATGCTGACGACCAGCCACCGGCGGGCGTTCAACCAGCGCGCTCTGTCGGCGCTGCTCGAAAGGGGCGATGTCGCCACCGCGCGGCTGGTCCATCACGCGGTGGAGGCACACAATCTTGAGACGGTGCGCGCACTGGCGCCGGTCGCCGCACGCGAGGCCTCCCGGGTTGGCGCTCATCGCGACGCCGCCGGCTATTACGAGGTCGCCTTGCGCCAGGCCGACACCTTGCCCGCGCAAGAGCGCGCCGGGCTTTACGAGCAGTATGCCTTCGAGTGCCATTTGATCGCGCGCATCGACGAGGCCATCAAGGCGCAGGAGCAGGCGCGCGCACTGCGGCAGGCGCTCGGCGATAGTCTGAAGGAAGGCGACAGCCTCAGATGGCTGTCCCGCTTCGCCTATCTCCTGGGCGACCGACAGGCCGCCGACCGGTTCGGCGCCCAGGCGGTCGCGTTGCTGGAGGCCGTTGGGCCCAGTGCCGAACTTGCCATGGCCTATTCCAACCTTTCGCAGCTGGCGATGCTGGCCGAAAGACTGCACGAGGCATTGTCGCTGGGCTCCAGGGCGATAGAGCTCGCCGAACGGTTGAACCGGTCGGATGTCGTCTGCCACGCGCTCAACAATGTCGGCGCCGCCGAGCAGTGGCTGGATCTGGCCAGCAGCCGGCGGCATCTTGCCCGCAGCCTCGAAATCGCGCTGCAGGAGAATTTTCAGGAGCACGCGGCACGCGCCTTCACCAATTGCGCTTGTGGCGGCATGAACCAGCTCGACTACCGCGAGGCTCAATCCTTCCTCGATCGCGGCATCGACTATTGCGTCGAGAACGATCTGGCGACATGGCGCGACTACATGCACGGCGTGCGCGCACAGTTGCGGCTGCGTCAGGGATGCTGGGATGAGGCGGCTTCCGAGGCGCTGGACGTGATCGGCAACGATCAGGCCACGGCCCTGGTGCGCTATCCCGCCTTGGTTGCGCTGGCCAAACTTCGCCTTCGGCGCGGCGACCCGTCGGCCGAGCCGCTTCTGGCGGAGATGAAGCGGTTTCTGGAAAAGGGGATCGAGCTGCAGCGGCTGCTGCCCTACGCGGCGGTGGTTGCCGAACAAGCCTGGCTCGGGCAGGCGGACAAGGAGGAGGCGCTGCGGTTCATCGGGCTTGCCGAAGGTCTGTCACCGACGCGGGCGGTCTTTGCCGAACTGGCCGTCTGGCGGCAGATGCTGGCACCGGATGTCGATCCCGGAGACACGGCCGGCATGGCCTTGCCGTACAAGATGCTGCTCACCGGTGACTGGCGTGGCGCGGCCTCGGCCTGGGCCGAGCTCGACGCACCTTACGAACGGGCATTGGCGCTTGCCCAGGGCGACGAGGCCGCGCAGCGGGTAGCACTGGAGACATTCGAGGCGCTCGGTGCCCGGCCGGTCGCCCAGCACGTGCGCGACATCATGCGCCGAAGCGGCGTCATTCACATCGCCCGTGGCCCGCGCCGCTCCACGCGCGCCAACCGCGCCGGCCTGACAGAGCGCCAGATGGAAGTGTTGCAGCTGATCGAGCGCGGCTTGTCCAACAAGCGCATCGCCGAGCATCTCGCCATTTCGCCCAAAACGGTCGACCACCATGTCTCGGCGGTGCTGGGCAAGCTCGAGGCCGTGTCGCGCGGTGAGGCCACCGCCGCCGCGCGAGACAGCGGGCTGATCTGAACCGGCAGTTTGATCCGCCGCCCGTCCTACTCGTAGGTCAGAGCCTCAATCATACGTCAAATCCGTCGCCTTGCCGCCGAACACGCGGTAGGCGTAGAACGAATAGAAGATGATCACCGGCAGCACCACCACGGTGCCGGCCAGGATGATGGCCAGGCTTTCGGTCGCCGACGCCGCCTGCCAGATGGTCAGGCGATCGGGCACCACATAGGGATAGAACGACCAGGCAAGGCCGGCAAAGCCGAGCGCGAAGATGGCGGCCAGCGTCAGGAACGGCGTCAGCGAATGGCGGTCGTTGGGCCGCGGCAGGTGGAAGGTCTGCCGCCACAGCCAGAGAAACAGCAGCGCCGACAGGATCGGCAGCGGCGACAGATAGAGCATCCGCGGCCAATCGAACCATTTGGCGAAGATACGCGGGCTGGCGAAGGGTGTCGCCAGCGACACGGCGGCCATCCCGAGCGCGGTCAGCACCAGCGCCGTGCGCAGCCAGAGCACCGCCTTCTTCTGCAGCTCGCCCTCGGTCTTGTAGATCACCCAGGCAGCGCCCATCGCGGCATAAGCCGCAGCAAGACAGAACGCCACCAGCACGCCGAACGCCATGCCGCCCGGCCCGACATCGAGGCCGAGCACATAGACGCCCAGCATGTAGCCTTGCGCCAGCGAGGCGGTGAGTGAGCCCAGGAAGAAAATACGGTTCCAGCGGTGCTTGCGGCCGGCCGGCACCTTGGCGCGGAAATCGAAGGCGACGCCGCGCAGGATCAGTCCGACCAGCAGCACGAAGACCGGAATGTAGAGCGCGGTGAGGATGACGCCATGCGCCAGCGGAAAGGCGACTAGGAGCAGGCCGACGGCCAGCACCAGCCAGGTCTCGTTGGCGTCCCAGAACGGGCCGATCGCCGCGATCATCGTGTCCTGCTCGGTGTCTTCGGCGGCGGCGAACAGCATGCCGATGCCGAGGTCGAAGCCGTCGAGGATGACGTAGATCAGAATGGCAAGGCCCATCAGGCCGGCGAAGATGAGGGGGAGCAGGGTTGGCCAGTCGTAGCTCATCTTTTCACTCCCCCGCCGCCGGTTGCGACATGGCCGTCTTCATCACACCCGGCAGCGGCGAGGTGTCGCCATCCTTGGCCGCCTTCAGCGCCAGGTGCACCAGCACGCCGAGATAGGCGATCAGCAAAAGCAGGTAGAGGAGAAGGTAGACGGCGAGCGTCAGCGCGACATGGCTGCCGGCCACCGGACCGACGGCGTCGGCGGTCTTCAGCACGCCGGTCACCAGCCAGGGCTGGCGGCCGATCTCGGTCGTGTACCAGCCGGCCAGTGTCGCCAGCCAGCCCGACAGCGCCATCGGCACCATCAGCAGCGCGAGCGGCTTGGGCAGCGAATGCCGGCGCTTGAGGAAGAAGGCGGCCGACCACGAGACGGCGAGCATTAAAAGCCCGGTGCCGACCATGATGCGGAAACTCCAGAAGAGCGGAAAGACCGGCGGGTGGTTGCCCGGAAAATCGTTCAGCCCCGGCACGACACCGTCGATGCTGTGCCGCAGGATAAGGCTGGCGCCGTCGGGAATCGCGACCTCGAACTTGTTTTGCCTGGCCGCCTCGTCGGGCAGCGCGAACAGCACCAGCGGCACGTTGGGGCCGGTGTTCCAGTTGGCCTCCATGGCGGCGATCTTCTGCGGCTGATGCTCCAGCGTGTTCAGCCCATGCTGGTCGCCGGCCAGGATCTGGATCGGGATCAGGATGGCGGCGGTGAAGACGCCGGTGCGCAGCGCCTTCCACATCGATTCCGAACGGTCGCCCTTGAGGTAGCGCAGCGCCGACAGGCCAGCGATCAGGAACGACACCGTCAGCCCCGAGGCGAGCAGCATGTGCACCAGCCGATAGGGCATGGACGGGTTGAAGACGATGGCCCACCAGTCGACGGCGTGCGCGACGCCGTCGCGCATTTCGAAACCCGCCGGGGTCTGCATCCAGGAATTGAGCGCGATGATCCAGAAGGCCGATAGGGTGGTGCCGCCGGCGACCAGCACCGTCGCCATCGTGTGGACGCGGTTGGAAACGCGGCGGAAGCCGAACAGCATAATGCCGAGGAAGGCCGCTTCAAGGAAGAAGGCGGTGAGTATCTCGTAGGCGAGCAGCGGTCCCGCGATGTTGCCGACATGCTGCATATAGCCCGGCCAGTTGGTGCCGAACTGGAAGCTCATGGTGACGCCCGAAACCACGCCCATGGCAAAGGACAGCGCGAACACCTTCACCCAGGTGAAATAGGCGCGCATCCAGGCGGAATCATTGGTCGCGTTGTAGCGAAGCTTGAAGAACAGCAGCACCCAGCCAAGGGCAATGGTGATCGTCGGAAACAGGATATGGAACGAGATATTCGCGCCGAACTGCATGCGCGAGAGAATAAGCGGGTCCATGGCGGGCTCCGGCTGCTATTATTTATTTTGCCGCAATTCCCTAGGGAAAGCGTTATGCGCCTTTCCCGGGAAAACCGCTTCACACTTTTCCTGGAATTGCTCCAATACTGGCGAAGGATAAGCCCGAAGCTGGGTCAGGTCAAAGCGGCGTCCCGCCGCGAGGCTGAACGCCACAGGACAATTTTACCGAATAGAAGCCACCCATTTCCAACCGGCCCCCGGCTTCAATGTCGAGAACTGGCAGCAGGGCATTGACTTGCAGTTGCACTGGGCGACAACAGGCCTATATCAAGTCACCTCTTTCAAGCAGCCGTTTTCAGCCATGCCCTCCATTCTTTCCATTTCCGGGGTCTCCAAGACCTACGCCACCGGCTTCACCGCGCTCAAGGAAGTCAGCCTCGACATAGCGCGCGGCGAGATCTTCGCGCTGCTCGGTCCCAACGGCGCCGGCAAGACGACGCTGATCTCGATCGTCTGCGGCATCGTCAACCGCTCGTCGGGCACCGTCACCGTCGACGGCCACGACATCAACAAGGACTATCGCGCCGCGCGCAGCCTGATCGGGCTGGTGCCGCAGGAACTCACCATCGACGCCTTCGAGAGCGTCTGGGCAACCGTCAATTACAGCCGCGGCCTGTTCGGCAGGCCGGCCAATCCGGCCTTTGTCGAGAAGGTGCTGCGCGATCTGTCGCTGTGGGACAAGAAGGATGCCAAGGCGATCACGCTTTCGGGCGGCATGAAGCGGCGGCTGATGATCGCCAAGGCGCTGTCGCACGAGCCGCGCGTCCTGTTCCTCGACGAGCCGACCGCCGGCGTCGACGTCGAACTGCGCCAGGACATGTGGGCGATGGTGCGCCGGCTGCGCGAGGATGGCGTCACCATTATCCTCACCACGCACTATATCGAGGAAGCCGAGGCCATGGCCGACCGCGTCGGCGTCATCAACCGCGGCGAGATCATCCTGGTCGAGGACAAGGCCGAACTGATGCTCAAGCTCGGCCGCAAGGAGATGAGGCTGGAGCTGCGCGCGCCACTCGGCAGCGTGCCCGAGGGCCTCTCGAACTACGCGCTCGAACTGTCGCCGGACGGCAACCAGCTCACCTATACCTATGACAACCAGAGCGACCGGCCGGGCGTCGCCTCGCTGATCCGCGATCTCGAGGCGGCCGGCATTCAATTCCGCGATCTCGACACCAAGAACAGTTCGCTCGAAGAGATCTTCGTCAATCTCCTGAGGCAAGAGCCATGAACCCGCGCGCGGCCATGAATCTACGTGCGGTGTGGGCGATCTATCGGGTCGAGATGGCGCGTGCGTTCCGCACCGTGCTGCAGAGCATCATCTCGCCGGTCATCTCGACATCGCTTTATTTCGTCGTCTTCGGCTCGGCCATCGGCTCGCGCATCACCGAGATCGACGGCATCAGCTATGGCGCCTTCATCGTGCCGGGACTGATCATGCTGTCGCTCTTGACGCAGTCGATCTCCAACGCCTCCTTCGCCATCTATTTCCCGAAATTCGTCGGCTCGATCTACGAGCTTCTGTCGGCGCCGGTCTCCTATCTGGAGATCGTCATCGCCTATGTCGGCGGCGCGGCCACCAAGTCGATCATCCTCGGCCTGATCATCCTGGCCACGGCCTCGCTGTTCGTGCCGCTGCACATCGAACATCCGTTCTGGATGCTCGCCTTCCTGATCCTGACGGCGGTGACCTTCAGCCTGTTCGGCTTCATCATCGGCATCTGGGCGAAAAGCTTCGAGCAGCTGCAGTTGGTGCCGCTGCTGATCGTCACCCCGCTGACCTTCCTCGGCGGCAGCTTCTATTCGATCCACATGCTGCCCGGCATCTGGAAGACGATCACGCTGTTCAACCCGGTGGTCTACCTGATCAGCGGTTTCCGCTGGAGTTTCTACGGCAAGGCCGACGTCTCGGTCGGCATCAGCCTCGGCATGACGCTGGTGTTCCTGGCCGTCTGCATCGCGATCGTCGCCTGGATCTTCCGGACCGGCTACCGGCTGCGGAACTGATCGGCTGGGACTTGGTTCCTGTCCCCGCTCCGCGGGGCGAGGAAAGGGCAGATCTCAAATCGCCTTGACCAGCCGCAGCAATCCCAGCATCTCGATGTAGGTCCCCTCGCGAAAGGCGATGTAGACCGGCTCCTCGACGCCGTGGAAGCGGCGCTTGAATGCCGCCTGGCCCTGCAGGTTGAACCTGCGGCGGTTGACCCAGGGCGAATCGTAGGCGCGCTGGAAGGTGTTGCGCCAGAAGTCGCTTTCGGCAAATCCGCTGGGACCCACATCGACGAGCGGCGACAGGCCGAGTGTCACCACCGAAATGCCTTCCTCGCGAAACCGGTCGACGGCGAATTTGGTCAGGCCGATCTCGGCATGCGGCGAGGCATCGATATGCTTGCGCTTGAAGGCGGTGGTGTAGCCGATCACCTTGCCGCCAGCGAACATCGGATCGAAGTCGAGCAGGGCGACCAGGTCGCCATCGGGACCGTGCAGCACGAAACGGCGCATGTCGCTGCCGAGCTGATTGTAAAACGGACGGTTGAGGAAACCCATCTCCCATCGCTTGACGATGCGGTCGCCGCGCCAATTCTGGGAGAGCCGGGAGATCTCGTCGAGGTTGATCGTGCGTTTGTCCTCCTCGAACGAAAAGCCTTTCTTCAGCAGCCAGCGCTCGGAATAGCGCACCGTCTCGTTTCGCTTGCCGGAGAAATCATGGTCGGGCAGCGGCAGGCGGGTATCGATGCCCAGCCGGTTGACCTTGTAGCCGAGGCCGGCAAGGACCTGGGCGGTCTGTTCGCCGATCTGCACGAACCATGGGCCGCCGGCACTCTCGACGAAGCGTCTGATATAATCGGGCCGCTGCGCCGGCGCCGCCACCGGATCGCCGAGCGCGAAATGATGCTTCATCTTGGTGCCGAAGGCGATGTAGCCGTCGGCGTCGCCAAAATAGGAAAGCTTGTGCTGCACGGCGGTGGAATAGGCGAGCGAGAAGTCGCCATGGCGGCGAACCAGCGCCAGCCGCTCGACATGCGCCAGCGCCTGGCGCTCGACCTTGGGCGAGGCCCCCTCGAGGATGTTGTCGAAATAGATCCGCAAGGAGGGCATGGTCGAGATTCCGCGTGCCGTTTATGGCGCGACGTGTCGGTCGACACGCAAGACGCGCCACGGCGTCCTGATTTCTCGCGGGTAGCCGAAATCGATTGCCGGTTTCGAATGCCCACGTCCGTGACGAGATCCCCAGCCCCCGGACCTCGAATCAATCACTTTGCCGCGACCTGATTATCGCCGATGCCGCCGATATGCCATATAGGGCTGGATGTATTCGGACAGAAGCGGGTAATCCGCTCCTGTCGTTGTTTTGGCCGCGGTACCGCGACCGGCAGTTTCCACCGGGCGGTGGAATGCTCCGGAGCGAGATCGCGCCTCGGCGCGGGGCCTTCGAAGATCGGCATCGAGTTGCCGTTCGGGTCCTGCACGCGATCAAACTGTTACAACGGCCTGCGAGCCTTTCGGGGTTGCCGCAAGGGCGAACGGGATTCGAGAGTGAATGGCTGATACGACACCCGGGACGATGATGGAGCAGATGGCAGCGATCGAGCCGGCGATCGTCATTGGCGCCGGCGTCGCCGGGCTGGCTGTCGCGCGGGCTTTGATGAAGGCCGGCGTGGCGACGGCGGTCCTCGAGAAGGAAAGCCGGCTCGCCGAGCCCTGGCGCCGGCGCCACGAGCAGTTGCACCTCAACACCCACCGCGATCTCTCGGCGCTGCCCGGCCTTGCCTATCCCAAGGGGACCCCCGCCTTTCCGCACCGGGATGTCGTCATCCGCCATATGAACGATTTCCATGAGGCGAACCGTTTGCCGGTCGAGTTTGGCGTTTCCGCCGAGGCCATCATGTTCGCGGGCGACCACTGGATCGTGCGCACCAGCGCCGGCTCGCGCCTGGCGCGTCACGTCGTTGTCGCCACCGGCCGCGACAGGGAGCCCTACACGCCGCAATGGAAGGGCATGCGGGCGTTCGCGGGCCGCATCATCCATTCGGCGGATTTTGGCGACGCCCGGGCCTATGCAGGCAAGAAGGTCCTGGTTGTCGGCGCCGGCAATTCGGGCTTCGACGCCCTCAATCACCTGGCGGGCGTCGACACCGCCGCTGTCTGGCTGTCGGCTCGCAACGGTCCCGCCCTTTTGCCCAAGCGCGTCGGCAAGATCGCCGTACACCGCCTCTCGCCGCTCATGGCTTGCTTGCCGCTGCGCGTCGCCGATGCGGTTATGGCGGTGACGCAGCGCCTGGTTTTCGGCGATCTCACCAAATTCGGCATGCCGCCGGCACCCGCCGGCGGCGCCAGCCGCCTGACTTCGGACTATACCGCGATCGCCGCGGACGACGGCGCCGTCGATGCCATCAAATCGGGCAGGATCGTGGTCGTGCCGGCGATACGGGAGTTCACCCGCGATGGCGTCATCCTGGCCAATGGCAGCATGGTTGCTCCCGACATCGTCATAGCCGCGACGGGCTACCGTACCGGGCTGGAGCGCATGGTCGGCGATCTCGGCGTGCTCGACGAAAAGGGCGTTCCGCTCTTCAACGGCGGCCAGGCCGACCCGAAATGGCCCGGCCTGTGGTTCACCGGCATGCGGCCGAGCATCCGCGGCTGCTTCGCCAATGCCGCCATATTGGCCAGGGCGATAGCCGGGCGGATCGCCGGTCCCGGTCAGCCGGGCACCTCACGCTGATTTCGGCTCCAGCCGCCGGAAACCGACAGCCTCGGTCAGCATCTCCTCGTCGACCATGCCGGCATTGTAGAGGGCGAGCAAGGTGAGAGCCAATTCACGCGCCTTGGCGGATTCGGGATGCGCTTCGCGTCGGCGGCAGGCCTCATCGAAGACACGTTGCAAGGTGGCCACTTCGTCAGGTTTGAGCAGGCCACGGTCGTAGATCGACTTGGGCATGGCGGTGATCTCCTGGTCGCGATCTAGGGCGCCACGTGTAAATTGCCAATCTTTTCCGAGGCTTGAATACAATGCCACACAAAAAGAGGGACTTCGGATGCCCGGAGCCTCTCTCGTTTGTCTCGCCCGACGTCAGATGGCGATCTTGCCGCCGCCCTGTTTGGTGATCGCCACGACCGCCGGCCGCACCGGCATGTCCGGCTTGAAATCGGGCCAGCGGGTCGACGGGTCCTCGTAGTAGGAGGGCCGGCCGAACGCATCCCAGTCCTCGCCGCCGTCACCCGGATGCTGGACGGCGACGAAAGCGGTCTGGTCGTCCGGCGCGAACAGCGGGCCGCACATTTCGGCGCCGATCGGCACCCGGAAGAACAGTTTCGAGGTCGCCCGCGCCGATCCTTCCGTGTCCACCGCCCACAGGCCGTCGGTGCGGCCGGTGGCCTTCGGGCCCTGGCCGTCGGTGGCGACCCACAGGCGCCCGGCCGAATCGATCGCGCAATTGTCGGGCATGCCGAACCAGCCATGGGCCGTCGTCGCGGTGGAGAAGGTGGCGCCGACATCGGCCACCGCCGGATCGCCGCATTTCAGCAGCACTTCCCACTTGCCCTTCGTGGCGGCGAAATCGCCGCCGTCCTCGACGATCTCGATGATGTGGCCGAAGGCATTCCCGGCGCGCGGGTTGGCGGCGTCGACCTGATCGGCCTTGCGCTTGGAATTGTTGGTCAGCATGACATAGACCTTGCCGTTGCCGGCATTGGGCTGGATGTCTTCCGGCCGGTCCATCTTGGTGGCGCCAAGCAGGTCGGCGGCGCGACGCGTCTCGATCAGCACGTCGGCCTGGCCGGCAAAACCGTTTTCCGCCGTCAGCGGTCCCTGCCCGAACACGATCGGCATCCATTCGACCGAGCCGTCCTCGGCGAATTTGGCGACATGCAGCGTGCCGTCGTCGAGCAGGTCCTTGTTGGCCGCGCGGTCGCCGGCGTTGAACATGCCCTTGGTGACGAACTTGTAGACATAGTCGAAGCGCTCGTCGTCGCCGAGATAGAAGACGACGCGGCCGTCCTTGGCGACGATCGATTCTGCACCCTCATGCTTGAAACGGCCCATGGCAGTACGCTTGCGCGGTACCGAATTCGGGTCGTTGACATCGACCTCGACGATCCAGCCGAAGCGGTTGGGCTCGTTCGGCTCCTTGGCGAGGTTGAAGCGGTCATAATGCGCGCCCCATTCATAGGCGCCTTCCGGTATGCCGAGGCGCTTGTAGTTGGCGGCTTCCTTGTGGCCCTCCGGCAGCTCGCCGGAGAAATAGCCGTGGATGTTCTCCTCGGCCATAACATAGGTGCCCCAGGGCGTGACGCCGCCGGCGCAGTTGTTGATCGTGCCGAAGACTTTCGTTCCGGACGGATCGGCATTGGTCTTGACGCGGTCATGGCCGGCGACCGGGCCGGACAGCGCCATCTCGGTGTTGGAGGTGATGCGGCGGTTGAGCTTGCCGTCACGCACCACCTGCCATTTGCCGCCGTCCTTGCGGATCTCGACGATGGTGCCGCCATGGGCGGCCATCTCGACATCGACCTGCTCCTTCGAGAGCGGCGCCACCTCGGCCGACTTCTTGCCGTCCTTCTCGACGATCTTGACGATGCCCGGGAACATCAGATGCGGGTTGGTGTATTCGTGGTTCACGACCAGCAGGCCGTGTTCCGCCGAGCCGTCGATCGCGACATAGCCGACATAGTCGTTGTTATAGCCGAACTGCCTGGCCTGGGCTTGCGCCGACTGCCTGGTCGGGTCGAATTCCGGCGAATCGGCAAACAGCGGATCGCCCCAGCGCAACAACACGTCGGCGTCGTAGCCCGGCGCGACATGGTGCTTGTCGTCGATACCGGCCTCCAGCTCGTCGAATGTGAAGGCCGAGCCTTCCGCGGCGCGAGCATCGTCGGCGGCGATCATCGCCAGCGGGCTGACGGTGGCGGCGATCGCCGAGACGGCAAGCGAGCCCTTGAGGAAGCCACGGCGCGAGAACCGCGCGGCGATAATCTCGCCCATCGTGCGGTTTTCGCTGGGATTGTTGGCTGGGCCTTCGTTTTCCTCGAGCAGGCTGGTGCGGAATCGGGCATCAGTGGAGCGATGTTCGGTCATGGGAGCCTCTGGCTGGATTTGGCTGGATTTTGTTGCCTGTTCGACCGCCTTACAGTCGACCGATCACATTTTCGTGACATCGTATGCGCGCTGCCGCTCCCTCACGATACCGGTTTTCACGCCGGGGCCTTGGGACTTTAGTCCAATCTTGCGCCTGCAAAGGTCCTGGGGGACGAACGCAACGGTCGGAGGCTGCTTTCGGTCACCACGTCTTTCGGCGATGTTGGTTGCACTGCAACGTTGGGGTGAGCGCGCCGGCTCAATCGACGGAGATCAGTATGCACGGATCGATTACGGCCCGTTGTTGTCGCCTGGCTCTGAGATCGGCGGCGCTTCTGGCGCTGACCGTCGCTCCCTATGGAATTGCCTTCCATGGATTCGTGCCTGGAATCGATGCCGCGACCGCACATGCCAAGGGTGGCGGAGACGGTGGCAATGGTGGCGGCAACGGCGGCAACGGCGGCAATGGTGGCAACGGTGGTGGCAGCGGGAATAGTGGGAATAGCGGGAACAGTAACGGGAATAGCGGCGGCGGGAACAACGGAAATGGCAAGGGCCAGCGCGACAAGAGCAGCGACAAGAGCAGCCATGTCAACGCCACCACCGGCGACGAGGTCGACGTGGACGGCAACAAGATTACAGTTCAGCACCCGGACGGTATGACGGAAAACATCGAGAACGGCCGTTTCAGGATGAAGGATGCGCTCGGCCGCACCATCATCGACCGCCCGGCCACACCGGCCGATGTCAGCCGTCTCAAGGCGCTGTGAATTTCGGCCCTGTGAATTCGGCCTTATGAATTTCGGCCTTGTGAAGCTGGTCAACAGGCAACGACCAGTTTCACACGTCACCTCCGCCGCCCCCCGGCGGAGGTGACCTCCTTTGCGTGGCGTTCCAAATGCCCCGAGGGCTTATTCCAGGAAAAAACGGTTTTCCCGCGAAAAGCGCGCAGCGCTTTCTCCTGGCGGAATTACGCAGACGCCGAACCGCTCTATGAGCGGTCCGTCTCGCGGTCGCGAAACTCGCGCATCATGAGGGCTGCTTCCGTGCGGTTTCGCACGCTGAGTTTCGACAGCACCCCCGTCATGTGGTGCTTCACGGTCTTCTCCTGCAGTTCCAGGCGCAAGGCAACTTCCTTGTTGCTCAGTCCCTCCGCCACCAGCCGCAGGATTTCGGTCTGCCGGCCGGTGAGTTGCCGCAGCCGGTCCGCCACGCCGTTGGCAGGCTGCAGGGACTGCACATCGGAAAGCAGCCGGGCCGACAACATCGGCGAAAGATAGCTTTCGCCGGCCGCCACGTTGCGCAGGATATCGGCAAGCGAGCGCGACCCAACGCCTTTGAGGACATAGCCGCGCACGCCAGCATTCAGGGCCTTGGTGACATCGCCATTGGCCTCTGAAACGGTCAATAGGACGATCTTCTGGGCGGGATGGTCGGCAAGGATGCTTGCAACCGCGGCCAGGCCGCCGCCCGGCATCGAAATATCGAGCAGCAATATGTCGGGCTGCATGGTCGAGACGATGCGTTCCGCGTCCTGCGCGGTCGCACCTTCTCCGGCTATCTCGAAGCCTCCGATCTCCGACAGGCTGCGGGTCACGCCTTCGCGGAACAGCGGATGGTCGTCGACAATGGCGATGCGAATGGCGTCCATTATGCTTGCTCCTCGACTGAAAGACGGATCACCAGCTTTGTGCCTTTCGGCCCGGTCAGGGTTTCGAACTGTCCGCCGATGCTTTCAACGCGCTCCCTGAGGCCGGCCAGCCCCAACCCCTCGGCCCGCGCCGGATCGAAGCCCGGCCCGCCATCCGACACCTCAACGAAAAGCCTGCCGTTTTTCATTCCTGCATGCACCGCCTGATCCTTGCCCCGCCCGTGGCGGTAGGCATTGTTCAGCCCCTCCTGCACGAAGCGATAGATGCTGATCTTCTCAGAAGCGCCGGGTTCGGGCAAATGTCCGGGCAGGGTGAGCCTCACCGACGTGCCCGTCCGGTGCTCATGTTCCTCGACGGCCAGCCGCAACACGTCCGCGGCCGCGGCCGTTTCTATCTGCGGCAGCACCAGGCCTGTGCAGATGCCGCGTATTTCGCGCATCGCGTCCTCCAGCGTCTTGCGGATCATGGCGACCTCGGTCGAGCGGCCTTCGCTGCCATGGCCGTCGCCGGTGAACACCGGACTGTCCATGCGCAGCGCCGCCAGGGCCACGAGCTGGGCCGGGCCGTCATGCAGGTCGGCGCCGATCCGGCGCAGGTATCTTTCGTTGAGTGCGGTGGCGCGGCGGGACGCCCGCTGCACGCGTTGCCGCAAGGCGCTGTTCTGCGTCACCAGCCCTTGCAGCTCCGACACCTGGCGGCGCAGCGCCCCGCGCTGGTCGTCGATGGTGCGGCTGGCGCGCAGGACGATGCTCGACAGAAGCAGGAATGCCGTCAAGGTGGTGCCGGCCACCACCAGCCAGCTCGACAGCAGGGCGGAAGCCAGGGTGGCTTTGAAATCGCTGGCGATCTCGTAGAATTCGGTGACGGCGACCACGTCGCCGGACCAGGGTTCGCGCACGGGATTGTAGATCTCGAGCAACGGCACGCCCGCGGCCCGCTCCTTCTCTTCGTTCTCGTCGAACGTATCGAACTGGGCAACGACACTGCCCTGGAAGGCGGAACGCAGATTTTTGTTCAGGTCGAAGCGGCGGCCGATCAAATCCGCGTCCTTCGCGTAGAGCACCGTGCCGTCGCGACGCCAGAGCCTGAACGATGCCAGGCGTTTGCCGAGAGCGCCCTGGCCGAGCGTCTCGTCGAGCGCCTGTTTGACGGATGCGCTAAGCTCCTCGCTCTTGCGCAGGTCGGGCAGTAGCGGCGCAATCACGCTGTCGACATAAAGGGCCGTCGTGGCAGCCGAATTGCGAGTGATGCCGTCCCGGATCTGCGTCGTCACCCAGGTCCCTACGACCAGCATGACGACCAGAAGCCCAAAGCCGCCGGCAACGACGAATTGCAGGGCAAGGGAAAGCTCGCTCCAGCGCCGCGCCAAGTTCTGAAGAATACGAATCATGGTCCCCTGACCGCCCTTCTATCGACATGCCGGGCGATTCCAGCACATTGAGCTTCAGTCTCGCCGTTGCCAAGACCTTCGTTGGAAACGACGTCGCTTGACGTCCCGACGCGCTTCGGAAACATGGTCCGCGACATCAGGCGAAAGCCGCTTCGAGGGGGACGGACGTTGAGTTTTTCGGGACTGCTGCAGCTTGGCCTTTCGACGGTGATCTTCCTGCTGGCGGCGACCGCCGCCAAGCAATGGGGCCTGGCACCGAGCCTGGGCAAGATCCTGCTGACGCTCGCGCTCTATTCGCTGGGCAATCTGATCATGCTGCGGCTGATCCGCGAGTTCGGCATGTCGGTGTCTTTCAGCCTCTCGGCGGTGATCCAGCTGGTCTCGGTCAACGTCGTGGCGCTGGTGTTCTTCGGCGAGCGCGTCAACGCGCTGCAGGCCGCCGGCATCGCGCTGGCGATCGCCGCCGTGGCGCTGATCACCCTTGGACCCTATCTGCAAGGGCGGTTGTAACGGTGCCGATGAAGAACGCTGCGAAAGCTATGCTCAACCGGGTCGAATTCCCGGTGCTGCTGGCCGGCCTGGTCATCGCCGGTGGGCTGTGGGCGTTCGAGGAATTGATGGAGGTGGCACGGGCCACCACGCCGCACGCCTTCGATACCGAAATCCTGCTTGCCTTCCGCCAGCCGGGCCAGCCCGGCGTTCCCATCGGCTCGCCATGGCTGGAAGGGGCGATGCGCGACATCACCAGCCTTGGCAGTACCAGCGTGCTGGTGCTGATCACCACGGCGATGATCATCTATCTGCTGTTGATCCGCCGCCCGGCGACGGCGCTTCTCATCTTCGTTGCGGTAGCGGGCGGCCAAGTGCTGTCGAGCCTGCTGAAAGTCGGCGTCGACCGGCCACGCCCGGAACTGGTTTCGCATCTGGTCAACGAGACCTCGCTTTCCTTCCCGAGCGGCCATGCCATGCTGTCGGCGGTGACCTATCTCACGCTCGGTTCGCTCGCGGCGCGCTTCCTGCCGGGCCGGACGACAAAGGTCTATATCTTGTTCCTGGCGGTTCTGACGACGGTGCTGGTCGGCGTCAGCCGTATCTATCTCGGCGTCCACTGGCCGTCGGACGTGCTGGCGGGCTGGTGCGCCGGCTTCGCCTGGGCGATGCTATGCTGGTTGGTGGCGAGGCTTCTGCAACGGCGCCAGGCGGTGAGCGACGACGCCTGACCTCGCTGTCAGATCAATCTGTTGATGAGGTGCCCACCACAGCCCGCCAGCGCCAAAACCATCGACAGCAAGCACGCCGATGTCATCAAAGTCTTGAAAATGGTCAACCGCGTCTACCCCTGTCCCGGATGCACGCCACCCTAGCTTGAAATTCTCGCGCAGTATCGAAGAAAATTGGCAATCAGGCGACAACGATTATGTCTAACGCATTTACAATGATGCTTGAAACATCACAATGATGGTATTACACATTATCTCCGCAGACTCAGACATGGGTTCCGGCCGATGATCACTGCCGCGCAAATGCGTGCCGCAAGGGCGTTGGCCGGCATCGACCAGAAGACGCTCGCCGAGCGCGCCGGCGTCTCGCTTCCGACCATCCAGCGCATGGAAGCGAGCGACGGCGTGGTCAGGGGCGTGGTCGATACGCTGATGAAGGTCATCCAGGCTCTCGATGGTGCCGGGGTGGAACTGATCGGCGAGAACCAGCCCAGCGAGCGCGGCGGCAGGGGCGTGCGTCTCAAGCCCGCCGTGCCGCCGGATCCCTAGGCTGAGCCGGCATAAGTCGCGACGGCGACCGCCGACAGTCCTGCCGACGATCCCGCCGCCTTTGCAGGTGCGGAAGGCAGCCCATGGATCAAGCGCGTCAGGCAGTGCATCAACCGGCCCATCAGCCGGTGAAGCCGACATTTTCCGAATTGTTCACGCCGAAGCTGGCGACAGTCTGGCGGGAGGGCTACCACCTGCCGCAATTCAAGGCCGACTTCATGTCCGGCCTGACCGTCGCCATCGTCGCGCTGCCGCTGTCGATGGCAATCGCGATCGCGTCGGGCGTGACGCCGGAACGCGGCCTCTACACCTCCATCGTCGGCGGCTTCATCATCTCGGCCTTGGGCGGCAGCCGCTTCCAGATCGGCGGCCCGGCCGGCGCCTTCATCGTGCTGGTGGCGGCAACGGTCGCGCGGGTCGGCGTCGATGGCCTGCTGCTGGCGACGATGATGGCGGGCTTCTTCCTGCTTGCGATCGGGTACCTCCGCCTCGGCACCTACATCAAATTCATTCCCTATCCGGTGACCGTCGGCTTCACCGCCGGCATTGCCGTCATCATCTTCTCCGGCCAGATCGTCGAACTGTTCGGGCTGACCCTGCCGGGCAGGGAACCCGGACCGTTCGTGCCCAAGTTGATCGCGCTTGGCGAAGCGGCCGGCACGATCAACCCCGCCGCGATCTTGGTGGCGGTGCTGACCATCGCAACCATCGTTTTCCTGAAGCGCTGGCGGCCGAAATGGCCTTCCATGCTGATCGCCATCGGGCTAGCCTCGCTCGTCGTGGCGCTGTTTGCGCTGCCGGCCGAGACGATCGGCACGCGCTACGGCGGCATCCCGCGCAGCCTGCAATGGCCTGGCCTGCCACCGGTCAGCTTCGGCAGGATGCTCGACGTCTTGCCGGACGCGATCGCCTTCGCGCTGCTCGGCGCCATCGAATCGCTGCTGTCGGCCGTTGTCGCCGACGGCATGACTGGCCGGCGGCACCGCTCGAATTGCGAGCTGGTGGCGCAAGGCTTCGCCAACATCGCGTCCGCCCTGTTCGGCGGCATCTGCGCCACCGGCACCATCGCCCGCACCGCCACCAACGTGCGGGCCGGCGCGCACGGCCCGGTTTCGGGCATCGTCCATTCGGCCATCCTGCTGGTGCTGATGCTGGTGGCGGCGCCGTTAGCCAGCTACATCCCGCTCTCGGCCCTTGCCGGCGTGCTGGCGGTGGTCTGCTGGAACATGTTCGAGAAACAGGCCTTCGGCACGCTGCTCAGGGCGTCGCGCGGCGATGCGCTGGTGCTGCTGGCGACCTTCCTGATCGTCGTCTTCCGCGATTTGACCGAAGGCATCGTCGTCGGCTTCGCGCTCGGCTCGATCCTGTTCATCGACCGCATGGCGAAGTCCGTCGCCGTCGAGGCGGATCTGGCGCAGGACGATGTCGCCGACAGCGTCGACGGCGCCCGTGCCTATGATTCCAGCGAGGCCGCCGACGCCGACACCGTCGTCTACCGCATCTCGGGCGCCTTCTTCTTCGGCGCCGCCTCCACCGTCGGCAGCGTGCTCGACCGCATCGCCGACCAGCGCCGCAACTTCATCCTCGACTGTTCGGCCGTGCCGCTTTTTGATTCGACGGCGGCCAATGTCATCGAAAGCGCGGCCCGCAAGGCGAGGCGCGCTGGCGTGCGCTTCATCATTTCGGGCGCCTCGCCGCGGATACGGCGCATGCTGATCAACCACGGCGTCAAGCGGCCGCTGGTGACCTATGCCGCTTCGATCCGCGACGCTCGGGCGCAGCTGGCGGGAAAACAAGAGGTGGAGCAGCCGTCCCTCACCGGTTGAGCGATGCCGGGCCGCTGACGAACGGGCTTCCCACGAGATAAAATCGCAGCAGGCGCTCCGAGTCCTTCGAAATGCCGATCCTGATGCTCTGCCCGATCGCGCCGGTTTCAGTGCCATCCCGAGCGAGCCATAGCGGGCCTTCCCGGCAAAGGTCGAGCCCGTCGAGCGATCGATCGATCCGCAATGCCGCGGCCAGCCGTCCCGGCCCGCGCGCCAGGTCGCGCAGGCGCTCGACGCCACGGTTCAGCCGCATGATCGCGATGCCTTCCAGCGGCTCCAGCGCCCGGATCAGCACGCCGGTCCCGGTGCCTTGCGTGTCGCTGGAAACGTTCAGCATGAACGAGATGCCATAGGCGAGATAGACATAGGCGTGCCCGCGCTCGAGAAACAGCGACCGGTTGCGCGGCGTCATTCCCCGAAAGCCATGCCCGGCGGCATCGCCGACGACATAGGCCTCGGTCTCGACGATGCGGCCGCTGACCCTGCCTTCAGGCAAGTCACGCACCACCAGCTTGCCGATGAGATAGCGGGCGAGGGCGGCCGTATCGTCGGGCAGTTCTTCTCGCGCGAGGGGCGGATGATCGTCGCTGTGGCTCACGATATCCGCTCGACCCATTGCGCGCGCGAAGGTCCGGGTTCGAACGGATCGCCGAAATACTGGGTCTCGCGGGCCACCTTGCCGTCGAGGAACTCCATGATGCTGACGGTATAGGATGGCCGGCCGTCATAGGTCAGGACATATTCGGTGACCCAGAGGTCACCGGTGCCGGTGATGCGGCGCACGGTGAAGCGCTTGCGGTTCGGCTGCGCGGCGCGCGATGACTTGATCTTGCGCCGCCCATTTATGCGCTCGCCCGATTGCGGATAGTCGAGCACCGCATCCTCCCGGTAGATCTGGTGCTCCATCTCGAAGTCGCTGGCGTCGGAGGCGGCCCAGTGGCGATCCAGGGCCGCTCTGATCTCCCGGTCGTCCATGGCAAACCTCCTTGACCATCGCCGTGTGAACCGTCCTACCACGGTCCATCCACGGCTGTCAGCGAAGGTCGCGCGGATCGGCGTCGGGACGCCGGCTCTCAGTCGAGCTTCAGCGCCGCCACTTCGCCCTCGTTCATCAGCGGCACATAGAGGATCGACTTGCCGTCGGTACCGATGTCGGCGCTGCCGGGCTTGAACCGCGCCACCGCTTCCGGCGTGCCGCCGGTCCTGTATCGGTAGAGCGGCCGGTCATGTAGGCGGTGGCATAGATGGTGTCGCCAATGACGACGACGCCGTCGAGATCGGCGAACCTTTGGGCGCCCGCCAACGGCGTCACCGCCTTGCTGGCGAGGTCGACCGCCAGCAGCCCGCCCGGCTCGGCGGTGCTGAAGTCGGCCTTGACGCCCTTACCCCATGAGGCGACGATCAGCCTGGTGCCATCGGCGAAGACGCCGTTGGGCGAAGCGAGCAACGCATCCTTCACGAACAGCTCCGGCCTGTCGCCATCGATGCGATAGATCGTGTCGGCCAGCATGTCGGTGACATAGACCTTGCCGGACTGGTCCGATGTCATGTCGTTCAGGAAGACCGCCTTCGGCACGGCGATGCTTGCGATGAGCTTGCCGCTGGCGAGGTCGACGACACGGACCTTGGTGATGTCGGCGACATAGAGCTTGCCGCCCGATATCGCCATGCCCTTGGGCGCGTCCATACCGTCGGTCCAGTGTTGCGTTACGATCTCGCCGTCGAGGGACAGCACGCTGAGATAGCCGTTGCCGTCGGCGTCGCCCGGATTGCCGACGATGTTGGAAACGATGATGCGGTTATTGGCGGCGTCGAACAGCGCCGATTCCGGCTGCTCGAGGCCCCTTGCGCACCAGAGCTCGCCGGCCTGGGCGGGAGCCGCGATGCCGATGGCGGCGATGAAGGCTGAGGTGATGAGGCGTTTCATGTCCGGTCTCCTGTGATGACGGCGGAGACCTATGGTTTTCGATACTTTTCGGGAAGAGCGATTGGCTCTAGTATCGAATATCGATACGAAACTGCCGGAATGAGGTGCATGCCATGAACGGCCCGATCTTCGAGGCGCTGAAACGGACACTGAAGGCGAAGGGGGTCACCTATCGCGAGCTTGGCGAGCGGATGGGCGTTTCCGAGCCGACGGTGAAGCGCATCTTCCACGAGAAGAACTGCAAGCTCGACCGGCTGGTGGAGATCTGCGCCGCCGCCGGCGTCGAGCTGGAAAACGTGCTCGGCTCGATGAACCGGGGGCCGGGGCCGGTCAACCACATCGCGCCGGAGATCGAGCGCAGGCTCGCCGGCCGGCCGGCGCTGCTCTTCGTCTTCGTCATGCTGTCGGAAAAGTTCACGCCGCAAGGCGTCATACGCTCGCAGGGACTGAGCGAGGCCTCGATGTTCCTCTATCTGCGCGACCTCGAGGAACTCGGCCTGATCGCGCTCGGTCGTGGCCTGTCGGCGAAATTGCTGGTCGAAACGCCCATCCAGTGGAATTTCGAGGGGCCGCTCAGGCCGCTGTTCGAGATGACCAACAAGAATTTCATCGGCTGGGCGATCACCCATCTCGAGCGGGAGGCGACCTTCGTCAGCTTCTCCAGGCGGATGCGGCCGGAGACGGCGGAGATGGTGCGCCGCGAGGCGGAGGAGCTTGCCGACCGCGCGAAACTGCTGGCCCATCACGACCAGCACACCACGCCCGAGAACGGACTGGTCGGCTACAAATGGACGTTTGCCTTTGGCGCGACGCCGTTCGAGGCGATCATGCCGATTGGCCCACACCCGCGCGACGCCGGCGCGCGGATGAAGGATCAGGCGTCCGAGGCAAAAAGGCGACCGCCGCTACCCGCTTAGCGCAATGGCGATCGGCGAAGTCTTCCGCCGTCAACCGGCCGCGGCGGCCAGATCGTCGGCGGGCGAGGCGCCGGCGAGATCGTCGCGGGCCTTGCGGGCAAGCCTCTTCGTCGAGCGCTTCGGGCTGTCGCCGAACAGTTCGGCCGCGTCGGCAAGGCACGCCTTCCTCAGGCTCTTTTCCGAGCGCTTGAGCAGCTTGCCGATAAGTTTCGTGTCCTCGGGCGGCCCAAGCGGCTCGCTGTCCGCCTCGAGCAGCGCGCGCATGACGAACACGTCATGCAGTTCGCCGAGCTGCTCGCCCAGTTCATCGACAGCCTTGCGCCGCGCCTTGATCGGGGTCGGCCACAGCCTGCCCAGCAGCGACAGGTGCATGCCATGCGTCTTGGCCGCCTTGCGCAGGTCGTGGAAATCGTCGGCCTTGCCGTGGGCGCCGGCCTTGTCGAGCGCCTTCCTGGCACGGCGCAAGGTGACGCGGGCGCCCTCGGCGAGCACGTCTGCGGCCTGTTCCGGCTGGTCGGGCAAGGCAAGGGCTTCGATGCGCTTCATGCCGTCTTCGCACGCAGCGGTCGCCGCGCCGATCGCCGCCTGCAGCCCGGCGCCTTCGTGCAAATCATGCTGGCGCGCGATCAGCCTGTCGCGCACGGCATCGAGCCCGCCATCGGCGCTCTCCTTCGCGAAACGCGCCGCCAGCCGGTCGATGGTCTCGATCAGCGCCGTCGCCTCACGCGGGCCGGCTAGCAGCGCCGCCACGTTGCGGTAGCACTGATTCTCGGTCGCGCAGAATGTTTCGTCTCCGGAACGAACGAGGCGCAGCAAGGCACGCGCGCTCTTCAGCCGCTTGCGGCACTTGTGCAGGCCCTGTTCCGGCCGGGCGCGTGCCGCATCCAAATGCAACAGGGCCTTGCCGATCTCCTCGGCAAGGATGCGTCTGACCTCGCCGGTCAGCGGCATGCGCGGGTCTATGCGAAAGCTCATGCGGCGATCTCCGGTATCCCTCCGAGGGCGAGCGACGCGTTGTAGAACTTCTGATCGCCGGTGACTTCATGGCCGAGCCAGTCCGGCAGCATTTCATCCGGAACGTCTTGCGGAGTCTCGAGTTCGGCCACCACAAGTCCCGCCAGTGCACCGCCAAAGACATCGACTTCATAGAGATAGCCGCGATGCCTAACATGGTGACGTGTCTTCTCGATGACACGTCCGATGGCGAAGTCCAGCATCTCCACTGCCTCCGCGAGCGGGATCGGATATTCGAATTCGTCGCGCTCGCGCGCGCTGCTGCCGAATTTGAGCGTCAGCTTGGCCGAGGCTCCGTCACTGATGCGGATGCGGACGGTTCGTCCGGGTGCCATGGCGAGATAGAACTGGAGAATGCGGATATCCGCTTCCACCAGATCCCGCCATGCTGTGCTGGAGACCAGGAACTTACGCTCGACTTCCTTGCCCATGGCCGCGCACTAAAGCGTTTGCCGCGCGCGATGGCAAGACGGAGCGCGCGGAAGTTGACTTTAATCAATCGATTGATTAAAGCCTTCGACATGATCAAATCGCCAGATGCCAAGACGCCCCGCCGCGAGACATCCCCGGCAGAGCTGACGCGCTCCGCGCTCGTCCGGGCGGCGCTGAAACTGTTCGGGCGGCAAGGCTTCGACGGCACCTCGACGCGCGAGATCGCGGCCGAGGCGGGGGCCAATATCGGCTCGATCGCCTATCATTTCGGCGGCAAGGAAGGTCTTCGCGCAGCTGCCGCCGACTTTATCGTCGAGACCATTCAGGCCGTCGCCGGTCAGGCGCTCAATGAACAGGCCGCGACGGCTGGCGATCCGGAGGCGGCGCGCGCGCAGCTCTTCGCGGCCCTGGAACGGATGGTCGGCTTTGTCGTTGCCAGTCCGCAGGCCGGAGAGATCGTGCAGTTCGTGCTGCGCGAGCTGTCGTATCCGACGGCGGCGCTCGACCGCATCTATGAAGGCGTCTTCGATCCGGCGCATCGTCGTTTATGTCTGCTCTGGGAGCAGGCCACCGGCGAGCCGGCCGAGAGCGAACGGACCCGGCTCACCGTGTTCACGTTGATCGGCCAGGTCATCTATTTCCGCATCGGCCGCGAGGCGGTGATGCGCCGCATGGGCTGGCACGAAATCGGTGCCGCCGAGGCCGCCAAGGTGGTGGCGGTCACCACGGACAACCTCGGCGCCATACTGGCCGCCCGAAAGAGGCAGGGATGAAGGGATCAAGACAATGAGCATTTTGTGTTCGCTGCCGCTCGCTGCCCAACTGTTCGCTGCCTGCGCCCCGGCGGCACCGCTCGCCGTCGGCTATGTCGAGGGCGATTATGTGCTCCTGGCGCCGATCGAAGTGGCGCAGGTCGAGACGGTGACCGTGAAGCGCGGCGATCGCGTCACGCCGGGAGCCACCGTGGTGACACTCGAAAATGCCGACGCCAAGATCGCGGTGGCGCAAGCGCAGGCGGCCCTTGCACAGGCGCAGGCGCAGTTTGCCGACCTCCAGGTCGGCAAACGGCCGGAAGAGATCGCCGTGCTGAAGGCCGAGGTCGACATGGCCAAGGCACAGGCCGCCGACGCCAAGCGAAAAAACGACCGCGCCTCCGATCTGTTCAAGCGCGGTACCGGCACCCAAGCGGACTATGACACCGCCTCGGCGACGCTGGAAACCGCCAATGCCCAGGTTGGCCAGGCCGAGGCCAATCTCGCCGTCGGCGGCCTGCCGGCGCGGCCCGAGACGATCAAGGCCGCCGACAACCAGGTCAAGCAGGCGCAGGCGGAACTGGAACAGGCGCGATGGCGCCTGTCCAAGCGCACGCTCGCAGCCCCTTCGCCCGGCCGCGTTAACGACGTCATCCGCAATCCCGGCGACACGGCGGGCCCGACCGCGCCTGTCATCTCGGTGCTTCCCGACGGCGCGGTGAAGCTCAGCGTCTATGTTCCGGAAAGCGCGTTCTCCTCGGTCAAGGTCGGCAGCCTGCTCAGCGTCCGTTGCGACGGCTGCGGCCCGGACGTGAAGGCGCGCGTCAGTTACGTTTCGCCCGATCCCGAATTCACCCCGCCGGTGATCTATTCGCTCGAGAACCGGCAGAAGCTGGTCTACCTCGTCGAGGCGCGGCCGGAGGGCGATGCGGGGCCGCTTCAGCCCGGCCAGATCGTCGATGTCGATCTCGCGGATATGGGAAAATGAACGCCATCGACGTTCACGGCCTGGTCAAGCGCTTCGGCGACAAGACCGTCGTCGATCATGTGACGATGTCGGTCGCCGAGGGCGAGATCGTCGGCTTCCTCGGCCCCAACGGCTCGGGCAAGACCACCACCATCCGCATCATGTGCGGCCTGCTGACGCCGGACGAGGGCGAAGGCACGGTGCTGGGCTTCAACATCCGCACCGATGCGCTCAGGATCAAGCGTGAAGTCGGCTACATGACGCAGAAATTCTCGTTCTACGAGGATCTGACGATCGGCGAGAACCTGGAATTCGTGGCGCGGCTCTACCGGCTGAAGCCGGTCGAGGAATATGTCTCGCGCACGCTGGAGGATCTCGGCCTGGCGACGCGCCGCAACCAGCTGGCCGGCACCTTGTCCGGCGGCTGGAAGCAGCGTCTGGCGCTGGCCGCCTGTATCATGCACAAGCCGAAACTGCTTCTGCTCGACGAGCCGACGGCCGGCGT
The DNA here is from genome assembly GCF_006442215.1 of Mesorhizobium sp. B2-3-11. Classification (NCBI taxonomy): domain Bacteria; kingdom Pseudomonadati; phylum Pseudomonadota; class Alphaproteobacteria; order Hyphomicrobiales; family Phyllobacteriaceae; genus Mesorhizobium; species Mesorhizobium sp. B2-3-11. The sequence goes on along the minus strand of NZ_VFVS01000012.1, from coordinate 124,700 downwards.
CGACCCGAAGGCGCGGCGCGAGTTCTGGGACGAGATCCATCGCCTGGCCAGCGGCGGGCTCACCGTGCTGGTTTCCACTCATTACATGGACGAGGCCGAGCGCTGCCACCGCATCAGCTACATCTCCTACGGCAAGATGCTAGCCACCGGTACCGTCGCCGAGGTGGTGAAGAACGCGGGCCTGACCACTTTCGTGCTGCAGGGTCCGCGGCTCGACGAGGTGGCGCAAACGCTGCAAGGCCGTCCCGGCGTCGACCAGGTGGCACCGTTCGGCGCGACGCTGCATGTCGTCGGTTCCGACCGCAAGAAGCTTGAGGCTGCCCTTGCCGATGTTGAGAGAGAGCACAAAGGGGTGACCATGAAACCCGGCGAAACCAGCCTGGAGGACGTCTTCATTCAGTTCATGTCGGGATCGAAGGACAATATGGCATGAACAACGTCTTTTCCTTCGCCAGGCTCGGCGCCCTGCTGATCAAGGAGTTCATCCAGATGCGGCGCGACCGCATCACCTTCGCCATGATGCTGGGCGTGCCGCTGATACAGCTCGTCCTGTTCGGCTACGCCATCAACAACGACCCGAAAAGCCTGCCGGCGGCGCTGGTGGCGACCAGCAGCGATCCCTACACCCGCGCCATGGTCTCGGCGTTGCAGACCACCGGCTACTACCGCTTCGACAATGTCGCGCAAAGCGCTGACGAGGCCGAGTTCCTGATGGCGCGCGGCGACGTCGCCTTCGTCGTCACCATCCCCGCCGATTTCGCCCGGCGCGTCGAGCGCGGTGACAAGCCGCAGATCCTGATCGAGGCCGACGCCACCGATCCGGCGGTCGCCAGCGGCGCGATATCGACGCTCGGCACCATCGCCGGCCAGGCGCTGCTGAGAGCGCAGGGCATGCAGGAAGCCGCCGCCGAGGCCGCCAGGGGCCAACTCGATGTCGTCGTGCACCGGCGCTACAATCCCGAAGGCATCTCGCAATACAACATCGTGCCCGGCCTGCTCGGCGTCATCCTGCAGATGACCATGGTGATGATGACCTCGATCGCGCTGACGCGCGAGACCGAGCGTGGCACGATGGAGAATCTCCTGGCGATGCCATCGAGCCCGCTGGAGATCATGATGGGCAAGGTGCTGCCCTATCTGGCGGTCGGCGCGGTGCAGGTGGTGGTGGTGCTGGCGGCGTCGAAGCTTCTGTTCGCCATCCCCTTCACCGGCTCGATGACGCTGCTTTTGTCGGCGGTGCTGGTGTTCGTGCTGTCCCTGGTGCTGCTCGGCTACACGATCTCGACGATCGCGCGCACGCAGATGCAGGCGCTTCAGCTCACCTTCTTCTTCTTCCTGCCCTCAATCATGCTGTCGGGCTTCATGTTTCCCTATCGCGGCATGCCGGGCTGGGCGCAGACCTTCGGCGAGATTTTTCCGCTGACGCATTTCCTGCGCATCACCCGCGCGGTGATGTTGAAGAGCGCCCAGCTGCCGGCGGTGGCGACCGAGATCGGCTGGCTGGCGGCGTTCGTGGCGCTGTTCGCCGGCGTGGCGCTGGTACGGTTCAGGCGCACGTTGGACTAAAGTTTCGAGCGCCCTCTCACATCATCGCTCAGCCGCCGCACGATCTCGGTCGTCCTGCGAATATCCGGTTCGCTGAGCGCGACGCCCATGGTGGTTGCGATCGAAAGGAGCTGGGTGTTGAGTTCGCGGTAGCGCGCGTCGCCTATGGGCGTCAGCTGCACGAGCTTGGAGCGCCGGTGCTTCGGATTGTGGACGAATTTGACGAGCCCCTCGGCCGCAAGCTCATCCGCCAGCCGCTGCATCCGCTGGCGGCTGGTGGGTCTCATCTGAGCGATCTGCGGCACGGTCAGGGGACCAAGCAGCGCGAGACTTCGCATGAAGCCGAACGCACCGCCGCCCCAGCTGGTGATGAGCCCCGTCTTCTGACCCAGGGCCCGTATTCTGAAGAAGCACTGGGCCACTTCGAGCATCAGCTCGGCGATTGCCTCGCCCTTGCTGTCGACGATTGGTCCGATCCCGTCCTTCGGCATGCCTCGGTCCTGTGTCGTGCCGCTGCCATGCGCATCCATTCCGCTGACCTCGCCTGTTTCCTGATTGACACGCCGATTGTCAAGTATAGAATGACACCTTAGTTGTCATTTTGAAGGCGACCTCCCCTACGTAGCCTCCAGGATCTGCAGGAGCAGCCACGGGTATGGACACAGATGGGCAACAAGTGGCCGCGACAGCAGGCGTCGCTGGGCGACCGATCCTTTTCTTTCCTGCCGCTGTTCTGGTCGGTCTCACCTTGGATCGGGTGCTGCCTTTGCCGTTCCCGGTGCCGGGGATCGACCTGGTCCACCGGATCATCGGCGGGTCGCTGATCCTGATAGGTTTGGCGCTTTTTGCCGCGGGGGTCCGCCGCTTCTCCAGCGCTGCGACGCCTTTGCCCACGAACCAGCCCGCCCGCGTGCTCGTGACGACAGGCATTTACCGCTGGACCCGCAATCCCATCTATCTTGGGTTTTTTCTCATGTACGGCGGCATCGGCGTCGCGACACAAAGCTCGTGGGTTCTGATCCTAACACTGCCGCTTGTGTTCATGGTCCGCTATGGCGTCGTCGCGCGCGAGGAGGCTTACCTGGAAAGGCGGTTCGGCGACATCTATCGGGGCTACAAGGCCCGCGTGCGCCGCTGGCTGTGACAGTTGGACAAGAGCGCCGGCCTGCAGCGCCGGCGCCATTTGCGGCAGCCAACTGATTTGGCTTTGACCCTAGAGTGCCGCGCGTCCAATTGGCCAGCGCATGATCCCGCAGATCAATTGCAACCTTTATGCGGCCCCCATGATTTCCGCATAGGTGCCGAAATCGACATTGCCGCCGGACAGCATCACGGCAACGCATTTGCCGGACAGTTCGATCTCGCCCGATGACAGCGCCGCGAGCGCAACGCAGCCGCCGGGCTCGACCACCAGCTTGAGATGGGCCATGGCGTCGCGCATCGCCTGAGCCGTCGCCTTGTCGGAAACCGCGATGGCGCCGGCGAGGTTGCGGCGGTTGATTTCGAAGGTGATGACGCCCGGCTCGGCGGTCAGGATGGCGTCGCAGATTGAACTGTGGCCCGGCTCGTTCGAAACCCTGGCGCCCGCCGCCAGCGAGCGGCGAGTGTCGTCGAAATGCTCGGGTTCGACCGCCCAGATCGCGGTGCCGGGCGAGGCATCCTTGACCGCGACGGAAATGCCGCTGGTCAGGCCGCCGCCGCCACAGGGGATGACGACCGCGTCGAGCGATACACCGAGCGCCCGCGTCTGCTTCACCAGCTCCAGTCCGATCGTGCCCTGGCCGGCGATGATAGCCGGGTCGTCGAAGGGCGGCACCAACGCCATGCCCCTGTCGAGGTAAGGGCGAACCACCGTCATGCGGTCGTCGTTGAAACGGTCGAAGGGCACCACCTCGGCGCCCATCTTGCGGACATTGGCGATCTTCATGTCAGGTGCATCGGCTGGCATGGCGATGACCGCTTTGACGCCGAACATGGCGGCCGAAGCCGCCACGCCTTGCGCATGGTTGCCCGAGGAGAAAGCGACGACGCCACGGCTGCGTTCCGCCTCGCTCAGCGAGGACAGCTTGTTGTAGGCGCCGCGGAACTTGAACGAGCCGGTGCGCTGCAGTGTCTCCGGCTTGAACAGGATGCGGCCGCCGAAGCGCCTGTTCAGCTCCTGCGATTCGATCAGCGGTGTCTCGACGATCAGCCCCGAAAGGCGCGCGGCGGCGGCGTGGATATCGGCAATGCCGGGAGGGGTGGTCATGGCGGGTCCTGTGGTGATGCGATCCGGCCATGGTGCACGGAAAGGCTCGCGCGATGCCAACGAAAAGATGTGACCGGGACAATTCGCGATTGTGATCAAGATACAAATATAGCCCGCGTTGCGGCCGCCAGCGTATCGCAATTCACCCCAGCAACGTCCGCTGCCTTTTTGTCCCGCCCAGCTTGCGCCAGCTGTTGAACCGATGCGTGGCGGCGGCGAACGAAATCTTCATCTGCTGGGCCACCGAATAGCGCGACTTGCCTTCGTCGAACATGCGGTAGCAGCACTCGACGCCTTCCTCGGTCAGCTTGCCGTCCGGCGCCTTGTTGTGCGGATTGGCAGGGTCGAATTTCTCGACCTGCTGTTCGACAAGGCCTTTCAGGCGCTGCAGGTCGGCCTCGATGCTGGCGATGAGATCGAGGACCGGTTTCGGGTCATAGGCGTGCGGAGGCGTCTTTGCCGTCATCAGCTCGTTCCTTTTGATGGCTTGGTGCCATATATAGGTGAACATTCGGCAATAATGAAGGACGATGCCAAGGCCGGGCTTCAACTATTGTTGACCGCGGCCAAGCGCGCGATTGACCACCGGCGCCGTAAACCCTACTTTAGAACAATTCTAAACTAGGGTGATTTCCTCATGCTTTCCCGTGTTTTCGGCTTCGGCCGCCGCTCCTTCGAATCGCTCTCCGAACAAGAGATCCTGGCGCTGGCCATTTCATCGGAAGAAGATGATGGCCGCATCTACCGCGCCTACGCGGATGGACTGGCCGAGACTTTCCCGCAATCGGCCAAACTGTTCGAGGCGATGGCCAAGGAGGAGGACGGCCATCGCGACTCGCTGATCGAGCTCCATCGCAAGCGTTTCGGCGAGCGCATTCCGCTGATCCGCCGTGAACATGTGAAAGGCTATTATGAGCGCAAGCCCGACTGGCTGGTGCGGCCGCTCGGCATCGAGGCCGTGCGTACCCAGGCCGAGGCGATGGAGCGGCAAGCCTACCTGTTCTATGTCGAGGCGGCCAAGCGCACCACCGATGCCTCGACGCGAAAACTGCTCAACGACCTGGCCGCGGCCGAACAGGGCCATGAAAGCTCGGCGCATGCGCTGGAGCAGAAACATGTCCCGGGCGAAGTCAGGGTCGAGGAGGCGACCGCCGAGCAGCGCCAGTTCATTCTCACCTATGTGCAGCCGGGCCTGGCTGGGCTGATGGACGGATCGGTATCGACGCTGGCGCCGATCTTCGCCGCCGCCTTTGCCACGCATGACACGTGGCAGACGCTTCTGGTCGGTCTCGCCGCCTCGATCGGCGCTGGCATCTCGATGGGGTTCACCGAAGTGGCCTCCGACGACGGCAAACTGTCGGGCAGGGGCTCGCCGACCAAGCGCGGCCTGACCGTCGGCGTCATGACGACGCTGGGCGGCCTCGGCCACGCGCTGCCCTACCTCATCCCGCATTTCTGGACGGCGACCGGCGTTGCCGCCGTGGTGGTGTTCTTCGAATTGTGGGCGATCGCCTTCGTCCAGAACCGCTACATGCAGACCCCGTTCCTGCGCGCCGCCTTCCAGGTGGTTCTCGGCGGTGCCCTGGTGTTCGCGGCGGGTGTGCTGATCGGGAATGCGTAGAACGCCTCTTCCTTCCCCCCTTGTGGCGGAAGGTGGCCTCGCAGCGAGGTCGGATGAGGGGTGCTCCAGGGAAAGCCAGCGTCTCACTCCGCTGGAACACCCCTCGACCGTCTCGGCGCTGCGCGCCGATCCGCCGCCCTGGGCGAGTCACGGTCCTCGCCCGCCCTTCGGGCCTCACAAGGGAGAAGGGAAAAGGTCGCGCTAACCTCTCACCCATTCACCGCCCGGCTGTCCGCCGGCGCCTCGTCTCTTTCCGTCAGCCCATAATCCCGCACCACATGCGCGATCCGCAATCTATAGCCGGCAAAGATGCCGCCCCGCCCTGCCTTTTGTGCCTGTCGGTGTTCTTCGGTATTGCGCCAGGCCTTGACCGCCTCCTCGTCACGCCAGAACGACAGCGACAGGATCCGGTTCGGGTCGGCCAGGCTCTGGAAGCGCTCGATGGAGATGAACCCGTCGATGCCGTCGAGCAGCGGCCGCAGATCGGCGGCGATGCTCAGATAGACCTCGCGCCGGCCCTGCGCTGGCTGCACCTCGAAGATGACGGCGATCATTTCTTCACCAGCGCCGCATGCGGGCCGGAAGCCAGTTTCAGGAACATGCGGTCCTCCCTAAGGATGAAGCGTTCACGGCGGGCGAACTCGTAGTTTGCCTTGCCGGCGGGGTCGGCGGCAAGCCGGGCGCGATAGGCTTCGTAGGCGGCCAGATTCTCGATGTTGTAGGCGGCATAGGCCGTCGTGGCCGAGCCCTCATGCGGTGCGAAATAACCGATCAGATCGGCGCCGCAGCGCGGAATGGCCTGGCCCCAGTTGCGGGCATACTCCTCGAAGGCGGCCTTGCCGAACGGGTCGATCTCATAGCGGATAAAGCACGTGATGGTCATCTCGGTCTCTCCTTGAAGAGTGTTTTCGCGTCGATAATTCGAGCGGCGTCGAACCGTTGTATCGTCCGATCTGCTAGGCAAATGTCCTGACCTCAAGCCTGCCAGAAGGACTTCGCGCATTCGCGGCGCACATCTTCCCGTGTCAGGCCAAGGTCGCGCAGCAGATGGTCGTCGATCTCGCGGAGGTCGCGGCGCTGCAAATGGCGGTCATACCAGCGGGCCGGCAGCCGCGAGCGGACCCAGCTGATGAACGGGAACGATTGGCGGCGGGGCAACGGTGCGGGGGTGAAAGCGATTCGTGCGGCCATCGTCGTCTCCTTGATCTGGTCGGAGAATAATGTTTACCTGACAAGAATGCTTCGATGAGGATCAAACCATGCGTGAAGGACCCGATATTGCCCGCATCGCCAGCCTGGTCGGCGATCCGGCCCGCGCCAACATGCTGAACGCCCTGATGGGCGGCACGGCATTGACCGCGAGCGAACTGGCGCTGGAGGCCGGCGTGTCGCTGCCGACCGCCTCCTCGCACCTGTCCAAACTGATGGAGGGCGGGTTGCTGACCTTGGCCAGCCAGGGCCGGCATCGTTATTACGGGCTGGCCGGCCCGCAAGTGGCCGGCATGATCGAAGCCATCACCGGCGTGGCCGAAGCTGTTGGCCCCAAGCGCGTGCGGCCGGGTCCTCGCGACGGCGCGATGCGCATCGCGCGCGTCTGCTACGATCACCTTGCCGGCGAGCAGGCCGTTGCGATGCTGGATCGTCTTGTCGAGAAAAACATCCTGGTCCGCGACGACAAGGAGATCAGGCTCGGGCCCTCCGCCGCATCGCACTTCGCGGCGATAGGCATCGATGTCTACACCAAGCCGCGGCGGCCGGTGTGCCGCGCCTGCCTCGACTGGAGCGTGCGGCGCTCGCACCTCGCCGGGACGCTGGGCGCCGCCATCCTCGACAAGATCCTTGCCGAGAAATGGGCGCGCCGCGAGAAGGAAAGCCGGGCGGTGATTTTCTCGCTGCCCGGCAAGCAGGCGTTCGAGAGGGTGTTTCTGGCGTGATGGATTGCGGAGACCTCGGCGGGACAGCGCCCCCCTCCGGCAGGCCAGAGGGGGGGTGGTGCCCCACGGCGTCGAAAGTCGAGTTAGCCCCGCTTCAACACCTTGCCCTTCTTGAAGAAATCCACCCACGGATCGGCTTCCGAAAGCCGTTTCAGCGTCGTCTTGTCGCCGATCGGGAAGGCGTTTGGCGGCAAGCCGGCCTCGATCTCGGCCCAGGTCACCGGCATCGACACCGTCGCGCCCTTCTTGGCTCGCGACGAGTACGGTGCGACGGTGGTCGCGCCGCTGCCGTTGCGCAGATAGTCGACGAAGATCTTTCCCGTGCGCGCCTTCTTCGACAGCGTCGCCGTGTAGCGGTCCGGCGCGCCTTGCTCAAGCGCCCTGGCGAAATCATGGGCGAAGCCTTTGACCTCGGCCCAATCCGCCGACGGTTTCAGCGGCACGACGACATGAAAGCCCTTGCCGCCCGATGTCTTGACGAAATTGGGCAGCGACAGCTCATCGAGCTTGGCCCTGATGTCGAGCGCCGCCTCGCGCACCGCTTTCACATCGACGCCTTCGTCGGGGTCGAGATCGAAGACGATCTGGTCCGGCTGTTCAAGCTTGTCGATCGTGCAGCCCCAGATGTGGATCTCGACCACGCCGAGCTGGACCAGCGCTGCGATGCCGTCGAAATCGCGGATGAACAGGATTTCCTCGCCATCCGTGGGATCCCTGGTCTTCTCGATCTTCGCATGCATGCCGGCCGAGGCATGCTTCTGGAAGAAGCGCTGGCCGCCGACGCCATCCGGCGCCCTGACCAGGCTGAGCGGCCGCTCGACAACGAACTGCTTCATGCGCGGCCATACCAGCGCGTAATGATCGAGCAGGGCCCGCTTCGAGATCTTTTCGTCGGGCCACAGAAGCTTGTCCGGGTGGGACAGCTTCACAGTGGTTTTCGCCGCCGTTCCTGCCGTATTGGCGTTTGCCGCCGGCTTGGCCTTGGCCGGGCCCTTGCCTGTCGCCGCCTTATCTGTCGCTGGCTTCGGCTTTTCCTGCACGACTTCCTCCGCCGGCTTGTCCTCGCGCAGCCCCTGGAACGAAGCATGGCGTATTATACGGTCCGACGTCCAGCTGCGAAATTCCACTTCGCCGACCAGTTCCGGCTTGACCCAGACCAGGCCCTTGCCCTTCGGCACGGCCGCATCGAAGGGCGAGGCGTCTGTCTTGAGCGCATCGAGCTTCTTCTTCAGGTCGTTGGCGCCCTTCGTGGAGAAGCCGGTGCCGACACGGCCGGCATAGTGCAAGCTGCCGTCTTCGAAATAGCCGACCAGCAGCGAGCGCAGGCCGCGTCCGGTCTTGTCCGACGGCAGATAGCCGCCGATGACGAATTCCTGCCGTGCCGTGCATTTCGATTTGACCCATGTCGGACCGCGCCCGCTGCGGTAGGGCGCATCAGCGCGTTTCGAGACGACGCCTTCCAGCCCCATGCGACAGGCATGTTCCAGCATGATCTTGCCGGGTTCGGTAAAATGGTCGGAGAAGCGCACCGCCGCGTTGTCGGCCTGCTCGCCGAGCAGATCCTGCAAGGTGTGCTTGCGCTCGACCAGGGGTTCACGGCGCAAATCCTTGCCGTCGAGCCGCATCAGGTCGAAGACATAGTAGAGGAAGCGGTCTGTCCGCTTCGCCGACAGATCCTGCTGCAGCAGCGCGAAGGACGACACGCCGCTATCGGCCAGCACGACGGTCTCGCCGTCGATGATGGCATCGCTGCATTTCAGCCCAGCGAGCTCGGCCGCGATCTCGCCGCCGAATTTTTCCGTCCAGTCGAGGCCGGTGCGGGTCAAGAGCCGCACCTCGGTGCCGGCGATCTGCGCCTGCATGCGATAACCGTCGAACTTCACCTCATGCAGCCAGTCCTGGCCGGGCGGCGCGTCCCGCTCCAGCGTGGCGAGCTGCGGCTCAATGAAGTCGAGCTTCTTGCCGCCGGTTTTGGCCTTGCTGACGGCCGGCTTGTTTGAGTGCCAGACCTTCGGTTTCTCGCCCTTGGCCGCCTTGCCTTCGCCGACCTCCTCGATCGTCAGACCTGACTTCACCGACTTCGGCTCGTCCTTCAGAATGTCCTCGCCGGGGCGTGCGGCAGCATCGTCGGACTTGATCAGCAGCCAGTTGTCCCGTTTTTCGCCCGGGCGCGGACGCAGCCGCACCAGATGCCATTTGCCACGCAGCTTGTGGCCCTCGAGCTCGAAGTTGATGTGGCCCTTCGCCATCATCTTGGCCGGATCGCCCTCGGGCATCCAGGTGCCCTCGTCCCAGACGAGGACCGAGCCGCCGCCATACTCGCCCTTGGGGATAGTGCCTTCGAAACCGGCATAGTCGATGGGATGGTCCTCGACATGCACGGCCAGCCGCTTTTCGTGCGGGTCGAGGCTCGGACCGCGCGTCACCGCCCAGCTCCACAGCACGCCGTCATGCTCAAGGCGAAAATCGTAATGCAGCCTTGTAGCGGCATGCTTCTGGATGACGAAGATGCCGCCGTGCTTCTTCCCGCGCGCAACCTTGCCGGCCGGCTCGGCCGTCTTCTTGAAGTCCCGCTTCGAATGGTACTGTTCGAGGCTGCTGGCCATCTCGTATCCTCAGGCCGATTTGCGCTTCGGCGCGACGCTTTTCGCCTTGACGCGTTTGGCCGCCGGCTTGGCTTTCGCCGAGGATGGCTTCGTTGATCCTGAATCCGACGACAGGCTCTTCTTCAGCGCGTCGAACAGGTTGACGACATTGGAGGGTTTGGGCGCCGCCTTGGCTTTCGGCGCCTTGTGCCCCGCCTTCTTGGCGCGGATCAGTTCGAGCAGGGCTTCCTCATATTTGTCCTCGAATTTCGAGGGATCGAACTTCGTCTTCTTCTTGTCGATGATGAGCTCGGCAAGGTCGGTCATCTCCTGATCGGGCTTCACCGCCTCGATGTCGCCGAAGACGGTCTCTGGCTGGCGCACCGTATTGTCGTAGCGCAGCGTGGTCAGCACCATGCCCTTGCCGAGCGGCTCGATGACCACCGGACGCTCACGGCGGTAGAGGACGATGCGCGCCAGCCCGGCCATCTTCTTGCCCGCCATGGCGTCGCGGATGACGGCGAAGGCATCTTGCGAAACCTTGTCGGCCGGCGCGACATAGTAGGGCGTGTCGAGATAGATCTGCCGGATCGAGGATTTGTCGACGAAGCCGTCGAGGCTCATCGTGTGCGAGGTTTCGATCTGCACCGCCTCGATCTCGTCCTCCTCTATATGGACGAAATCGCCCTTGTCGATCTCGTACCCCTTGATCTCGTCGCCCTCCTCGATCGGCTTGCCGGTCTCGGCGTCGACATAGATACGCTTCACCGTGTTGCCGGTCTTGCGGTTCAGGATGTGGAACGAGACCTTATCGGCATGGGTGACGACATTGGTCAGTTCGATGGCGCAGGTGACCAGCGAGAGCTTCAGATAGCCTTTCCAGGCCGGGCGCGGCGCCATGATGATTTCCCTTGACAAAGATCAGCTGCAACGGACGACCACCCCGATGGGTTCCAACCGGCTGGAGCCGGCGCGGTTGCCGCCGGCCCCGGCTGTCAGCCCCTATTCGGCGGCTTGCAGGTTGATCTTGCTTTCCGCGATTTCGGTCAGCTTGCGATCCGTCGCCTGCTCTTCCCTAAGATTCTTGGCCAGCACATTGGCGCAGTCGCTGCGGCCGAGCTGCTTGGCCCAGGCGATCAGGGTGCCGTAGCGGGTCATCTCATAGTGCTCGACGGCCTGCGCGGAGGCGATCAGCGCGGCGTCGAGAACATCCTTGTCGTCGACATCGCCGTTGACGTCGTCGGCCTCCTCGAGAATGCCGTCGATGGCCGGGCAGTTCACCTGCTTGGCCTTTACGCCATGCAGCTCGAACACCTCTTCGACGCGTTCGATATGGCCCTTGGTTTGTTCGAGGTGTTTTTCGAAGCCGGCCTTCAACTGCGGATCGGTTGCCTTGCCGACCATCTTCGGCAGCGCCTTCTCGATCTGCTTCTCGGCATAGTAGATGTCGCGCAGCGTGTGCACGAAGAGATCGTCCAGCGTTTTGATGTCCTTCGAAAAGAAACCCATGATTTCAGCCTTTCCATTGCTCTTGCTTGTGTCGAGAGTTGCGGCTTGCCAGCGGCAATGCCTCTGAGCCGGCAATGCCGGTCCTATGATCCCAACGTCCGCTGCGCGGGGCGGTTCCGGGCCTACCGGCCATCCGGCAAGGAAATTCCAAGGGCGGCACGAAAGCTGAAACACAAGCGCGCCAAGGCGACATTCAAACGAAACATATGTGATGCAAAAGTCACACCGGACGAAATGGCGACAAAAGGCACCGAAACACCCCGAATCAGCCGCATTCCGGCCACGAAGCGACGGGTTTTCGACCAGAAATTAACATCCCGTTCACTGAGTATTCACGCTTCGATGCTATCGTTCCCGCAATTCGGAAGGGACATCCGAAAATCGGGACAGGGACCAGGTAAAATGAACTTCCTCATGCACCTCATCGGCTATGTCGCCGCCATCCGCGAATTCGTCGCGCCGACCTATCGGCCCGAGCGCTATTACATGCGCGGCCCCGGTCCGGCCTGCGCCCGTCGCGGCACGTCGCTGGGTGCGCACTGACCATGACCTTCGAAAGCCGCCACAACAGCCGCATCTGCAGGCCGGGCATCGAGACCCGCGCCACCGCCTATCGCCCGACTTTCACCGACAGACGGCGAGTCCCGCACGCAAGCGCGCTCTAGCATGCGCGATGGGCCTAACCTGTTGCGAACTTGGTATGTCCACAACGGGTCGTAAAGCGAACTTGGCTCACTTCCGGAGAGCGGACATTACGAGCCGCTTGACCTATGTCCGCTTGCGGGCACGAACATAAAGGCCGGTTTCGACCATTGCGGAATTCAACATCAACCGCGAGCAATCGGCCTAGGTGTTCTCCATTGTATGGCTTAGACTCGCCGCATGGGACTATTGACCTTCAGCATCAACGTTACCCTGGATGGCTGCGTCGACCACAAGGAGGGCATTGCCGACGACGAGACGCACGCCTTCTTTACCCGCCTTATGGACGAGGTCGGGGCGATGCTGTGGGGTCGCGTCACCTACGAGATGATGGAGAGCTACTGGCCGGCAGTCGCCCGCGGCGACGAGGAGGCGCCGCCGGCGATACGCGAGTGGGCGGTCAAGCTGGAGTCCAAGCCGAAGTACGTAGTGTCGTCGACGCGAAAGTCCTTCCCGTGGACCAACAGCCACCACATCGCCGGCGACCTCCGCAGGGGCGTGCAGAGGCTCAAGGACGCGACCCCGGCGGGCGTGCTCCTCGGTAGCGGCAAGCTTGCGACCGAGCTGGACCGGCTGGATCTAATCGACGAGTACAAGCTCCTCGTCCACCCTAGCATCGCCGGCCACGGTCCGACCCTCTACCAGAGCGGGCTGCCCAGCACACGACGGCTCGAACTGATCTCGGCCAAGCCGCTCCGCAACGGCGCGGTCGCCATGCATTACCGGCGCGCGCGCTGACTTATAGCAGCTTCTTCCCGCCCAGCTCACGGCCTGCGCGTCCTAGGAAGCCTTTCTCGCCGCGCAACACGGCACCCCCCTGTGTCTGCCGTGGGAGCTCGGTTGATCAGGCCGGAGACTTTGTGGGCAATGGCGGCTTTCCACCCCGAACGGTATCTCACGAGGTCCGCTTTTGGGCAGCGACCCCATCAAAGGCTTGGTCACGGCTTGCACAGCCTGTTCCCCAAAACCCTGAACCGCGCCCTGATCGGCCTTGCCTGGCTGGCGCGCATCGGCATGGTCCGCTCGCTGTCGCCGCTCGCCCCGCTGATGCATTGGGCGTCCAATCGTGGCCGAAGGCGGCCAGCTGAGGCTGATCCTGCGGCGCTGGAGCATTCTCGGCCTGCCATTGCCGATGTGGCTCTGCCCGCGCTCGACCTCCTTCGAGACCGTCGAGGGCGGAAAATTCCGCTTCCATGTCGAGATTTCACACCCGCTCACCGGCCTGATCGTGCGCTATCGCGGCTGGCTGAAGCCGGTGAGTTCACAGGGCTCGAGCGAGATCGTGTCGCCCGCCGTCTTGCCGAGTTCCAGGCAGCCCTGAACCGTGCACAGCGTCCAGCCATCACCGGTCGCGCCGGAGGCGGCGAGCAGGATTCGACGCTGCGCGCCCATCTTGGGCGCATAGAGCCACCAGCCGTTTTTCAATATCGCACCTTCAGGTGGCTCCATGCCGGCCCCCGAGCCCTTGATGCGGGCTTCTATCACCTGCAGGCCGGACGGCGTCACCTTCCAGTCCTCCTCCCAGCGCGTCCGTTCCACCGAATGCGTCCAGGCCAGCGTGAAGGCGGCAACGCCAAGCGTCACCGTCTTGCCGGCGGCGAGGATGCACAGGCTCATGCGGTTCCTCGTTTGAGCAGGATCTCCTGCGAAAACCGGATCCCGTTTTTTGCGTTCGCTGACCTTTGGTTCGGGATCATGCCCTGGCCGGCGCCTGCCGGGCACGCCAGACATGCCAGCCAATCCAGGCCAGCGACAGCGCCCAGCCGGTCTCGTCGGTCAGCGGCACCGCCGCCACCAGCAGCACGCCGGCGGCGAAGGCGACGAGCCGCTCCCACCAGGCCATGCGCGCGGCAAGGAAGCCGACGGCGGCAGCGCCCCACAGCACGATGCCCATGCACGCCTTGAGAACGATGTAGGCGACCTCGACGGGATAGCCGAACTGCGCGGCGATCGGTCCGGCGTCCTGCAGCATCAAAGCCGGCGTATAGACCGCCATGAACGGCACGACGAAGCCGGCAATGGCAAGCTTGGTCGCCTGGATGCCGATCTTGAGGCCGCTCTCCCTGGCCATCGGCGCTGCGGCAAAGGCGGCCAGCGCCACCGGTGGCGTCAGGTCGGCCATGATGCCGAAATAGAAGACGAACATGTGGCTGACGACCAGCGGCACGCCGAGCGACAGCAGCGCCGGCCCGGCCAGCGACGAGGTGATGATGTAGTTGGGGATGGTCGGGATGCCCATGCCCAGCACCAGGCAGGTCAACATGGTCAACACCAGGGACAGAAACAGATTGTTCTCGCCGATCGAGATGATCCAGCCGATAAAGGTGGAGGCCACGCCGGTCAGCGTCAGCGTACCGATGACGATGCCGACGATCGCGCAGGCGATGCCCACCGGCAGCGCGTTCTTTGCGCCTTCAGCAAGAGAGTCGATGCAGATTTGCAGCGTCTCGCGGCCGCCCTTGAAGGCAAGGCAGGCAATGACGAGGGCCGCGATGACAAGGCTAAGGATGTTGACGCCGAATTTCATGAAGGAGGCGGCGGCAAGCCCGAGCGCCAGCCAGAAGACGACGCGGAAGGCGAGCGGCCCGATCAGCGCCGCCAGCGGCGTACCGAGGATCAGCACGATGGTCAGCGCGAGGCCCATCGTGCCGGCGAAGACCGGCGTGTAGCCGGCGAACAACAGGTAGATCAGTGCCGCGAGCGGCAGCACCAGCGGCCAGTGTTGTCGCACCGCGTCCCACGGGTTTGGCAGGTCCGCCTTGGCCATGCCGCGCAGGCCTGCCTTGCCGGCCTCCAGATGCACCTGCCAGAAGCAGGCGCCGAAATAGAGCAGCGCCGGGATGATCGCCGCCTTGACCACTTCGGCATAGGGGATGTTCAGCGTCTCGGCCATGATGAAGGCGACCGCGCCCATCACCGGCGGCATGATCTGGCCACCCATCGAGGACGTCGCTTCGACGGCGCCGGCAAAGGCCGAGCGGAAGCCGAAGCGCTTCATTAGCGGGATGGTGAACTGGCCGCTCGCCACCACATTGGCGACGCCGGAGCCGGAAATGGTGCCCATCAGCGCCGAAGACAGCACGCAGACCTGCGCCGGGCCGCCGCGCCAGGTGCCGACCAGCCCGAGAGCGAAATCGTTGAACAGCGCGATCATGCCGGCGCGTTCGAGGAAGGCGGCGAAGACGACGAAGATGAAGATATAGGCGGCCGAAACGTAGATCGGCGTGCCGTAAATGCCTTCGGTGCCGTAGGCGAAGGTGTCGACGAGCTGGGCGAAATCATAGCCGCGATGAATGAAGGGCGGCGGCAGATGATTGCCGACGAAGCAATAGGCGAGAAAGATGAAGGCGATGACCGCCAGCGGCAGCCCCATCAGCCGCCTGGCCGCCTCGAACACCAGCACCACCAGCACCGCGCCGACGATCAGGTCCGGCGTGGTCAGAAAGCCGGAGCGCCGGATGAGGTCGGTATAGAACACCCAGTTATAGAGGCCGGTGCCGAAGCCGAGCAGGCCGAGTGCCCAGAAGAAGGCTTTTGCCGGCAGGCTGGTGGCGCGCAGATTGGCGATCAGGGCGAAGCCGAGCAGCAGCAGGAAGCCGACATGCATGGCCCGCACCACCTGGCTCGGAAGGCTGCCATAGGCGGCGATGTAGATCTGGAAGGCGGAAAAGGCGACCGCGATGGCGAAGGCCGCCTTGCCGGCGATGCCGTCGCCGAAGCCCGGCGGCAACCCTTCGACCTGCTCTTCGCCCGGGGGGAGATGGGCGAGGGACGATTTGCCGTCGGCTATCGCTCCAGACGGTGTTTCGCTCATTGGATGCGCTCCCTAGCAGGCGAATTGCAGTGCCTCGCGAAGACATGTCGGATTGCCGCGATACCTTACTTCAACAGCCCCTTTTCCTTGTAATAGCGCTCGGCTCCCGGATGCAGCGGCACCGGCATGCCATCGAGCGCCTTGGCCGGATTGATCGCCTTGGCGGCGGCGTGCGCGGCGGCGAGCTGGTCGAGATGCTCGAACAGCTGCTTGGTCATCTGGTAGGCGGTCTCATCCGAGACATCGGCACGGGTGATGAGGAAATTGCCGACGGCGGCCGTGGCGACATCCTCGCCCTGGCCTTCATAGGTGCCCTTGGGGATGACCACCGACAGATAGGGCGAGCCGATCCTGGCGACGTCTTCGGGCGGCACGGCAACGACAGTGATCGGCACGGAGGTGGCGAGGTCGCGGATCGAGGCGACACCCAGCCCGGCCGATTGCAGCGTGGCATCGAGCTGGCGGTTCTTGATCAGCTCCACCGATTCGGCGAAGGGCAGGTATTCGACGCGGCCGAGGTCCTCATATTTCAGCCCGGCGGCTGCGAAGATGGCGCGCGCGTTGAGCTCGGTGCCGGAGGCCGGCGCGCCGACCGACAGGCTCTTGCCCTTGAGGTCGGCGAGCGTCTTGATGCCGGACTCCTGGCTGGCGACGATCTGGATATAGTTGGGATAGATGGCGGCGATGCCGCGCAGCTTGTCGAGCTTGCCGGGGAAGCCGGCCTCGGCGTTGCCTTCGGCGGCCATCTTGACGGAATCGCCGAGCGCGAACGCGATCTCGCCCTTGCCTTGCTGCAGGAGGTTGAGGTTCTCGACCGACGCCTTGGTCGCCTGCACCTGCGTGCGGGCACCCTCGATGCCCTTGCCGTAGATTTCCGACAGCGCTACGCCGAGCGGATAGTAAACGCCCGAAGTGCCGCCGGTCAGCACATTGATGAATTCCTGCGCCTTGGCCGACGCCGCACCAAGGACAAGTGAAAGCGCCATCGCGCCGGCAGCAACGAATTTCGTTCTGAAATTCAACATCTGGTTTCCTCCCTGAAATAGTGGCCGCATCACCTCCCTGATGCGAAGAGAGGCGAGTTTAGACAGCGAAAGGGAAATGCCAACCCGCAATTCCACGCGTTAGACGAATGGTTGAGAGGTCGCCAAACACATACCCGCTTGCGCAAGGCGCGGCCGGAGCCGAAAGTTTTTTCCGCAACCTGTCGAAATCGGTCGCCGACGCGCGACATACGTTCGGCCCGCAACGAAGCGGCCTTCCAAACCACGGGAGAAGACCCATGCGATACATGCTTTTGATCAACAACGATGAAGCCGCGCTGGCGAACACGCCGGTCGAGAAAGCCCAGCAGATGAGCGCGGCCTACGCCGCCTATACCGAAGCGTTGAAGAAGTCCGGTGCGTGGCTGGCCGGCGAAAGGCTGCGCCCGACCCAGGCGACGACCTCGGTGCGGATCGCCGATGGCAAAACCAACGTTATTGACGGTCCCTATGCCGACACCAAGGAGCAGCTTGCCGGCTTCTACATGATCGAGGCGGCCGATATCGATACCGCCATCGACTGGGCGGCGCGCTGTCCGGCGGCCAGCACCGGCACGGTCGAGTTGCGGCCGATCTGGGAAATGGCCGACTATATGCCCAAGAAATGACGGCGTGATGGACAGTCGCCCGGATATCGCCCGGGCGGCAGCCGAGGCCGCCGCCCGGGAAAGCTATGGCAAGCTGGTCGCCTGGCTCGCCGCGCGCACGCGCGACGTCGCCGCCGCGGAGGATGCGCTGGCCGACGCCTTCGCGGCGGCGCTCGAACGCTGGCCGCTCACCGGCGTGCCGGAAAAGCCGGAAGCCTGGTTGCTCGCCGTAGCCAGGCGGCGGCGTGTCGATGCGGTGCGGCGGCGGCTGACCAGCGAAGCCGGCCGTGACCATCTCAAGCTGATTGCCGAGGAAGCGGAGGCACGCATGACCGACGAGGACCTGCCGGACGAACGATTGCGGCTGATGTTCGCCTGCGCTCATCCGGCGATCGAAGCCGGCGTGCGGGCGCCGCTGATCCTGCAGACCATCCTCGGTTTCGATGCCGCGACGATCGCTTCCGCCTTCCTGCTCTCGCCGGCCACGATGGGCCAGCGCCTGGTGCGCGCAAAGAGTCGCATCCGTGAGACCGGCATTCCGTTCCGCGTGCCGGAGCGGACCGAACTCGGTGAAAGGCTGGACGCGGTGCTGGAGGCGATCTACGCCGCTTTCACGGAGGGCTGGTCCGATCCGGCCGGTACCGAGACGCGGCGCCGCAACCTCGCCACCGAAGGGATCTGGCTCGGCCGGCTGGTTGCCTCGCTGCTGCCGGACGAACCCGAGGCGCTGGGCCTGCTGTCGCTGATGCTGTTCGCGGAGGCGCGCCGCGCGGCGCGGCGCGACCCGGCCGGAGATTATGTGCCGCTTGCCGAGCAGGACCATGCATTGTGGGACCATGCCCTGGTCGACGAGGCCGAAGCATGTCTTCGCGGCGCCGCGACCAAGGGCGTCATCGGCCGCTACCAGCTGGAGGCGGCGGTACAGTCCGTCCATGCGGCGCGGCGGCTGACCGGCCGCACCGACTGGATCGCGATCCGCGCGCTCTACGACGCGCTGTTTTCGATCGCGGGCTCGCCGGTGGTGGCAATCAACCGCGCGGTGGCGATCGCCGAGACCGAGGGCGCGGTGGCGGGGTTGGCGGCTCTTTACGTACTGGGCGACGACAAGCGGCTCAATGACTACCAACCCTACTGGGCCGCGCGTGCCGGCCTGCTGGCCAGGCTCGGCCAGGGACCGCAGGCGGTCGAAGCCTATGATCGGGCGATCGGCCTCGAGCGCGATCCGGCTGTGCGCCGCTTCCTGCAGGAAAAACGCACCGCGCTCGTGCAGTGAGATCCCGGAGCGCGGGTGGCTTGTCGGTCCGTCCGTTCAGGCCGGCCACATCTCGTGCGATGTGTTGAGCGTCTTCATAAGCGGATGCTCCCGCAATCGCGCCCAGAGGCGCTCGATACCGGGCCAGGCCGCCCGCGCCATGTCGATGTCGGGATGCCAGGCCACCAGCATGACGAGATAGATGTCGGCCACCGACATCTTGTCGCCGGCGAGCCAGTCGCGGCCGCGCAAGGCGGCATCGACGACGGCAAAACCGCGATCCATCTCGGCGACCGCCGCCTGTTTCACCGCCTTCGTACCTTCGGCATCCGCCGTGTAGCGATGGGCATAGTAGAACCGCAGGATCGCCGGATAGAGGGCCGACGACATGAACGCCATCCAGCGCAGGAACTCGGCGCGCGCCGGTTCATCGACCGCCGGCGCCAGACCGGCCCGCGGGTGGCGCTCGGCGAGCAGGATGCAGATCGCCGCCGATTCGGTGATCGAGCGTCCGTCCGGCAAGATCAGCACCGGCACCTGGTTCAACGGGCTGATGGCGAGGAAGGCCGGATCGGGTGCCTCGGTCTTCGGCACGTCGATCTGTTCGAAATGCACATCGATCAGCGCCAGCGCCGCCTCGACGACGAAGCCGCCGCTGCCGGGACGTGTATAAAGCTTGTACATGGAATCCTCCCCGGCCAGTCGTGCGCGGGCCGGGGGTGATATGAACCGGAAGCAGGGTCGGCTCAAGCTGCGCGCAGGCG
The DNA here is from genome assembly GCF_006442215.1 of Mesorhizobium sp. B2-3-11. Taxonomy (NCBI): domain Bacteria; kingdom Pseudomonadati; phylum Pseudomonadota; class Alphaproteobacteria; order Hyphomicrobiales; family Phyllobacteriaceae; genus Mesorhizobium; species Mesorhizobium sp. B2-3-11. The sequence continues at coordinate 105,096 of NZ_VFVS01000012.1, read as the reverse complement.
GCCACGAGGAGTTTTTCAGCGGGCCAGGCGCTCGCGGGAAGAACGCGAGGGTTAAGCCCCTAGCCCCTCGAATAGGATCGTCGACAAATACCGCTCGGCGAAGTCGGGGATGACCACCACCAGCGTCTTGCCCTTGTTTTCGGGCCGCGAGCCGACGACGATTGCCGCCTGCAGGGCCGCGCCCGACGAGATGCCGACCGGCACGCCCTCGAGGCGGGCAATCAGGCGCGCATTGGCGACCGAATCCTCGTTGGAGACCTTGACGATCTCGTCATAGACCGTGGTATCGAGGATCTTGGGCGCGAAGCCGGCGCCGATGCCCTGGATCTTGTGCGGGCCGGGCTGGCCGCCCGACAGCACCGGCGAGGCATCCGGCTCGACGGCGACGACATGCAGCACGGGCTTACGCTTCTTCAAGACCTGGCCGACGCCGGTGATCGTCCCGCCGGTGCCGATGCCGGCGACGAAGATGTCGATCTCGCCTTGGGTATCGTTCCAGATTTCCTCCGCTGTCGTCTTGCGGTGGATTTCCGGATTGGCCGGGTTTTCGAACTGCTGCGGAATGATGGCGTTGGGGATCGTCGCGGCCAGTTCGTCGGCCTTGGCGATGGCGCCCTTCATGCCTTTCGGCCCCTCGGTCAGCACCAGCTCGGCGCCGAGCAGCGCCAGCATCTTGCGGCGTTCGACCGACATCGTCTCCGGCATGGTCAGGATCAGCTTGTAGCCCTTGGCGGCGGCGGCGAAGGCAAGCGCAATGCCGGTATTGCCGGATGTCGGTTCGATCAACGTGGTCTTGCCGGGTGTAATCTTGCCGGCCGCCTCCAGCGCCTCGATCATCGACACGCCGATACGGTCCTTGACCGAGGCGATCGGATTGAAGAATTCGAGCTTGGCGACCAGATTGGCGACGATGCCCTTCTCCTTGGCGAACTTGTCGAGCCGTACCAGGGGCGTATCGCCGATCGTGTCGGTGATGGAATCGTAGATGCGGCCGCGGCCGGGCACGCGGGCTGAAGTGACGGGCTTGTTCATTGGTTTCGCTCCCTGGATTTCAGGCAATTGGCAGTAGCCGACAGAATAGGGCTTTCAGCCGCGCAAGATAGGCTGCGGCTGGAAAATATCCGAGTGGGCCCTGTGCTGAAAACGCCTGGACCCCGGAAAAGCATTCCTCGAAACAGCCGGGCCAGGGAATGGTTTGGTCGAAACGACCTACTGGCGAGCAGCGATCGCCGCCGCCGCGCCAACCATGAAGGCGCCGGCGGTGCGGTTCAGCACCTTGAGCGCGCGCGGCGACTTCAGGAACCAGCGCGCCTTGGCCGCCAGCGCCAGGTAAGGCACCAGCACGACGAACAGGACGACGAGCGTCAGCGCGATGAGAATGCCGTAATCGGCAAGCGTGATGGTCTTCAGGTCGACGATGGTCGGCGTGATGGCGAGATAGAAGATCATCGTCTTTGGATTGCCGAGCGTCACGGTGAGGCCGGCGATGAAGCTCGACAGCAAGCCGCCCTTGCCCTTCCTGGCTTCGATGGTTTCGGGCGTTATGCCGGCGGTCCAGAAGCGCCAGCCGAGGAAAGCGAGATAGGCGACGCCGGCCCATTTGATCGCCAGGAAAACCATGCCGAACTCCTGCGCGACGAAGGCCAGGCCCAGCACCACGGCGGTCAAATAAGTGAGATCGCCAAGCATCAGGCCGAAGGACATGGCGAGCGACGAGCGAAAGCCCGAGCCCAGCGCACGTGCGACGAGCGCCGTGACGCCGGGGCCCGGGATGGCGGCGGCGACGCCAAGCGCGGCGCTGTAGGCAAGAAATCCGGTGAGGGTCATGGATTCGGTCTCGGATGAGGGCGCTTCATCGCATATATCTGAATGGAATTGAATTTACTGAGGACTGGATTCGATTGCACCAGCTCCCTGTGAGACCTGGTGAGGGGGCCGGCGCTGCCAATAGACGGATCAGGACCGGCCGTCACTATAGGTCACGCGCCAGATTGTGCCGTTGCCGTCTTCGGTGACGATCAGCGCCCCGTCCTTGGCCACCGCGACGCCAACCGGCCGGCCCCAGACCTCGCCGTTGGAGACGACAAAGCCGGTCATGAAGTCCTCATATTCACCGGTCGGCTTGCCGTCCTTGAACTTGAGCCGCACCACCTTGTAGCCGGTCCTGTTGCCGCGGTTCCAGGAGCCATGCAGGGCCACGAAGGCGTCGCCTTGGTACTCGGCCGGAAAGCTTTTGCCATCGTAGAAAGCGATGTTGAGCGGCGCCGAATGCGCCTGCATCAGCACGTTGGGAATATCAGTCTTGCCGGCGAGGTCGGGACGCTCGCCCTTGTGGCGCGGGTCCTCATTGTTGCCGATGTAATACCACGGCCAGCCATAGAAGGCACCTTCCCTGACCATCGTCGCGTATTCCGCCGGCGTATTGTCGCCAAGTGCGTCGCGCTCGTTGACGACGCACCACAGCGCGCCGGTCGCCGGCTGCACGGTCATGCCCGAACAATTGCGCAGCCCGGTGGCGACGATGCGCCCATTCCTGCCGTCGGGGTCGAAAGCCCGCACCTCGGCCCGGCCCGCCTCGGAACCCCAACTGGCGCCGAGCGGCTTCGACTTGACCCAGGCGTCGAGCCCGCCTCTGGGTCTTTTGCCCATGTCCTCCGCGATATTCGAGCCGGAGCCGACGGAGAGGTAAAGTGTCTTACCGTCGGGGGAAAAGGCGATGTCGCGGGTCCAGTGGTGGCTCGAGGGGATGTCGTCGACAATGGTTTGCGGTTCGCCCGAGGCCTTCAGATCGCCATTGCGGTAGGCAAAGCGCACGATGCTGTCGCTGTTGGCGACATAGACCCATTGCGGGTCATTGCCGGGTGGATGGAAGGCGATGCCATAGGGCTGGTTGAGGCCGCCGGCGAAGATGCTTTTCTCCGCGGCTTTCGCGCTTCCGTTCGTCAGCCGATAGACACGGACCTGGTTGGCTTCGCTGTCGGCGACGAACAGGTCGCCGTTCGGCGCGACACGCACGACACGCGGATTGTCGATGCCGGACGCAACGAGTTCCGCCGAAAAGCCGGGCGGCAGTTGTGGCTTGGCGCCTTGCGGCCTCTCCGTGAGGCCGGCGCCGTTCGAGGCGGATTTGGTGACATAGGGTCTCGGCAGGTCTTCCGGCTTGATCAACCGGCGCACGCCGGGCTTATCCGCGCGCCAGTCGCCGAAGGCCGCCGGGCCTTTGAGCACGGGCCGGTCGGCCTGCTGGGCGAGAGCCGCGGTCGTGAGAAACAGTGCCGACATCGCCAGTCCGGCCAATCGCATCACTTCCTCCACCCGGTCGTGAAGGAAATTAACGATCGGCTTGTCCGTGGGTTCCGTCACGCACGGTGAGCAAACTTCCGGGATCAGGTCCCGGCAGCGTAGAAATCGTCGTCCAGGCGCTTTTCCAGTTCCACGAGATCGGCCGGCAACGGCAGGCCCATGGCGCGCATTTCCCGCAGTTTTTCGCGCAGCTGTTCCTGAATTTCGTGCTGGTCCTCCGGCTGGTTGACCATTTCTTCGAGCAGCAGGCTGATCTGGGCCTTGAATGATTCCAGCGCCATTCTTTTTCTCCTTTGCAGCCGGTCCTTCGGTGTCGCACCAAAGGTATGTCGAGATTCGGGTCAGGCCGAGTCGAAAACGGTGGCACCGGAAGCGCAGGTATCAGCCGTTTGCAGGCCGGCTTCACCCGAATATCAGTACACCTAGCGCAGCATGCGCGATATCAGCTGCGCCGTATAATCCACCATCGGCACGATGCGGGCATAGTTGAGCCGGGTCGGGCCGATGACGCCGAGCGCGCCGACGACGCGGGCGTCCTTATCGCGATAGGGCGCCACCACCAGCGACGAGCCCGATAGCGAGAACAGCTTGTTTTCCGAGCCGATGAAGATGCGCACGCCCGATCCCTCTTCGGCAAGGTCGAGCAGCTGGATCAAACCATCCTGCGTCTCCATGTCCTCGAACAGATGCCGCAGCAATTCGATGTCGGCCTGGGCGGTGACGTTTTCCAGCAGATTGGCGCGGCCGCGCACGATGAGCCGGGCTGGCAGGCCGCTTTCGGCGCCCGCCCATACAGCCAGCCCCTTCTCGACGAGGTCCTGCGACAGCGTGTCGAGCGCCGTCCTCGTCTCTTCCTTGATGCGGGCGATCTCGGTGCGCGCCTCGGCCAGCGTGCGGCCACGGATATGCGCGTTGAGGAAATTCGAGGCCTCGTGCAGTTGCGAGACGGTGATGCCGGCGGGCAGCTCGACGACGCGGTTCTCGACGTCGCCATTCTGCGACACCAGCACGGCAAGCGCCTTGGTCGGCTCCAGCTGGATGAATTCGATATGCTTGAGCGCCACCTCGTTCTTGGCGGCCAGCACCAGGCCGGCGCCGCGCGACATGCCCGACAGCATCTGGCTGGCCTCTGTCAGCATATGCTCCAGCGTCGCGCCCGAGCCGGAGGCCCGCACCTGCGCCTCGATTGTACGGCGCTCCTCGTCGGAGAGGTCGCCAAGCTCCATGAAGGCATCGACGAAGAAACGCAGGCCAGCCTGCGTCGGCAGACGGCCGGCCGAAATATGCGGCGCGTAGATCAGCCCGAGATGTTCGAGGTCGCTCATCACGTTGCGGATGGTAGCCGGCGACAGCGAGGACGGCAGGATGCGCGACAAGCTGCGCGAGCCCACGGGCTCGCCGTCCCTCAGGTAGGAATCGACGATGCGCCGGAAGATGTCGCGCGAGCGCATGTCGAGCGATTGAAGCGCGGGCGACTGCGACGCGGGATCGACTGGCTTGGTCATTTGGCCAAAAACCTCCGGTCCAAGGATATAGACTTCGGTGGGGCGCGCGCAACCGGTGTCTGTGTCCCGGGCTGTCTGTGTCGGATCACCTCGGTGTCTGTGCCAGATTACCCCGGGTGTCTGTGTCAGATCACCCCGGGTGTCTGTGTCAGATCGCCGGTCCGTTTTCCTTTGCGCGCTGCCCCCCTTGCGTCTAAAAGCCGGCCACGATTTCAAGAAACTGACAAGAAAGCAGGCCGAATGCGCCCCTCCAAACGCCAATTCGACGAAATGCGCGCCATCTCCTTCGAGCGCGGCGTCTCCAAACACGCCGAAGGCTCCTGCCTGGTGAAGTTCGGCGACACGCACGTCCTGTGCACCGCGAGCCTCGAGGAAAAGGTGCCGGGCTGGATGCGCAATTCCGGCAAGGGCTGGGTCACGGCGGAATACGGCATGCTGCCGCGCTCGACCGGCGAGCGCATGCGCCGCGAGGCCTCCGCCGGCAAGCAGGGCGGCCGCACGCTGGAGATCCAGCGCCTGATCGGCCGCTCCTTGCGCGCCGTGGTCGACCTGCAGGCGCTGGGTGAACAGCAGATCACCGTCGACTGCGATGTCATCCAGGCCGACGGCGGCACCCGCACCGCTTCGATCACCGGCGGCTGGGTGGCGCTCTATGATTGCCTGCGCTGGATGGAAGCCCGGCAGATGGCCAGCGTTTCGAAAGTGCTGAAAGACCATGTCGCGGCGATTTCCTGCGGCATCCATGACGGCCAGCCGGTCATCGACCTCGACTATGTCGAGGATTCCTCGGCCGGCACCGACGCCAATTTCGTCATGACCGGCAAGGGCGGCATCGTCGAGATTCAGGGCACCGCCGAGGGCGAACCTTTCTCCGAAGACCAGTTCGCGACGCTTATGGGCCTGGCCAAGAAGGGCATTTCCCGACTGGTCAGCCTGCAGCAGATGGCGGTCGCGTAGGGTTTAATGCCGAGCTTGAACGCCCCCCTCTGGCCTGCCGGCCATCTCCCCCTCGAGGAGGGAGATCGGATACCGTCTCGGCCTTCGCTGGTTTTCAGCGTTGCTGGGTGTGCAACAACATCGAAATTGCCAATCTCCCGCCTTGAGGGGGAGATGCCCGGCAGGGCAGAGGGGGGTGCCTCGTGACTCCCTCCGCCATCCTGGAATCGGCCCTCTACGTCACCGACCTTGACGCCGCTGAGCACTTCTACACCGACATCCTCGGCCTCATCCTCCTCGGCAAGGTCGACGGCCGCCACCTTTTCTTCCGCTGCGGCCCAGGCGTCCTGCTCGTCTTCAACGCCGAAGCGACCAAAATTCCGCCCGCACCGGACGCGAAGCTGAAAGTGCCGCCGCACGGCGCGGTCGGCGAGGGTCATCTGTGCTTTGCCGCCAGCGCCGCTGAAATCGACGGCTGGAGAACACATCTCCAAGCGAAGAAAATCGCCATCGAAAGCGAATTCGAATGGCCGCAAGGTGGCCGTTCGATCTATATACGCGACCCGTCGGGCAATTCGATCGAGTTCGCCGAGCCACGAATCTGGAGCCTTTGATGCATTCACCAAACCTCCATACACTCGATGGCAAGAAGATCGTCGTTGCCAGCCACAACGCCGGCAAGCTGCGCGAATTCGCCGACCTGATGGGTCCATTCGGCTTCGAGGCGAAGTCGGCCAAGGAGTATGGCCTGCCCGAACCGGACGAAACCGGCACCACCTTCGAGGAAAACGCCTACATCAAGGCCTTCGCCGCCGCGAAGGCGACCGGCCTGCCGGCGCTGTCGGACGATTCCGGCCTCTGCGTCGACGCGCTTGACGGCGCGCCCGGCATCTATACCGCCAACTGGGCCGAGACGCCGGAGGGATCGCGCGATTTCGCCATGGCCATGCAGCGCACCGAAGTCGCGTTGCAGGAAGTCGGCGCGGCCACGCCCGAGCGGCGCACGGGCCGCTTCGTCGCCGTCATCTGCCTCGCCTTTCCCGACGGCGAGGCCGAATATTATCGCGGCGAGGCCGAGGGCACGCTGGTCTGGCCGCCGCGCGGCGAGCTCGGCTTCGGCTACGATCCGGTGTTCTTGCCCAATGGCTTCGACAAAACCTTCGGCGAGATGAGTGCCGAGGAAAAGCACGGCTGGAAGCCAGGCCAGGCGACGGCGCTGTCGCACCGCGCCCGCGCCTTCCAGAAATTCGCCCAAGCTCGGCTTGATTCGGTCAGGCTTGGCTCCGCATGATCGGACCCGCAACCACCATGGCGCTCGACCGCAGTCCCGGCTTTGGCGTCTACGTGCATTGGCCATTCTGCGCGGCCAAGTGCCCCTATTGCGACTTCAACAGCCATGTCCGCCACCAGCCGGTCGACCAGGAGCGCTTTGCCGCCGCCTTCGAGGCCGAGTTGGCGACGATGCGCCAGCGCACCGGGCCGCGCGACGTGACCAGCATTTTTCTCGGCGGCGGCACGCCGTCGCTGATGAAGCCGGAAACGGTGGCCAGGGTTCTGGACGCGGTGGCCAGGAACTGGACGGTGCCCGATGGCATCGAGGTGACGCTCGAGGCCAACCCGTCCTCGGTCGAGGCGGAGCGTTTCCGTGGCTACCGGGCGGCGGGGGTCAACCGCGTCTCGCTCGGCGTGCAGGCGCTGAACGACAAGGATTTGCGCTTTCTCGGCAGGCTGCACAACGTCGAGGAAGCCTTGCACGCCATCGGGCTCGCGCGCGAAATCTTTCCGCGCCTGTCCTTCGACCTGATCTATGCGCGCCCCGGGCAGACGCCACAGGATTGGCAGGCGGAACTCGAACAGGCGATCGGCCATGCCGCCGACCATATGTCGCTTTACCAGCTGACTATCGAGGAAGGCACGCCCTTCCATGCGCTGCACGCGGCAAAGAAATTCGTCATTCCCGACAACGATCACGCCGCCGATCTCTACGCGTTGACGCAGGAAATCACATCGGCGCACGGCCTGCCGGCCTACGAGATTTCCAACCACGCCAGGCCGGGCGCCGAGAGCCGGCACAATCTGACCTACTGGCGCTACGGCGAATATGTCGGCGTCGGTCCAGGCGCGCATGGCCGCTTCGTCGAGAACGGCCATCGCGTGGTGACGATTGCCGAGAGAATGCCGGAGACCTGGGCCAATCTGGTCGAGGCCAAGGGCCATGGCATCACCGGCGGCGAACTCCTGACGCGCTCCGAAGAGGCCGACGAGTTTCTTTTGATGGGGCTCAGGCTCGCCGAAGGCATTGACCTCTCCCGCTACGAGGCGTTTTCCGGACGCGGCCTATCGAGCGCGCGGCTGTCGGTGCTGCAGGGTGAGGGGCTGGTGGCGCCGATCGGCAATGCGCGGCTGCGCGCCACGCCGGCCGGCATGATCGTGCTCGACGCCGTGGTGGCGGACCTGGCGCGCTAAACCCTTGAAAAACGTCCTCTTCATCTGCAGCCAGAACCGCTTGCGCAGCCCTACCGCCGAGCAGGTGTTTTCCACGCGGCGCGACATCGAAGTCGCCTCGGCCGGCACCAATCATGATGCCGACACTTCGCTGACGCACGAACTTGTCGCCTGGGCCGACATCATCTTTGTCATGGAGAAAATCCACCGGACGAAACTGCAGAAGAAATTCAAGGCCAGCCTGAAGGCGGCCAAGGTGATCTGCCTCGACATCCCGGACGACTATGAATTTATGGACCCGGAGCTGGTAGCGCTTCTGAAGGCGCGCATTTCACGATATCTGGACTGAGCGCCTGGCCGGCGTTCGCCCCTCCGCCTTCGGCGGCCGCCTTGCCGATCTGAGCCAGATCAGGCGTCGTGTTTGTGGCGGTGCTTTCCGCGCTCCTTCTCTGCATGCGTCTCGCCGCTGCGGACCGGCTTAGCGCCGTCTTTGTCGCGGCGGCCACGGTGCTGGTCGCCTATCGGAGATTGCGGTACGCCGTTGCGGGCGGTTTTCGTTTCAAGACGGGTGATGAAGATATCGAAGCGATTGGGCATCGTCCGGTCAGTGCTCCGTCGTGCTGTCGGGTTTGTTGTCGGAAAGCCTGACGTCTGTTGGCAAGGCACTCGCGGCCTGCTTGGTCAGGCTGGTGTCGTTCCGGTCTGGCAGCCGTTTGTCCTGGCGTGCGGCACTCCGGCTGCGGCCGGCATAGTAAGGCTCGAAAGCGTCCTGTATCGTCAGGCTGTCCATCCTGTCCTCCCTTGGGAATCAGGGGCTAAATCTGCCAAACCCGGTTTCGTTCCCTACTGTGGCGAAGGAATGGCGATTGCCTTACACCGGTGCGAGTTTTGCAAGCCGGCGCCAGCCATGCCAAACAAGATTTGGCGGGCCAGACAGGCCTGAACGGAGACGGCATTGGTGACTGGCGAGACAGGCAAGCGCAGCTATGTGGTCGGGCAGGCCGAGATCGCGGCTCGTCCGCTCGATCCGGCGCTCTATCTGGTGGCGACGCCGATCGGCAACCTCGCCGACATCACGCTGCGCGCGCTGGAGACGCTGGCCGCCGCCGACATCGTCGCCTGCGAGGATACGCGTGTGTCGCGCGTGCTGCTCGACCGCTACGGCATTCGCCGCCGCACCACCGCCTATCACGAACACAATGCCGGCGAGGCCGGGCCGAAGCTGATCGCGGCACTCGAAGCCGGCCAGAGCGTGGCGCTGATTTCGGATGCCGGCACGCCGCTGGTCTCCGATCCCGGCTACAGGCTGGTCGGCGAAGCGCTCGACCAGGGCATTCGCGTCGTGCCGATCCCCGGCCCGTCGGCGCCGCTTGCCGCGCTGACGGCGTCGGGCCTGCCGTCCGACGCCTTCCTGTTCGCCGGCTTTTTGCCGGTCAAGGTTGGCCAGCGGCTGTCACGGCTGGAGGCACTGAAGGCGGTGCCGGCGACCTTGATCTTCTTCGAGTCACCGCGCCGGCTGGCTGAGTCGCTCGGCGCCATGGTCGAGGCGCTGGGCGGCGAACGCAAAGCTGCGATCGGCCGGGAATTGACCAAGACGTACGAGGAAATGCGCACCGGCACGCTGCAAGCGCTGGCCGACCATTATGCGGCGGCCGATACGCCGAAGGGCGAGATCGTCGTCTGTATCGGCCCGGCCGAGGCCAAGGCCGACGAACCCGAAGACATCGATCGTCTGCTTTTGTCGCTCGCTGCCGAAATGCCGGCCTCCAAGGCGGCGGCGGAAGCCGCTAAAATGACCGGCGGCCAGAAGCAGGCGCTCTATCGGCGGCTGCTCGAGCTCAAGGACAGACCATGATCCCGAAAAGTGGAAGCCGGTTTTCTCGGACAAACGGTTTCGTTTGTCCAGAGATCATGGTCGAGCAAAGTTCCGGAGCCGGCAGTGGCTGAGCGCCCGAGCGCCAGCCGCCAAAAAGCCTACCGGCGCGGCCATCGCGGCGAATGGCTGGCGGCTGTCGCGCTGATGCTGAAAGGCTACCGCATCCTGGCGCGCCGCCACCGCACGCGCTTTGGCGAGATCGACCTGATCGCGCGGCGCGGCGACCTGGTGCTGTTCGTCGAGGTCAAGGCGCGCCGCACGCTGATCGAAGCCATGGAAGCGATCGGTCACGAATCGGAGCGTCGCATCGAGGGTGCGGCCGACATCTGGCTGTCGCGCCAGCCGGACTATGGCAGGCTGTCGATGCGCTTCGACATGGTCGCCGTGCTGCCCTGGCGCTGGCCCGTGCATGTCCCGAATGCGTTTTATGGGAGGAGTTGAGGCGGGGCATTCCTTGCTCCGCCCGTGGATGACGAAGGCGCGGAGGTGCGGACCGCTCCTCACCCCCAGATCATCAACGTCACCAGCCCGACAACACCCACCACCAGCCGCCACCAGCCGAACAGCGAGTAGCCGTTGCGCGAGACGTAATCGAGCAGGAAGCGCACCACGAACAACGCCGTGACGAAGGCGGCGACGAAGCCGATGGCGATGATCGGCAGGTCGGCCGAGGTCAGCACGTTGCGGTTCTTGAACAGGTCGAAGGCGAACGCGCCGACCATGGTCGGAATGGCGAGGAAGAAGGAAAATTCCGCCGCCGCCCGCTTGTCGACACCCAGGAGCAGCGCGCCGACGATGGTCGAGCCGGAGCGCGACGTGCCGGGGATCAGCGACAGGCACTGGAAAAGCCCGATCTGCAGGTAAAGCCTGGTCGGGAACCGCTCGACGTCGCGGTAGACCGGCTTGAGGTTCATGCGGTCGACGACCAGCAGCACCACGCCGCCGATGATCAGCATGATGCAGATCAGCCGGGGCGATTCGAACAGCACCGTCTTGATGAAGTCGTGCGCCAGCGCGCCGATGAACGCGGCCGGCAGGAAGGCGATGAGGATGCCGATGACGAAATGCCGCGTCAGCCGGTCATGCGGCAGGTCGAGCAGCATCTGCCACAGGCGCCGGAAATAGACGCTGAGGATCGCCAGGATGGCGCCGAGCTGGATCAGGATCTCGAAGGCCTTGCCGGTCGACTGGAAGCCGAGGAAATGGCCGGCGAGCAGGATATGGCCGGTCGAAGACACCGGTATGAATTCGGTCAACCCTTCCAGCAGGCCAAGCAGCAGGGCTTCGACGATGGTCTGGCTTTCCATTTCTACCTCGGCGTTGGCGTGACGGCTAACAGAATGGCTTGCTTGTCATGGCGCCGAAGTCCCCCTATAGGTCGCAACACCCCTGACGGCCCGCTAACCGGGCGGCCAAGACTTACCGGTGCGCCCTGCGATTCGCCAGTGTGGCAATCCGGAATTCGCCACACCCGGGACGAGCGCAATGCGCGAATTCCGGATTCTGAGCCACACTGTCAACTTTGAGTTCTAACGTGGTTTGGATTTGAAGTTCCTGAACGCGGATGCCATTGAGGGGCAGGAACTTCAAATCCAAACCACATTAGTGCGCTTTATCACCGCGGAACCATGCTGACGCTTTTCCACCATCCCATGTTCGCAACCTGCCGCTTCGTCCGCCTCGCCTTTGGCGAGTATGGCGAGGAGCTGGCGCTGATCGAGGAAAAGCCGTGGACGCGGCGCAAGGAATTCTTGGCGCTGAATCCGGCCGGCACGCTGCCGATCCTGCTGGCCGAGGGCGACGTGCCGATCATCGGTGCGACGGTGATCTCGGAATATCTCGACGAGACGCGCGGTGTGCTCAAGCGCGACAAGCGGCTGTTCGCCGAGGACCCGATGCAGCGCGCTGAAATCCGCAGGCTGATCGACTGGTATCTCAACAAGGCCGAAAGCGAAGTGACGCGCCATCTGGTGCGCGAGCGCGTGCTGAAGCCGGTGATGCCGGAAACGGCGGGCGGCGGCTCGCCCGATTCGGGCGCCATCCGCGCCGCGCGCGCCAACATCCGCCAGCACATGAAATACACCAACTGGCTGGCCGGCACCCGTCACTGGCTGGCCGGCGGCAGGGTCACCTATGCCGATCTGGCGGCCGCCGCGACGCTGTCGGTGCTCGACTATCTCGGCGAGATCGACTGGCGCGAACACCCCGCCGCGCGCGAATGGTACACGCGGGTGAAATCGCGGCCTTCGTTCCGGCCGCTCCTGACCGACCGCGTGCGCGGCCTGTCGCCGGTATCGCACTATGCGGATCTCGACTTCTGATCCGGCAAAACTGCGTGCGCTGATCGACGCGGAGGCGCGGCGCGCCGGCTTCGACGCCGTCGCAGTCACCACTCCCGATGCCATCCCGCTGGCGCCAGCGCGCCTGGCCGAATTCGTCGCCGACGGCTTTCACGGCTCCATGGACTGGATCGCCGAGACGATTGCGCGCCGCAGCGAGCCTTCCACGCTGTGGCCCGGCGTGCGCTCGATCGTCGTGCTGGCGATGAATTATGGGCCTGACCATGATCCGCGCGACGTGCTGGCCCGGCGCGACCGCGGCGCGATCTCGGTCTACGCGAAAAACCGCGACTATCACGGGGTGATGAAAGGCCGGCTGAAGGAGATCGCCGGCAAGATCGTCGCGCGGGCGGGCGGCGACGTCAAAGTATTCGTCGACACCGCACCTGTCATGGAAAAGCCGCTGGCGGAAGCAGCGGGCCTGGGCTGGCAAGGCAAGCACACCAATCTGGTCAGCCGCGAGCACGGCTCCTGGCTGTTCCTCGGCACCATCTTCACCACGGCCGAACTGGTGCCGGATAGCGCCGAGATCGACCATTGCGGCTCCTGCCGCGCCTGCCTCGACGCCTGCCCGACCGACGCGTTTCCGGCGCCTTATCGGCTCGATGCGCGGCGCTGCATCTCCTATCTCACCATCGAGAACAAGGGGCCGATACCGCATGAATTCCGCGAGGCGATCGGCAACCGCATCTATGGCTGCGACGACTGCCTCGCGGCTTGCCCATGGAACAAGTTCGCAAGCGCGGCTTCGGAGGCCAAGCTCGCCGCGCGTGACGATTTGCGCGAGCCTGAACTTGCCGACCTTTTGGCCCTCGACGATGCTGCCTTCCGCAGCTTCTTCTCCGGTTCGCCGATCAAACGCATCGGTCGCGACCGCTTTGTCCGCAACGTGCTGATCGCCGCCGGCAATTCCGGCGAGGCCGCGCTTGCCGATAGCGTCCGGGACCTGCTCGGCGACGCCTCGCCGCTGGTGCGGGGCGCGGCAATATGGGCGCTGGCGCGGCTGGTGCCAGAAACCGAATATGCCGAACGGGCCGCGAACGGCCTGAAGAGCGAGGGCGATGGCGCCGTCCGCGTGGAATGGCGCCTGGCACGGCCAAACAGGACGCATGCATGAACGAAAAGCGGATCTTCCTCTTCGGCGCCGGCTATTCGGGCAAGGCCTTTGGCCGCGCCAACAGGGGAGCCGCCCCGATCTTCGGCACGACACGCTCCGAGGAAAAATTCGAAGCGCTGCGCCAAGCCGGCATCGGCCCGCTGCTGTTCGATGGCGCGCTAACCGGCGAAATCGGCGAAGCGCTCGAGAAAACCACCCATCTGGTGATTTCCGTCGCTCCGGAGGAAGCCGGCGATCCCGTGCTGAATGCCGCCCGCGAGGCGATCGCAGGGATGCCTGACCTGAAATGGATCGGCTATCTCTCGACCGTCGGGGTCTATGGCGATCATGGCGGTGCCTGGGTCGATGAAACGGCCGCGTGCCGGCCGGTTTCGAAGCGCTCGACGATGCGGGTCGAGGCCGAGCAGGACTGGTTGACGCTTGGCGAGGACATCGACCGGCCGGTGGCGATCCTGCGGCTGTCGGGCATCTACGGTCCGGGCCGCAACGCGCTGGTCAATCTGGAAAACGGCACGGCCAGGCGGCTGGTCAAGCCGGACCAGGTCTTCAACCGCATCCATTGCGACGACATATCGGGCGCGCTCTGGCATCTGATCGGCGGCAATACCGGCGGCATCTTCAACGTCACCGACGATGAGCCGGCGCCGCCGCAGGATGTCGTTGCCTATGCCGCTTCGCTGATGGGTATCGCGCCGCCGCCCGAAATTCCGTTCGAGACCGCCCAACTTTCGCCCATGGCGCGGTCCTTCTATGGCGAGAACAAGCGGGTCGCCAATGCGGCGATCAAGGCGGCGGGCTATCGGTTTCGCTTTCCGGACTATCGCGCCGCCTTCGACCATATGTGGGCAAGCGGCGACTGGCGCGACGGCGCGCCGCGCAGTCCGATGAAGGCCGCGAAGGGGTTAGGATGATCGAAGCGCGGCGCTTGGCGTGGTATGATTCGGCGTCGGAGGCACGGGGGTGCGGTTCATGAAATCATCGACGCGATCGCCTGGCGCCAGAAATTCGGTATTGGCGGCGGCGCTGGCCCTGGCAGGTCTCGCCGCGCAGCCCGCAGCGGCCGAGGAACGGGCAAAAGACCTGTTCGGCGCCGAGAAACTGCCGACGGCTACCGCGGCGCAATCCTTCGGCTTCTATTCCAAGGGCTGCTTTTCCGGCGGCGTCGCCATCCCCATGGATGGTCCGACCTGGCAGGTAATGCGGCCATCGCGCAACCGCCGCTGGGGCCATCCGGCGCTGATCGCGCTGATCGAGAGATTGTCGCGCGATGCGGTCGCCGACGGTTGGCCCGGCCTGCTGATCGGCGACATCGCGCAGCCGCGCGGCGGCCCGATGCTGACCGGCCATGCCTCGCACCAGATCGGGCTCGACGCAGACATCTGGCTGACGCCGATGCCCGACCGCACGATGAGCAGGGCGCAGCGCGAGACCATGAGCGCCACGCTGATGGTCGACGAGAAGACGCATCTGGTGAAGGATGCCCTGTGGACGCCGCGGCATACGGCGTTGCTAAAGCGGGCCGCGAGCTATCCGCAGGTCGAGCGCATCCTGGTCAATCCGGGCATCAAGAAGAAGCTCTGCGACACCGTCAAGGGCGACCGCTCCTGGCTGCGCAAGATCAGGCCGTTCTGGGGCCACGACTATCATTTCCACATGCGCATCGGCTGTCAGCCGGGCTCGCCCAATTGCAAGGCGCAGGAAGCGACGCCGGATGATGACGGTTGCGGCAAGCCGCTGGCCTGGTGGTTCACGCAGGAGCCGTGGCGGCCCAATAAGAACCCGGATGCGCCGAAGGCCCGCGACCTGATGACGATGGCCAACCTGCCCAAGGAATGCCGCGCGGTGCTCGACGCGCCGGGACCTGCCTCGGCCGAGGCCGCGACCTATCACGGCGACACGGTGCCGATAGCGGTGGCGGCGCCCGCGCCCGTACCCGAAACGCCATCGCTGCCCGCGGTCACGGCCAGCAGCACGGCAGGCCTGCCAAGCGCGTTGAACGCCTTCACGGCGACACCCGAGGTCGGCGTGCCGGTGCCGCGTCCACGCCCGCCCGCGAAGTGATTGTCGGGCGCCGTCGGCAAGCTCAATCGGTTTAGCTGCCTGCTTTCATGAAACAGTGGCCGTTTGGCCGCAGAACCTCTCCCTGCGCATCGCCGGGTCCGAAAACCGTTTCCCTTTTCAAACTCATGCGCTAGTCAACGGAAGAACGGCGAAACGCCATCGAGGGCGCCGGGGGACGGACAAGAGCATGCCAGGCACAGGCGATGACGAGACTTTGCTGCGGTTTCCGATCCTGATCGGCGATATCGGCGGCACCAATGCGCGCTTTTCGATCGTGCTCGACGCCAATTCCGAGGCCGGCGAGCCGACCATCGTCCAGACCGCCAATTACAGCACCATCGACGAGGCGATCCAGTCGGCCGTGCTCGATCGCTCCTCGGTCCGGCCCAATTCGGCTGTGCTGGCGGTGGCCGGTCCGGTCGATGGCGACGAGATCGAACTCACCAACTGCCCGTGGATCGTCAAGCCCCGGCAGATGTTCGCCAGCCTCGGCCTGAGCGACATCGTCGTGCTCAACGACTTCGAGGCGCAGGCGCTGGCCGTCGTCGCACTCGGCGAAGAGCAGATGGAAAAGATCGGCGGCAGCACGCCGGAGCCCAATGCCGGCCGCGTCGTGCTGGGACCGGGAACCGGGCTCGGCGTCGCCGGGCTGGTCCACGCGCTTCATCACTGGATACCGGTGCCCGGCGAAGGCGGCCATATGGACATCGGGCCGCGTTCGGCCCGCGATTTCGAGGTGTTCCCGCACATCGAGAAGCTCGACGGCCGCATTTCGGGCGAGCAGATCCTGTCCGGGCGAGGCCTCGTCAATGTCTACCGGGCGGTGGCCAGGGCCGACGGCAAGCCGTCGCCCTTCACCACGCCGGCCGAGGTCACCGCTGCGGCGCTGGCCAAGACCGATCCTGTGGCGCAGGAAGCGCTGGAGACCTTTGTCACCTGCCTGGGCCGCACCGCCGGCGACCTTGCTTTGGTGTTCATGAGCCGGGGCGGGGTTTTCCTCACCGGCGGCATCGCGCAAAAGATCGTGCCGGCGCTGAAGGAGGGCAATTTCCGCGCCGCCTTCGAGGACAAGGCGCCGCACAGCGCGCTGATGCGCACCATGCCGGTCTATGTCATCACCCATCCGCTGGCGGCGCTCCTAGGCCTTGCCGCCTATGCCAGGAACCCCTCGCTGTTCGGTGTCCAGACATCGGGCCGGCGCTGGCGCGACGAAGTTAGTCACCCCAAGGCATAGGCAAGCCGGCTGCTTGGCGTTAATAGGGGTGCCGAATTGCCCGGCCACGGGAAGCGGAAACCGACAAAGCCCTCTGATTTGACACTTCAAACTCCAAACAAGCTGAAAGCCCGGCCCGGCGAGGTCACAGCGGTGCTGCGCCGCATTCTGGCTGAGAACAGCCACGACTATCGCTGGACCTATGTGATGGTCATCACCTGCTCGCTGATCGTTTCGGGCACCACCGCCTTCACGGCCTGGATCATGGCCCCGATGGTCAACCAGATATTCTACGAACGGCGTGGCGATGCGATCGTCTGGATCTGCGCCGGCTTCATGGCGGCCTTCCTGCTGCGCGGCTTCGCCGGCTATGGCCAGGCGGTGGCGCTGGCCAAGATCGGCAACAATCTGGTGGCGCGCTACCAGAAGCGCATCTTCGATCACCTGATGAAGCTCGGCGTCGGCTTCTTCAACGACACACGCTCCGGCCGGCTGGCGGCGCAGGTCAACGAAAACGTCGGCGGCATCCGCGACCTGCTGTCGTTGACGCTGACCTCGATTACCCGCGACGCGGTGACGCTGATCGGGCTTCTCGGCGTCATGGTCTACCAGGATCCGGTCTTGTCGCTCAGTTCGCTGCTGATCGGGCCGCCGCTGATCTGGGCCGTCGTCTACCTCACCCGCCGCGTGCGGCGCATAACCCGGGAATCCGTGCTCATCAATTCGCGGCTGATCGGCGCGGTTCAGGAAGCCACGCAAGGCATCGCCATCGTCAAGGCCTTCACCATGGAGGACGAGCTGTCGGGCCGCATCGGCAAGCTCGCCAACGACGCCGAACAGCGCTCCAACAAGATTGCCCGCGTCTCCGAACGGCTGTCGCCGATCTCCGACATGCTGGCTGGTCTCGCCGTCACCTCCGTCATCGCCTATTCCGGTTACCGGGCGCTGGTTCTGGGCCAGCCGCCGGGCGCGGTCTTCTCGTTCATCACCGCGCTGATCCTGGCCTATGATCCGGCGCGGCGCCTGGCGCGCATGCAGGTCGGCATGGAACGGGCGCTGGTCAACGCGCGCATGATCTACGAACTGCTCGACCTCGAGCCCAAGCAGGGCGATGCTCCAGGCGCCACACAGGCACATTTCACCACCGGTGAAGTGCGCTTCAACAACGTGTCCTTCCGCTATGTCGAGGAGGCGCCTGTCCTTCAGGGTCTGAGCTTCGTCGCCGCCGCCGGCAAGATGACCGCCGTCATCGGCGCGTCCGGCGCCGGCAAGACGACGCTGGTGGCGCTGCTGCAGCGCTTCTACGACGTCGAGAGCGGCACGATCGAGATCGACGGCCAGGACATTTCCAAGGTCACCAAACAGTCGCTGCGCGGCTCGATCGCCTATGTCTCGCAGGCGCCCTACCTGTTCGAAGGCACCATCCGCGACAACATCCGCTACGGCCGCCCCTCGGCGACCGACGCCGAGATCGAACAGGCCGCGCGACTGGCCGCGGCCGACGAGTTCATCCGCCAGCAGCCGCAAGGCTATGACACGCCGGTCGGCGAGAATGGCGCCACGCTCTCCGGCGGCCAGCGCCAGCGTGTGTCGATCGCCCGCGCCATCGTGCGCCAGGCACCGATCCTGCTGCTCGACGAGGCGACATCGGCGCTCGACAACGAGGCCGAAGCCCGGGTCCAGCAGGCGCTCACCAAGGTCATGGAAGGGCGCACCACCATCGTCATCGCGCACCGCCTGTCGACCGTGGTCAATGCCGACCACATCATCGTGCTGGAACAGGGCCATCTGGTCGAAGAGGGTACGCACGCCTCGCTGATGGCCGACCCGCACAGCGTCTATGCCCGTTTCCACCGGATACAGGGCGTTAAGGGCCTGGGGCTTGTCGACGACAGCGCGCCGGCCGAAATTTTGGTTCAGGAATTAGAGACCGGGAACATCGCCGGGAGCACGGCATGAGCGAAACATCGGCAATATCAGGCGAGCCGGCCAGCGATATGGGACTTGTGGTGGTCGGCGCGGCCGGCCGCATGGGCCAGACGCTGATCCGCGCCATCCACGCCATTCCGGGCGCCCGCGTCATCGGCGCGGTCGAGCGCGCCGATTCGCCTTATCTGGGCAAGGATGCGGGCGAACTGGCAGGCGTCGGCCGCATCGATGTGCCGATCGGCGGCGATCCGCTGCCGGTGTTCGCCAGGGCCGATGGCGTGCTCGATTTCACCACCCCGGCTTCGACGGTCGAGTTCGCCGGCTACGCGGCGCAGGCGCGCATCGTCCACGTCATCGGCACGACCGGCTGTTCGGCCGAAGACAATGCGAAAATCGCCGCCGCCGCGCGCCACGCGACCATCGTCAAGTCGGGCAATATGAGCCTCGGCGTCAACCTGCTGGCGGTGCTGGTCGAGCAGGCGGCGCGCGCGCTCGATGCCGATGATTTCGATATCGAGATCCTCGAAATGCACCACAGGCACAAGGTCGACGCGCCTTCGGGCACCGCGCTTCTGCTCGGCGAGGCCGCCGCCGCCGGGCGCGGCATTGCACTGGCCGGCAACGACGTGCGTTCACGCGACGGCCATACGGGTGTGCGACAAACCGGCTCGATCGGTTTCGCCGCCCTGCGCGGCGGCTCGGTGGTCGGCGACCACAGCGTGATCCTGGCCGGCACCGGCGAGCGCATCACGCTGTCCCACCATGCCGAGGATCGCGCCATCTTCGCCCGCGGCGCCGTCAAGGCCGCACTTTGGGCGCGCGGCAGGAAGCCGGGCCTTTACTCAATGCGGGACGTGCTCGGGCTTGCCTGAAACGACCCTGAACCATCTTCGTTCTTACGCAAGTCCGGACAGAAAACCGCTACACACTTTTCCTGGAATGCTCAGACCCCAGAGGAGCAAAAATGTCGAGAACTCTCGTGCTCGTGCGTCACGGCCAGAGCGAATGGAATTTGAAAAACCTGTTCACCGGCTGGCGTGACGTCGACCTGACCGAGCAGGGCCACGCCGAGGCCAAGGCCGCCGGCCAGAAGCTCAAGGCGCGCGGCCTGAAATTCGACATCGCCTTCACCTCGGCGCTGGTCCGGGCGCAGAAGACCTGTCAGCACATTCTCGACGCCGTCGGCCAGAGCGACCTGAAGACCATTCGCGACCAGGCGCTGAACGAGCGCGACTATGGCGACCTTTCCGGCCTCAACAAGGACGATGCGCGCCAGAAATGGGGCGAGGAGCAGGTGCATGTCTGGCGTCGCTCCTACGACGTACCGCCGCCCGCCGGTGAAAGCCTGAAGGACACCGGCGCCCGCGTCTGGCCCTACTACCTGCACGATCTGCAGCCGCACGTGCTGCGCGGCGGCACCGTGCTGGTCGCCGCCCACGGCAATTCGCTGCGCGCGCTGATCATGGCGCTGGACGGCAAGTCGGGCGAGGAGATCGTCAGGCTGGAGCTCGGCACCGGCGTGCCTGTGATCTACCAGCTCAACGCCGATTCGACCGTGGCCTCGAAGGAAGTGCTGGAAGGCTGACGGCTGGCGAGTTGCGGCGGCGGGCCTCCACCAGCTTTGCTAAAGCGACTTCCCAGCTTTTGGCGTCCTGTTCCAAAAAGCGCGTTGACAGCAATCGCTTGCCCGCCTATTGAGCCCGCACCAGCCCAGATGGCGGAATTGGTAGACGCGCACGGTTCAGGTCCGTGTTCCGCAAGGAGTGGAGGTTCGAGTCCTCTTCTGGGCACCAAATTCCCGTTTCGAACCATTCGATCGGTTCAGAAGCTCAAGAGAAAAGCCCGGTTCGTCCGGGCTTTTTTCTTGCCCGATGACCTCCCCTCCTGGCCAGTCCCAACAAACCGCTTCAAACCGGGCTCCGGCTTCGCTACGCTCGCTCCCATGTCTCAATCCGCCACCGCGATCTTCGGCGCCCGCCGCGACCAGGCCTTCCCAACCCTGGCCGAGGCCGACATCGAGCGCATGCGCCGGTTCGGTGAGGCCAGCGCCTATGCCGCCGGCGAGCACATTTTCGAGGCCGGCGATGTGTCCCCGGGGCTGATCGTCGTCCTGTCGGGCAAGCTGGACATCACCCAGGACGGCAAGCTCGGCCGGCGCGAGACGATCGTCACGCATGGCCCGGGCAGCTTCGTCGGCGAGCTGGCGCAGCTTTCGGCCCGTCCCTCGCTGGTCAATGCGCAGGCCGCCGAGCCAGTGCAGGCGTTCGTCATCTCCTCGCAGAGGCTGCGCGACCTGATGGTGCAGGAGGCCAATCTCGGCGAGCGCATCATGCGGGCGCTGATCCTGCGCCGCGTCGGGCTGCTCGAGAGCGGCACGATCGGTCCCATCATCGTCGGACCGGCCGACAACGGCGACGTCCTGCGCCTTCAGGGGTTTCTCGCCCGCAGCGGCCAGCCCCACCGCGTGCTCGATTCCAAAACCGATCCTTGTGCGAAGACCCTGTTTGAGCACTTCCATGTCGATCCCCACCACTTGCCGGTCGTGCTGTGCCCGAACGGCAGGCTGCTGCTCAATCCCGCGGAGAAAGACCTCGCCCGCTGCATCGGCCTGCTGCGGCCGGTCGACGCCAGCAAGGTCTATGACGTCGCCATTGTCGGCGCCGGGCCGGCCGGTCTGGCGGCGGCGGTCTATGCGGCCTCCGAAGGGCTGTCGACCATCGTGCTCGATTGCCGTGCCTTCGGCGGCCAGGCGGGCGCTTCCGCGCGCATCGAGAACTATCTTGGCTTTCCCACGGGCATTACCGGCATGGCGCTGATGGCGCGCGCCTATAACCAGGCGCAGAAGTTCGGCGTCGAGATGGTCATCCCCGACGAGGTGAAGCTGCTCGGCGCCGCCACCGACGGCGCGCGCTACCAGCTTGCGGTCGGCGACGACGAGACGGTGCGTACGCGCTCGGTGGTGATCGCCAGCGGCGCACGCTACCGCCGCCTCGACGTCGCCAATCTCGCCGAGTTCGAGGGCACATGCGTGCATTATTGGGCCTCGCCCATCGAAGCACGGCTTTGCGGCGGCCAGGAAGTAGCGCTGGTCGGCGCCGGCAATTCGGCTGGGCAGGCGGCTGTCTTTTTGGCCAGCCATGTCAGGAAAGTGGCGCTGCTGGCGCGTGGCGGCAGTCTCGAAGCCTCGATGTCGCGTTACCTCGTCGAGCGCATCAGGGCGCAGCCGAACATCGAGGTGCTGACCGGCACCGAGGTCGAGGCGCTGGACGGCGAGGAAGGCAATCTTGCCACGGTCCGCTGGCGCGACCGCTCGAGCGGCGCCTCGACGACGCGGCCGATCCGCCATCTCTTCCTGTTCATCGGTGCCGACCCGAATACCGACTGGCTCGCCCAATCCGATGTGGCGCTGGATGCCAGGGGTTTCATCCGCACCGGATCGGACATGGGATCCGCGCATGGCCTGATGGAGACGAGCCGCAGCGGCGTGTTCGCCATCGGTGACGTGCGCTCCGGCTCCGTCAAACGCGTCGCGGCGGCGGTCGGCGAAGGCGCCCAGGTGGTGGCAGCATTGCATGCGTTTCTTGCGCGGGAAGGCAGCCATGCCGACGCGCCTCAACTGGTCGGGGGAGTGTGATGGCGGACGAGTGCAGACACGCGGCTGGGATCAAGGACGTGACGCCGAGCGCGCTCGGCTGCGAGGAATGCCTGAAGAGCGGCTCGTGGTGGGTGCATCTGCGGCTCTGCCGAACCTGCGGCCATGTCGGCTGCTGCGACGACTCCCCCAACCGCCACGCCACCAAGCATTTTCATGCCACCAACCATCCCGTCATCGAGGGCTATGACCCGCCGGAAGGCTGGGGCTGGTGCTATGTCGACGAGATCTTTCTCGACCTCGGCGACCGCACGACCCCGCAGAACGGCCCGATCCCGCGATTTTACTGAGTACTTCGGCGAGCTGGGAAAAGCGGGCCGGTCTGATCTATCGCACCGAACCGGTAACTGTCCGGTCGACATCCGGAACGGATTTGCGATCATTGCCGGCAAGGGCGGCGATGAGCAGCAGGCTGGCCACGACCGGAACGAACAGCACGGCGACGCGGGCCTGTATATGAAGAATGGCGCGCCATTCGCTGCGCTTGTCGGGGCTGTTGCTCATCATACTCACTTTGCCATGGCCCCCCGGAGGTCACATAGCCGTGAACGGTTAAGCAACTCCTTCCGACTTCGTTAACGCAGGCGATTCAAGCCTGAAATCAGCCGAGCCCGATCCGTCTGGCGCCTTGCCGGAACAACGCTTCGGCTTCGGGCTCGAAGCGGAACGTGCCGATGAAATCGTCGGCGCGGTAATCCGGCAACGTCTTGCGGATCGCGGCTGCAAAGCCGCGCGCCTCGTCGAGCCGCCCCGCCAGCGCCAGGCAATGTGCCGCGATCGCCAGGATGATGGCGTGCGCGTTCGGCCGCGCCGCTGCCTTCCGCGCCCATACGGCTGCCTCCTCGAACTGGCCGAGACGGACATGCGACATCGCCCGCGCGCCCAGCATGCCGAACAGCAGCGGGTCGAACGGGCTGAGATGGCGCGAATGGTCTGAGGAGCTTATTGCCGCTTTCGGGTCGCCCGACTGTGAGTGGACGAAGGACAGCGCGTAATGGCCGAGCGCGAAATTGGGGCTGAGTTTCACCGCCTGTTCCAGTTCGCCGAGCGAGCCCTCCTGTTCGCCGCGCAGCCACAGCGCCCGCCCCATTGCCCAGTGTGCGGCCGGATTGTGGTCGTCGACCAGCAGGCTCTGGCCGGCGCTCTCGAACGCCAGCGCGCTTTCCCGGTCGCGGTCGCCCCAGCGCTGAAAGGCGTTCTGCCAATGGGTGAAGGACAGGCCGGCATAGGCGCGGGCGAAGGTCGGATCGAGCTGCAAGGCCCTGGCAAAGAAATGCCGCGCCGTTTCGTTCTCGGCCTGGGTGAAGCGATACATGTGCCAGAGGCCGCGGTGGTAGGCCTCCCAGGCGTTGAGCGAGTTGGGCGCTTTCAGCAGGGCTCGGTTACGCTCGACGGTCTCGACCTCCACCGAGATCGACGACACGATGCTGTCGCCGATGTCGTCGAGCACGGCAAAAATGTCGTCCGGACGGTGCTCGAACGTCTCGGCCCAGATGATCCTGGCGGTACGCACCTCGACGAGTTCGACGCCGACGATCAGGCGGCCGGCCATGCTGCGCACCGTGCCGGTGGCGACATAGTCGACCTTCAGCCGGCGACCGGCCTCCTCGGGTGCGATGCCCTTGTCGGCCAGTGCGAAGACCGATCCGCGCGCGATGACGAAGAAATCCCGTAGCTTGGCGAGACGGGTGATGATGTCGTGGGTAAGGCCATCGGCCAGCCCGCCGCGCAGGCCGGATTCCTCAATAAACGGCATCACCGCCAGCGACGCATGGCTCGGCTCGAGTGGACCGGAGTCGAGTGGACCGGAGTCAGGCGGACCAGGTGACGTCAATTGCGATGCTGTGAACTGGCAGGCCGGCTGCGGCCGCGGCGAGGCAGCCGACTGCTGGTCGCGGATCACCCGCCAGGCTGTCCGGAGCGGGACGAAATCCAGGTCTTCCGACTGGAACAGCTGTGCCGCCACCGCCAGATGCTTCTCGGCCGCGGCGATCTCGCCGCGCCGGGCGAGGCTCGCCAGCAGCGCCGTATGCGCGCGCCCCTCGAAAGGCGCGAGTTCCACCCATTTGTCGAGATGGGCGGTCGCTTCGTCGCAATCAGCGGGCAGGCTCGCGACGAGCCGTTCCAGCACCGCCGCGTGGACGGACCGGAAACGGCGGCGCTGGCCGATCAGCCAGCTGTTGAAGTGCGGATTGCGTTCGAGTTCCAGCCCGTCGAGAAAATCGCCGGCGAAGAGTTCTGCCAGCGCTCGCAACCGCTCGGCATCGAGCGTGTCGACCCCGTGCGTGGCCGCATGGCTGATCTCCAACGCATCGACAAGGCAACCGCCGAGATCGAGCGCGACCGTATCGTCCTGAGTGCGGACACGGCGCCGGTCCGGCGTGTCGAGAGCGCCGCGCAACTTGCTCAGGCACCAGCGCAGCTCGCCTCGCGGATCGTTGGGCACGTCCCACAGAAGTTCGCACAGGCGGCTGCGCCCCACCGGGTGCGGCGCCAGCGCCAGATAGGCAAGCAGCGCCCGCAGCTTGCGCGAGGCCGGCAGTGCCATCGGCACACCGTTGCGCGTGATCGCCAATTGGCCGAGCAGGCGCACGGACAGGCCCGGCATACCGCCGTCCTGGCTCGATGGTGCGGATTCCACGTCCCTTCCCACGCCTGCTCCCACGCTGGCCTGTCGGCCCCTGCTTTATCACCAAACACGATCTGGCGCATCCGGCGGCGAATTTCGCGCCGGCAGCGATCATTGCCGCATCGCCGGCAACGTCAGTCCTAGCGCGGCAAGGTCTCGAGACCTCGCCGCCCGGGCCGCCGGTTTGTAACCGGTCCGTGAAAATGAACACGATCGAGGAGATCAACGATGTTGAACAAACAGAAAATCAGGACCACCGCCGGGCGCGGGCGCCTGTTTGACAGCATTCTCGACACTGTCGGCGACACGCCGGCGGTGCGCATCAACAATCTCGCGCCGGCCCATGCGGCCATCTACGTCAAGGCCGAGTTCTTCAACCCGGGCGCTTCGGTGAAGGACCGGCTGGCGCTCAACATCATCGAGGAGGGGGAACGCAGCGGCGCGCTGAAGCCGGGCCAGACCGTGGTCGAGGCGACCAGCGGCAACACCGGCATCGGCCTCGCCATGGTCTGTGCGCAAAAAGCCTATCCTCTGGTCGTCACCATGGCCGACAGCTTTTCGGTCGAGCGCCGCAAGCTGATGCGCATGCTCGGCGCCAAGGTGGTGCTGACGCCGCGCGCCGAAAAGGGTTTTGGCATGTACAAGAAGGCGGTCGAGCTGGCTGAGGCCAATGGCTGGTTCCTCGCCCGCCAGTTCGAGACGGCCGCCAATGCCGCCATCCACGAGGCGACGACGGCGCGCGAAATCATCAACGATTTCGCCGGCTCGCGGCTCGACTGCTTCGTCACCGGCTATGGCACCGGCGGCACCGTCGTCGGCGTGGCGCGAGTCTTGCGCCGCGAACGGCCGGATGCCCGCATCGTGCTCTCCGAGCCGGCCAACGCGCAACTGATCGGCAGCGGCAAGGCGCAGCAGCGCGCTGCCGACGGCGCCCCCGCCGCCAGCCATCCGGCCTTCGAGCCGCACCCGATCCAGGGCTGGACGCCGGACTTCATCCCCAACGTCCTGCAGGAAGCGATCGACGCCAGCCTCTATGACGAGGTGATGCCGATCGCAGGGCCAGAGGGCATCAAATGGGCGCGGGCGCTAGCCCAGAAGGAAGGCATCTTCACCGGCATTTCCGGCGGCGCCACCTTCGCCGTGGCGCGGCAGGTCGCGGAGAAGGCGCCGGCGGGATCGGTGATCCTGTGCGTGTTGCCCGACACTGGCGAGCGCTACATGTCGACACCGCTGTTCGACGGCATCGAGGCCGAAATGGATGCCGACGAGCTGGCGCTGTCGCGCTCGACGCCCGGCTGCCAGTTTTCGGCGGCTTGACGGAGGCAGTCATGGACATCGCGCGAGAAACCGTCGGCATGGTGGCCGAGGAAACGCTTGACCCCGCCGACTGGGCCGATGTGCAGGCCTTGTCGCACCGGGTCGTCGACGATGCCGTCGATTATCTGCGCGACGTGCGCGACCGCCCGGTGTGGCGGGAGATGCCGGCCGATGTGCGGGACTTCTTCAGCGCCCCGTTGCCGCGCTCGCCGGCACCGCTTGCCGCCGTCTACGGCGAGGTCTCGCGCACCGTGATGTCCTATCCCATGGGCAACATCCATCCGCGCTTCTGGTCCTGGTACATGGGGTCGAGCAACTTCACCGGCGCGATCGGCGATTTCCTGGCGGCGATCCAGGGCTCCAATCTCGGCGGCGGCAACCACGCCGCGGGGCTGATGGACAACCAGGTGGTGAACTGGTGCAAGCAGATGCTGGGCCTTCCGGCATCGGCCTCCGGCACGCTGGTCAGCGGCGGCTCGATGGCCAATATCATCGGGCTGACCGTGGCGCGCAACGCCAAGGCCGGCATCGATGTGCGCGAACACGGCGTCGCCGCCATCGAAAAACCGCTGCGCTTCTACGGCTCGGACCAGATCCATTCCTGCCATCGCAAGGCGATGGAAGCGCTTGGGCTCGGCAACCGGGCGCTGCGCCGGATCGCGACGGATGCCGGGCTGCGCATCGACATATCGGCCTTGCGCGCGGCGATCGCCGAGGACCGGGCAGCCGGCGTCACGCCGGCCTGCGTCATCGGCAATGCCGGTACGGTCAACACCGGCGCGATCGACGATCTCAGGGCGCTTGCCAAACTCGCGCACGAGGAAGGACTCTGGTTTCATGTCGATGGCTGTATTGGCGCGCTGATCGCGATAGCGCCGCAAAACGCCCACCGCGTCGCCGGCATCGAATGGGCCGATTCGATCGCGCTCGATCCGCACAAATGGCTGCACGCGCCGTTCGAGGTCGGCTGTGCCCTGGTCAGGGATGCCACAGCGCACCGCCGGACCTTCGCGGTGACGCCGGAATATCTGGAATCGACGCCGCGCGGCCTCGCATCCGGCGAATGGCTGCACGACTATGGCCTGCAGACCTCGCGCGGCTTTCGCGCGCTGAAAGTGTGGATGGCGCTGAAGGAGCATGGCATCGAAAAATTAGGCCGCCTGATCGACCAGAACATCGCGCAGGTCTCCTATCTGGCCAGGCTGATCGAGGCCGAGCCTTCGCTGGAACTGGCGGCAGCGCCGACCATCAACATCGTCTGCTTCCGCTACCAACCCGGTTTGGCGGGCGAAGCGCTGAAGGCGCTCAACACCGAGATCATGCTGCGGCTGCAGGAGCAAGGCATCGCGGCACTCTCCGACACCACCGTGCATGGCGAGCACTGGCTGCGTGTGGCGATCACCAATCATCGCACCCGCCGCGACGATCTCGATCTGCTGGTGCGTGAAGCGGTGAGGCTGGGGCGTGAGATCACTGCGGAGGGCCGCGTGTCTTCCTAGTTCCGGGCGGCCGTGCGAACCTGCCCGCGATGATTCGGGGGAGGTCGGCGGTGACGTTGTTTCGCATGGTTGCGCTGGCGGCACTGGTCCTGGCCAATTCGGCCGATGCCGCCGATATGGCCTTTTTCGTCAAGAACCTGCGCAAGGAGGCGGTCGCGGTCGAGCTGTTCAGCCGCGACCGTGAGACCGTCTGGCCGGGCAACGACAAGGTGTTCCTTGTTGATCCGGACTCGCAGAAATCAGTGCCGATCTCCTGCAACCAGGGCGAACGCATCTGCTATGGCGCCTGGGTCGATGGCAATGACAAGATTTCCGCCGGCGTCGGCCCAGACAACGACCAGCCCTGCGATACCTGCTGTTTCATCTGCGTGGAGCACGCGACCGAGACGATCGACCTGGTGCCGTGATCGGGGATCCCGTCCAGGCAGTCATTCCGGGCGTCAGTCTGGGAGGCCGGCCTTGTGGAAGCCCTCGATGAAATGCTCACGCGTCGCGTCGTCGCGGAACGGCTCGGTCATCACCCAGTGGCGGGTCGTGAAATGCGGGTTGCCGACGAGGAACAGCTCGACCTCCGCGCGCGCCTCGTCGAGCCGGCCAAGTTGCGCAAGGCTTGCCGCAAGGAAGCGGCGTGAGCTGGTGCGGTAGGTCTCGTCCCGGCGCAGCGTCTCGACGGCGGCAGCGTAGTCGCGCGCCGCATATTGCGCCTGGCCGAGCGTCAGATAGTACCAGCTTGCCGGAAACGGGTTCAGCCGGAACGCCTTGCGGATCTGCTGCAGGCCCTCCTCCACCCGCCCGGCGAGCGTCGTTATATCGGACAATATCGCCCAGGCATCGGCCTCGTTGGGGTCGAGTTCGAACGCCCTGGCGAATTCGGCATCCGACTCGGCGAAATCATGCTCATAGGCAAGCAAATTGCCGAGCACCCAGTGGCAGCCGGCATCGTTCGGATCGATCGCGACCGCCTTGCGCGCCAGGTCCAGGGCAATGCGGCGGTTAGGGTCGATCGGCTCGCCCCAGTGCACCCATCCCATCCAGTGGTTCATGGCGAGCCAGCGATAGGCCTCGGCGTAGTCGGGGTCGAGCGCAACCGCGCGCGTCAGCATCAGATGCGCTTCCCGTGCCGTCTGCGGCGAATCGTCGATCAGCTTGCGCGCCCGCACGCACAGATCGTAGGCATCGAGATTGGTGGGCCGGTTGCGTGGCGGCGGCGCGCGCAGCCGGCCGAGCAACGCCTCCACGATCTTGGCGGTCACCTCGTCCTGGACGGCGAAGATATCGTCCAGGCCGCGGTCGAAGCGTTCCGCCCAGAGATGGTCGCCGCTCGCCGCGTCGACCAGCTGTGCGTTGATGCGCACGCGCCCCGCGTCACGCCGCGCGCTGCCCTCCAGCAGGTAGCGGACGCCAAGTTCCCTGGCGATCTCGCGCACATCCATCGCCCTTCCCTTATAGGCAAAGGTCGAATTGCGCGCGATGACGAACAGGCCGGAGATCCTCGACAGGTCGGTGATCAGGTCTTCGGTCAAGCCGTCGCAGAAAGCGTCCTGCCCGGCATCGTTGCTGAAATTGACGAAGGGCAGCACCGCGATCGATGGTTTGTCAGGCAGCGGCAACGGTTTTCGCTTGGCGCCGGCGAGCTGTTCGACGGCTCC
Organism: Mesorhizobium sp. B2-3-11; assembly: GCF_006442215.1. Taxonomy (NCBI): domain Bacteria; kingdom Pseudomonadati; phylum Pseudomonadota; class Alphaproteobacteria; order Hyphomicrobiales; family Phyllobacteriaceae; genus Mesorhizobium; species Mesorhizobium sp. B2-3-11. Next base: position 75,626 of record NZ_VFVS01000012.1, on the reverse strand, counting down.
CGTGAAGCGGTAGCCGACGCGTGGAACGGTGGCGATCCATTCGCCGCCTCCTTCAGTAGCAATGCCGGGCGGACCGAGCAGCTTGCGCAATTGCGCGATCTGGACGGTGAGGTTGCCTTCCTCGACGGCCGTGCCCGGCCACGCCGCGTCCATGAGTTCGGCCTTCTCAAGGATTTCGCCGGCCCTTGCGACCAGCGCCGCGAGCAGCTTCAGCCCGCGATAACCGATGGCCACGGGGACGTCGTTCCGGAGCAGCGTTCCCGCACCGGCATCGAGCATGAACGGGCCAAAGGCAAAGCGCTCTCCCTGCATGGCGCATCTATAGAGCAATTCCAGGAAAAGTGCGAAGCGGTTTGCCCCGGAGAAGCGCATAGCGCTTTCCCTGGAGGAATTGCATGAAAACAAAGAGTTAGGCGCCGTTTGGAACTTTTGAGAACTATTTGGCGGGCCTTAATTACGGCGGCGTTCGCGTTCCGCAGAATGCAACCTCTTTCAGCTCGAGGGCTCCGGCCCCACGGAGGTTGTTATAAACCATATCCTTGTTTCGGTTCCGCCGGCAGTGCGGCAGCCCGCAAGTCCCAAGCAAGCGCCGCGTCGGCGCCTGGCGGTCTTGCGAAACACCATCGCGGCCTGGCGCGAGCGGACACGCTTTCGCTGGGACCTCAAGCGAATGTCGGAGGTCAGTCCACATCTGATCGACGACATCGGTTTGACGACGCCACAGGTAGAGGAAGAAATCGCCAAACTGCCCTTCTGGCAGCGATAAGGCGAAATGTCGCGATGATTTGGACGGGATTGCCGGCATCATCCCTTTAGTGCCCGCCCGCGTCATGTCATGATCCCCCGTCGGCCGTGGGGGCCGATTCTACATCGGGGGTTTTCATGTCTTTCACATCAGCGCGCCGGCTCGCCGCCGCGTTTTCGCTTGCCGTCCTGTTTGTATCGACCGCCCAAGCCGGCGACGTCACCTTCGCCGTCAAGAACAGCCACCCCAACGCCATGCGCCTCGAGCTCTACAGCCAGGACCGCGACTATGTCTGGCCGGGCGATGGCAAGGATTTCTATCTCGATGACGGCGAGACCAAGCAGCTGCCGATATCCTGCAATGAAGGCGAATCGATCTGCTACGGCGCCTGGGTTGACGGCGACGAAGGCACCTATTGGGGCGTCGGCCCCGGCAACAAGGAAAAATGCGAGGATTGCTGCTATACCTGCAGCGGCGGCGAGACCGAGGAGATCGATCTGGTCCCCTGACCGGTTTGCCAGCTTGACGGGTTTCCCGCTGGGGACCATAGCCAAACACCCAAGGCACGCCGCGTGCAATCAGGCGCGGTGTGCTCCAGGCACACAGGGAGCACGCCAATGGCCGGCATGGTCGAAAGCGACAAGATCGACGTCGGATTTTCCGGCAAACGCTGCATCCACTCGCGCAATTGCGTGCTCGGCGACCCAAATGTCTTCGTGCCCAACGCGCCGGGACAATGGATCCATCCCGAGGCGGCCAGCGTCGAAAAGATCGTCGCGCTGGCCGAGAATTGCCCCTCGGGCGCCATCACCTATATGCGCAAGGATGGCGGACCGCAGGAAAAACCGCCTGTGGTCAACACCGTGCGGTTGCGCGAAAACGGTCCGCTGGCGGTGCATGCCGAGATCGTGCTTGGCGACGAGACATTCTTCCGCGCCACGCTCTGCCGCTGCGGCGCCTCGCAGAACAAGCCGTTCTGCGACAACAGCCACATCAAGGCGGGCTTTGCCGCCACCGGCGAACCGGCGCTGAAGGACGCGCCCGCGCTGGAGGCCCGTGACGGCCCGCTGAAGGCGACGCCTACCACCAACGGCCCGCTCAAGCTCGAAGGCAATGTCGAGATCGTCACCGGCACCGGCCACACGGTCGATCGCACCACGAAGGTCTTCCTGTGCCGCTGCGGCCACTCGGCGAACAAACCGTTCTGCGATGGCAGTCATAAGAAGGTTGGGTTTGTCGGATAAGGCGGCGCGTCGACGCTGCCAATCTCCCCCCTCGTGGCGACGAGGAACCCCCACATACGTTGGCGGGACGGCGCACCGACTTTCCGGTGGGTTCACGACACCGTGGCCCATCTCACGCTGCTTTATCGGCCGGCCCGTTTCGGCTAAGGGCACGGGTGAAAAGAACGCCTCCCGTCCCGGATCCACCAAAGAATGACCGCCAAGACCAAGCCCGCCCCTCTCTTCCTCGGCATCGACACCGGCGGCACCTACACCGATGCCGTGCTGTGGTCCGAGACCGAAGGTCCGCAAGAGGGGCCGAACAAGGGCAAGGTGCTGGCCAAGGCCAAGGCGCTGACCACGCGGCATGATCTGGCCGTCGGCATTTCGGGTGCCGTCGACGCGGTGCTGGAAAAGGCGGCCACCGATCCGGCTGACATCAAGCTGGTCTCGATGTCGACGACGCTCGCCACCAACGCGCTGGTCGAGGGGCAGGGCGGCCGGGTGGCGCTGGTCATGATCGGCTTTTCCGAGGCCGATCTTGCCCGTGATGGGCTGAAGACGGCACTCGGCACCGACCCGGTGGTGTTTTGTCCGGGCGGCCATGATGTGCACGGCAACGCGGCAAAACTCGTCCTGTCCGGGCTGGAGGCGATGCTGCCGGAACTCGGCGCGTCGGTTTCCGGTTTCGCCGTCTGCGCCTATTTCGCCACCCGCAATCCCGCGCATGAGATCGCCGCCCGCGAGCTGATCCGCGACAGGACCGGCCTGCCGGTCACATCAAGCCACGAATTGTCGGCCAAGCTCGGCGGGCCACGCCGTGCGCTCACCACACTGCTCAATGCCAGACTGATCTCGATGATCGACCGGCTGGTGGCGGCGACCGAGGAGTTCCTTCAGGCGCGCAACATTGCCGCTCCCCTGATGGTGGTGCGCGGCGATGGGGCGCTGGTTTCGGCGGAGTTTGCCCGCCAGCGGCCGATCGAGACGATCCTCTCCGGCCCTGCCGCCAGCCTGGTCGGCGCCCGCCACATGACCGGGCTCGACAACGCGGTGGTCTCCGACATTGGCGGCACCACCACCGACGTCGCCGTGCTCGACGGCGGCCGGCCGCGGCTCGATCCCGAAGGCGCTACCGTCGGCGGCTTCCGCACCATGGTCGAGGCGGTGGCCATGCGCACTTTCGGCCTAGGCGGCGATTCCGAAGTGACGCTGGAGGACGGCGCGCTCAATCCGAAGATCCTGCTCGGGCCGCGCCGCCTGGTGCCGCTGGCGCTGGCCGGCATGGCGCATGGCGAGGCGGTGACGGCGGAACTCGAACGCCAGTTGCGCGCCCCCAACACCGGCCGCATGGACGGCCGCTTCGCGGTCCGCACCGGCGTGCCGGACCGGCTCGCCGCGGGGCTGACCGCACCGGAGGCGAAGCTCTACGAGGCGATTGGCGCGACGCCGCTTGCCCTCGACAGGCTGCTGACGTCGAACGCCCAGAACGCCACGCTGAACCGGCTGGTCTCGCGCGGGCTGGTGCATATCTCAGGCTTCACGCCGTCGGATGCCGCGCATGTGCTCGGCAAGCAGGCGAACTGGGATGCCGCCGCCGCCCGCTTAGGCGCCGAACTGTTCGCCCGCAGGCGCGATGGCCGTGGCCAGGCGATCGCGGCCTCCCCGGAAGCGATCTCGGAACGAGTGCTGGTGACGCTGACGCGCTGGTCGGCCGAATATATCCTGGAAACCGCCTTTGCCGAGGACGGGCTCGATGGCGCGGCGACCGTGGCGCACGCGCTGGTCCAGCGTGCCGTCGACGCCCACCCCGGCATCGCCCGCCTCAGCGTCGCGCTCGACCGTCCGGTCATCGGGCTCGGCGCTTCGGCCCCCCTGCACTATGCCGGCCTGGCGCCGTTGGTCGGCAATGAGTGCGTGGTGCCCCGGGATACCGATGTCGCCAACGCGCTTGGTGCCGTCGTCGGCCAGGTCAGGGTCTCGGCCGAGGCGCGCGTCAGCCAGCCCAAAGAAGGCCTGTTCCGGCTTGCCTCGGGTGAAACCGTGCGCGATTTCCTCGACGAGGCGGCGGCGATAGCAGCCGCCGAGGCGGATGTCCGCGCCATTGTCGCCCAGCGGGCCCTTGATGCCGGCACCGACAGCGCCGAGATCGACGTGGCAACGGAGTTCCGGGTCTCGACTGTCGAAGCGCAGCGCATGTTCATCGAAGCGCATGTCGTGGCGGTGGCTTCCGGCAGGCCAAGGATCGCGGTTTGAGGAAGAAGAGCGATCTCCCCCCTCGTTGGGGAGATGGCCGGCAGGCCAGAGGGGGGCGCTGTCCCGCCAGCATCTCCGTTCTCCCTTCGCTCCTATATTCTGGTTGGGATGAAGTCCCACGGCAAAAGTGGGCAACGTCGGCGATCCTTCGCGCCCCCCTCTGCCCTGCCGGGCATCTCCCCCACGAGGGGGTAGGTTGGCCAACCGCCCAAAATGCCCCACCTTCACCCTAAGCTGAATTGACCCCGCAACCCCAAACATGCCAAACGCCCCGCAAAGCCTTTCATCTGGAGTAGCCTGATGACCGATCGCATCGAGATCGCCGGATTGCGCATTGCCCGCGAGCTGCATGACTTCGTCGTCGACGAAGCGTTGCCCGGCACCGGCATCGAGGCGGCGCGCTTCTGGGACGGATTTTCGGCCATCGTCCATGATTTGGCGCCCAAGAACCGGGCGCTGCTGGCAAAACGCGATGCCATGCAGGAAAAGCTCGACGGCTGGTATCGCGACAATGGCGCGCCAATCGACATGGACGCCTACAAGGCGTTCCTGAAGGAGATCGGCTATCTCGTTCCGGAAGGGCCGGCCTTCAGCGTCTCGACCGCCAATGTCGACCCGGAAATCGCCGTCGTCGCCGGGCCGCAGCTTGTCGTGCCGGTGATGAACGCGCGCTATGCGCTGAATGCCGCCAATGCGCGCTGGGGCTCGCTCTATGACGCGCTCTACGGCACCGACGCCATTCCCGAAACCGATGGCGCGCAGAAGGGCAAGGGGTTCAACCCGGCGCGCGGCGCCAAGGTGATCGCCTGGGCCAAGGATTTTCTCGACCAGTCGGTGCCGCTCACCTCTGGCAAATGGGCAGGGGTTAACGGCCTGTCGGTGGCCAACGGCGCGTTGCGGCTCGGCGAAGGCGCCGGCTCCACCACGCTCGCCGACCCGAAACAGTTCGTTGGCTATCGCGGCGATGCCGCCAATCCGCAAGCCGTGCTCCTGGTGAAAAACGGACTGCATGTCGAGATCCTGATCGACCGCGCCAACCAGATCGGCCGCACCGATCCGGCTGGCATCGCCGACGTCATCCTGGAATCGGCACTGACGACCATCCAGGACTGCGAGGATTCGGTCGCGGCGGTGGATGCTGAGGACAAGGTCGTCGTCTACCGCAACTGGCTCGGCCTGATGAAGGGCGATCTGGCGGAAGAGATCACCAAGGGCGGCAGGAGCTTTACCCGCAAGCTCAACCCCGACCGCGTCTACACCATCCCCGCCGGCGGCACGCTGGCCGTGCCCGGCCGCTCGCTGATGCTGGTGCGCAATGTCGGCCACCTCATGACCAATCCGGCGATCCTGGACCGCGACGGCAACGAGGTACCGGAAGGCATCGTGGACGCGGCGATGACGGCCCTGATCGCGCTTCACGACGTTGGGCCGAAGGGGCGGCGGATGAACTCCCGCGCCGGCTCGATGTATGTGGTGAAGCCGAAGATGCACGGGCCGGAGGAAGTCGCCTTCGCCGTCGAGATCTTCGACCGCGTCGAAGCCCTGCTCGGCATGGCCCCAAACACCATCAAGATGGGTATCATGGACGAGGAGCGGCGCACGACGATCAACCTCAAGGAGGCGATCCGCGCCGCCAGGGAGCGCGTGGTGTTCATCAACACCGGCTTCCTCGATCGCACCGGCGACGAGATCCACACCTCGATGGAAGCCGGCCCGATGATCCGCAAGGGCGACATGAAGCAAGCCGCCTGGATCTCCGCCTACGAGACCTGGAATGTCGACACCGGTCTCGAATGCGGGCTGGCCGGCCATGCCCAGATCGGCAAGGGCATGTGGGCGATGCCGGATTTGATGGCGGCCATGCTGGTCGAGAAGATCGCGCACCCCAAGGCCGGCGCCAACACCGCCTGGGTGCCGTCGCCGACGGCGGCGACGCTGCACGCCACGCACTATCACAAGGTCGATGTCCACGCCGTCCAGGCGGCGCTGAAGAGCCGGCCAAAGGCGAAACTCGACGACATCCTCTCGGTACCGGTGGCCGTGCGGCCCAACTGGACGCCCGACGAAATCCAGCGCGAGCTCGACAACAACGCGCAAGGCATTCTGGGCTATGTCGTGCGCTGGATCGACCAGGGCGTCGGCTGCTCCAAGGTTCCCGACATCAACGACGTCGGCCTGATGGAAGACCGCGCCACGCTGCGCATCTCCTCGCAGCACATCGCCAACTGGCTTCGCCACAAGGTCTGCTCGGAAATCCAGGTCAGGGATTCGCTGCAGCGCATGGCCGCGATCGTCGATCTGCAGAATGTCGGCGATCCGCTCTACCGGCCGATGGCGCCGGACTTCGACAGCTCGATCGCCTTCCAGGCCGCCTGCGACCTTGTGTTCAAGGGAACAAGCCAGCCAAATGGTTACACCGAGCCCGTACTGCATAAGCGGCGGCTGGAGCTGAAGGCGCGGGAGAGCGCCTGAGCCTGCGGCGTCTCATCGAGCTGGTTCCGGCGAGGGCTGCGGCCATGACCTGAAGGGTCACTTTTGCCGCTTTGTCCTGAATTGGATCAATGAGCAGGGCCGCCGGCCGCCGTCACTTCAAACTCCCCGCTTGACCATCTCTCCGCCGGCGAGGTCGGCAGGTCCAGGTGCCGAGGCGGGATGCCGGCCTCCGGGCGAACTCTACGCCGCCTGCGCCATGCGCTCCGAACTCATGCGGTAGGAAATCGCTTCGGCCAGATGGATGCGGCCGACAGCCTCGCTGGCGTCGAGATCGGCGAGCGTGCGCGCGACTTTCAGCACGCGATGGTAGGCCCGTGCGGAAAAGGCGAGTTTTTCGCTGGCGTCCTTGAGCAGCGACAGGCCGGCGGCGTCCGGCATGGCGATCGCTTCGATGACGGCGGGAGAGCAATGCGCGTTGGTGGTGGCGCTGCTGACGCCGAGCCGTTCGAAGCGCTCGCGCTGGAGGGTGCGCGCGCGGCCGACGCGCAGCGCCACATCGGCGCTCTTTTCCGCCCGGTCGGGCCGGATCAGGTCGCTGGCCGAGACCGCCGGCACTTCAATGCGAAGATCGATGCGGTCGAGCAGCGGGCCTGAGATGCGCGCCTGATAGTCGGTGCGGCAGCGCTCGCCGCGCAGGCAGCGATAGCCGGGTTCCCCGGCCATGCCGCAGCGGCACGGGTTCATCGCCGCCACCAGCTGGATGCGTGCCGGATAAGTGACGCGGTGGTTGGCGCGCGCGATCATGCAGTCGCCGGTCTCAAGCGGCTGGCGCAGCGCATCGAGCGTCTGCGGCGTGAATTCGGGGAACTCGTCGAGGAACAGCACGCCGTGATGGGCGAGCGACACTTCGCCCGGCCGCGCGCGTATGCCGCCGCCCACCATAGCCGCCATCGAGGCCGAATGGTGCGGGGCGCGGAATGGCCGCCGGTCGGTCAGCTTGCCTTCGCCGAGCTCGCCCGCCACCGAGGCGATCATCGAGACTTCGAGCAATTCCTTCGGCGCCAGCGGCGGCAGGATCGAGGGAAGACGCTGCGCCAGCATCGATTTTCCCGAGCCCGGAGGACCGATCATCAAGAGATTGTGGCCGCCCGCGGCCGCCAGTTCCAGCGCCCGCTTCGCCGTCTCCTGGCCCTTGATGTCGGCAAGGTCGGGCAGGTCGCGTGCCGAGGCGTGGATGCCGGCCTCCGGGCGCGACAGCACCTGCGTACCGCGGAAATGGTTGGCTATGGCAATCAGGCTGCGCGGCGCCAGAATGTCGAATTCCCGCCCCGCCCAGGCCGCTTCCGGCCCACAGGCGAACGGGCAGATCAGGCCCTTGCCCTCGGCATTGGCGCCGATCGCCGCCGGCAGCGCACCGGCAACCGCCGTGATCGTCCCGTCAAGCGACAGTTCGCCGAGCACGACATAGCCGGCCAGCATGTCGCCCGGAATGGCGCCGAGGGCCGCCATCAGGCCGAGTGCGATCGGCAGATCGTAATGGCTGCCTTCCTTGGGCAAATCCGCGGGCGCCAAATTGATCGTTACTTTTTTCGACGGCATCGACAGGCCGGAAGCATGAAGGGCCGCCTGGACCCGCTCGCGGCTCTCGGCCACCGCCTTGTCCGGCAGGCCGACGATGTGCATGTTGACCTTGCCGGGTGCGATCATCACCTGCACGTCGACCGGCACGGCCTCGATGCCCTGGAAAGCGACCGTACGAACCCGCGCCACCATATTCTGCCCCCGATGCCCGGCTCGCCCCCAGCCCTTGTGAACAATCCACGAGCGACGTCAGCTCAAGACAACCACAGATTTCAGGCTTAGGCAAGAACAATACAAGAACAAAGGCAAACGGGTGCATACGGCATCGGGCGCGTTCTCGGCGCTGGCCGACGCATGGGTTGCGACCAAGGGCGGCGCCACCGGTGTGCTCTCCGTCACCACGGTCCAGACTTTCGCCTCGACCTGGCTCGCCGTGCGCCTTGGAGCATTCCAGCTGATGCATCCGGACCTTGCCGTGAAAGTCGATACATCGTCCCGGCTGGCCGATTTTGGGCGACGGCATGGATATCGGCATTCGCACCGGCACCGGGAAATGGCCGGGCCTGGGAGCCCACTACCTGTTCAAGGCAGACTACACGCCGATGCTCAGCCCAAGGCTGGTGCGGAGCGTGGGAGGCATCCGCCACCCGCAGGATCTCTACAAGCTGCCACTATGCTGTTCGAGCGATCCCTGGTGGAAGATCTGGTTCGAGGCAGCCGGTGCCCGCTTCGAGCCGGATCGCATCATAGCCGGTCCGGAGCTCGGCACACAGGCCTATGACGCGATGGCGGCGCTGACGGACCAGGGTGTCGCCATCCTCACCCGCAATCTCTACTCCTCATTGCTGACGACAGGACAGCTGATCCAGCCGTTCGAGGCGCTGGGGTCCGACGGCGACGGCTATTGGCTCGTGCATTCCGAAGGCCGCCGCAACACCCCGAAGATCCGGCTGTTCAGGGACTGGGTACTGGCCGAGACCGCTGATGTCAGGGCGCGCGAACAGCGCGGGGCCTGAAGAGTCCTCGGTCAAATCAGGAACATCGGGGGAACCCGGTAGCCGCACAGGTTGCGCCCCGGTTGTACCCGGCTGCAAAAGCGGAACATGGTTAACACAAAGTGGAAACGGATTATGCCCGTTTCGCTTCCACCGCGTCCCAGAACAGGCTGGCGATGTCGGCGCCGCCGAAGCGTTGCACTTCACGCACGCCGGTCGGCGAGGTGACATTGATCTCGGTCATGTAGTCGCCGATGACGTCGATGCCGACCAGGATGAAGCCGCGCTCTTTCAGCGACGGTCCGATGCGGGCGCAGATTTCGCGCTCACGTTCGGTCAACTCGGTCTTCTCCGCGCGGCCGCCGACATGCATGTTGGAGCGGGAATCGTGCTCGGCCGGCACCCGGTTGATGGCGCCGACCGGCTCGCCGTCGATCAGGATGATGCGTTTGTCACCCTTGCGTACATCCTTCAGGTAGCGCTGCACGATATAGGGCTCGCGAAACAGCTGGCCGAACATTTCGAGCAGCGAGGCGAGGTTGCGGTCGGCTTCCAAGAGATGGAAGATGCCGGCGCCGCCATTGCCGTAGAGCGGCTTGACGATGATGTCGCCGAACTCCTTGCGGAAGGCGGCCACCTCAAGCGGATCCTTGGTGATCAGCGTGTCCGGCATCAGGTCGGGAAACTCGGTGACGAAGATCTTTTCCGGGCTGTTGCGCACCCAGGCCGGGTCGTTGACGACCAGCGTCTTCGGATGGATGCGCTCGAGGATATGGGTCGTGGTGATGTAGTTCATGTCGAAGGGCGGGTCCTGGCGCAGCAGGATGACGTCCATCTCCGACAGGTCGGTGCGCACCTTTTCGCCCAGCGAATAGTGGCTGCCCTTCTCATCGCGCACCTGCATCTCCTCGATGCGGGCAAACACCTTGCCGTCGCGCAGCGACAACCGGTCTGGGGTGTAGTGGAACAATTGATGGCCGCGCCGCTGCGCTTCCAGCGACAGCGCGAACGAGGTGTCGCCGGCGATCGACACGGTGGAGACATGGTCCATCTGGACGGCGATTTTCAGCTTCATGGTGGATCCCCAACGCAGTCAACGCATGCGATATAAGGGTCGCGGCGCCTTCTGCCAATCGGGCCACGCCGCTAACGGTCGAAGACCAGCCGCGAGTAACCCACGAAGGACAGCGTCATGGCCACCAGCGAAGCGATGGCAAGCGCGCCCAATGGTGGCGCTGCCGACAGCACCAGCAGGATGGCCGAGTAGACGGCATAGTTGACGATGCTGGTGGCGACGCCGACGCCGCCATAGCGGGCGCCTTCCTGTGTCAATCCCCTGCTCGACGGCGAGAAGGTCAGATGCCGGTTGATCTGCCATGTGACGCAGAGCGCAAAGCCGATCGAGAGCATGCGGCTGACGAAGGGCCCGAGCGGCGTGACGGCGAGCAGCAGCCAGAGTGCCGCCGCGTCGGCGACGAAACCGATGCCGCCTGCGACGACAAAGCGGACGACGCGTTGCATCGTTCAGGCCGCGCGCGAGGCCTTGCCCCGTTCCGGCTTCTGAACCACATCGCCCGTGCGGCGCTCGACACGGCCCGAAGGCATGGAGAGATAGAAGATCCGCTTCTGTTCGGCGCGCCCACGCGAGACCGAATCAAGAATCAGTCCGGTCACCGCCGCCAGCATGGACAGAAGCAGCAGCCCGACCGACAGCACCCATGTCGGCATGCGCGGAACGAGACCGGTTTCGGCGAATTCGACCAGCACCGGCGCCATCAGGAACAGGCTTGAGGCCAGGAAGAACAGCGAAAAGGCGCCGAAGAAGCGCAGCGGCTGCGTCTCCTTCATCAGCATGGCGAACATCCACAGGATCCTGGCGCCGTCGCGGAAGGTCGACAGTTTCGACGACGAGCCTTCCGGCCGGCGTCCGTAGTCGAGCGCGATTTCGCTGACCGGCAATTTGAGCTGCGAGGCGTGCACCGACATTTCGGTCTCGATCTCGAAGCCGCCGGACACGGCGGGAAAGCTCTTGACGAAACGCCTGGTGAAGACGCGGTAGCCGGAGAAGATGTCGGTGAAATCGTCGCCGAACAGCCATTTGTAGAGGCTGTTGAAGACACGGTTGCCAAAGGCATGGCCGGCGCGGCCGGCATCGTCGTTGACGCCTCGCCTGGTGCCCACCACCATGTCGCAACGTTCGGTCAAGAGCGTGTTGATCAGTTGCGGCGCGTCTTCGGGCGCGTAGGTGCCGTCGCCATCGGCCATCAGATAGATGTCGGCGTCGATGTCGGCGAACATGCGCCGCACCACATTGCCCTTGCCCTGGCGCGGCTCGCGAACCACGATGGCGCCGGCCGCGCGGGCGCGCAGGGCGGTCAGATCCTTCGAATTGTTGTCGTAGACATAGATGGTTGCCGCAGGCAGCGTCTCGCGGAACCGCCGTACCACCTCGGCGATGGTCAGCTCCTCATTGTAGCAAGGCAGGAGCACGGCGATGGTGGGTTCACGGCTGATGTCTTGGGGCATTTTCGTCTCCGAATGCCTTGTCGACCATGCGGCCGCGCTCCGGAAACCGGCCGCGTTCAGGCGGTTTTACTATTTATTGAAGCCGTTAAGGCTAGGTTTAAGACCGACTTCACGAGTGTCGATTGGCCTGGAAAGGCCCGGCATTCACGCCAAGGGCGATCGGGATGGGTACGGCAAGGGGAACTTCCACCTGGAAGTCCGATATCGCATTTGCGTTGTTTGCAGCCTTGCTGCTGCTGGCGCTCGAGGCCCAGCAGGGATTCCCGCAACTGGCCAATCCGGCGGGCGACAATGACAGCCTGCTGCAATTGGTCGAAGTCCGCGACCTGCTGGCGGGCCAGGGCTGGTTCGACCTGCACCAGTACAGGATGGGTCTCGAAGGCGGCTTCGTCATGCACTGGTCGCGGCTGCTCGACGCGCCGCTGGCACTGAGCATCCTTGCCGTTTCGGCCCTGACGGGCAGCACCGCCTTGGCCGAACAAATCGTGCAAATACTTTGGCCCGCGCTGCAGTTCTGGCTCGCGATCTTCTTCATCGTCCGCGCCGCGCGCGCTTTCGCCGGCCCGCACGCGGTGCTGCCCGCCGCCGTCGTCGGCGGGGCGGCCTTGTATTACATCGGGATTTTTTCTCCCGGCGCGCTCGATCATCACAATGTCCAACTGATGCTGACGCTGGCGAGCCTCGCCTTGCTGCTCGAGGCGCCAACGCATCGGCCGGCTGCTCTCGTCGCGGGCCTCTGCGCCACGCTGACCTTGGCCATCGGCATGGAAAGCGCGCCCTATGCCGGATCCCTCGGCGCCGTCGTCGCGCTGCTGTTTCTCGGCAATCGGGAGGGTGAAAGGCTAATCGCCAGGGATTTCGGCCTCGGCGTCGCCGGCGCCTCGGCTCTCGTCTTCGCCGCAACCATCCCCGTGTCGTCCTGGGGCCAGGCCCAATGCGACACGTTCTCGGTCGTGCAGTTCGCCGTCACCGGGCTTGCCGGCGCCGGTCTGGCAATCATTGCTTCATGGAAGGCCGCCAACGCGACGGCCGCCCGGCGCCTGATGTCGCTTGGCCTGCTGGCCGTCGCTCTCGCTCTCGTCGTGGGGCTCCTGTTTCCGCAATGCCTGGCGGCCCCCTATGCTCATCTCGATCCGCGCCTGCAGCAAATGTGGCTCGGCTATATCGAGGAGGCGCAGTCGATCGTCCAGCTTGTCGCCGACGATCCGGCAAGGGCGGTGGCGCGCTTTGCCACGCCATTGGTGGCGATCGTTCTGATGGCGCTCCGCTTCAGCCATGGCGGCTGGCGGCGGCAGGACAGCCTCGTCACCGCGCTGCTGGTGGTGGCGCTTCTGGTCAGTGCCTGGGAAGTGCGCGGCTCGACCTTCTCCATCGTCTTCGCGGTGATCCCGCTTTCGGCCTGGATCGCCAAATGGCGGCAGCGGGCAGAAGCCAGCCCGTCCAGTGGTTCCGTGCTCAGGATGGCCGTGGCCTGGCTGATCTCGGTCAACGCGATCTGGTCGGGCGCAGCTCAAGTGGCATCGAGCGCCTTCGCAGCTGCTGCTCCCGCCAGGGACGCCGGCATCGATGCGCCCTGCAACAGCAAGGCTTCGTTCGCCGCGCTTGGCGCGATGGCCCCCACCGCGGTGCTTGCCATCTCCAATCTTGGCTCGCCGATCCTCGCCTTTACCGGTCATCGCGTGTTCGCCGGACCCTACCATCGCAACGTCGCCGGTAACCTGCTCGTGTTCGACGCCTTGCTGGGCTCGGCCACCGACGCGAAAGCCGTCGTCGAAAGCCACCATATCGGCCTTGTCGCGCTCTGCCGCGGCAACCCGGAAAGCCGGCTGTTCGCGGCCAGGGCGCCGGACGGTTTTCTGGCCGGTCTGATGCGCGGCAACGTGCCGGAATGGCTGGAGCCGGTGGCGGAGACCAGGGGCAGCCCCCTGGAACTCTACCGCGTCCGGCTCGGCGGCTGATCCGACCGGCAGCCGCTACTCCTTCCGACATAGGATCATGCCGCCGTGATGCAGCACGCCGTCGACGAACGTGCCATCGGCGGTGAATCCGGTATCGTCCCAATAGTCGATGTGATTGCCCCCGAACTTCGTAACGCCCCCGATACGCGCTTTCCCGGATCCCACGCGCTTCGTCGTAGCGGCCGTTTGGAAGCAGCTTGTGACGGACATGGCCATCGGCTGTCACCCACATGCCGGCATATGGCTTTGCGCTGGTTGAGCCATGATTTTCCGGTCGGTGTTCTGGTGCCCATCCTGGAGACCTACTGCCCACGCTTTGCCGGCTTCTTTCTTTATTATCCAGGCCGTCGCAACATGGCGCCGAAGCTGCGCGCACTTGTCGATCACCTGCAGCGCTTCAGATAGCGTCACGGGATCGTTCGCGAGTCTCGAAAAATCGATTCAAGCGATACGTTTCCTAAAGGGTTTACTGCCAGTCTCGAAATAAATTCCGACGACAAAAGCAGGGACGAGCAGGGACACCGATGCAAACTCAGTTTGGCACCGGTCAGGCAAACAGGGAAAGCACGGATATGGCGTTCACCGATCCGTTGACCGGGCTTGGCAATCATCGCCGTTTCTTCGACAAGGTCGACCGCCTGATCAGCGACCGCGCCGACGATCCCGCGCCCTTCACCGTCGGCATTCTCGACCTTGACGGCTTCAAGCCGATCAACGACCTGTTCGGCCACAAGGCAGGCGACGACATCCTGATTCAGGTCGCGATGCGGCTGCGCGCCTCCATGGACGGCCATTCGACGGTCTGCCGCATCGGCGCCGACGAATTCGCCTTCCTCTATCCCCTGGTATTCTCGGAGGAGGCGGCGGCGGAAAAATCCCGCATGCTGATCGAGATCCTGTCGGCGCCCTATGATGTCGGCGAACGCACCGCCAGACTTTCTGCCTCTGTCGGCTGCTCGCTGTTCTATTCCGGCGACGAGACCACCGAAATCCTCATCAACAAGGCCGAAACGGCGCTTTACCATGCCAAGCGCTCCGGCCGTGGTCGCGTCGTCGTCTACACCCGCGAGATGGAAGAGGCCGCCAAGCGCGTCACCCGCATCGAGCAGGCGCTGCGCCGCGCCGTCTCCGCCGGCGAGGTGGAGCCGCATTTCCAGCCGATCGTCGACCTCACCACGCGCCGCACCATCGGCTTCGAGACGCTGGCGCGCTGGACCGACCGCGACCTCGGCGCGGTGCCGCCGACCGTCTTCATTCCGATCGCCGAGGAGCGCGGCATCATCGGCCCGCTGTCGCAGCTGGTGCTGCGCAAGGCGACCGAAGCCGCCAAAAGCTGGCCGAAGGACCTGTTCCTGTCCTTCAACCTGTCGCCCTCGCAGCTCGTCGACCAGAACACCGGCCTGCACATACTGGCGATCCTCGACCGCACCGGGTTCGATCCGCGCCGGCTGGAGATCGAGATCACCGAGACCGGCCTGATGAACGACCCTGCCTCGGCCGCGCAGATCGTCGAGGATCTGCGCCGTGTCGGCATCCGCATCTCGCTCGACGATTTCGGCACCGGCCAGTCCTCGCTCGGCCGCCTGCGCGAGTTTCATTTCGACAAGCTCAAGATCGACCGCGCCTTCGTCTCCTCCATTCTCGACGACCGGCCGTCGGAACACATCATCCGCGCCATTCTCGCCATGTGCGAAGGGCTCGCCATGGACGTGGTTGCCGAAGGCATCGAAGAGGAGGCGCAGGCCGACCGGCTGGTCCAGTTCGGTTGCGCCGGCGGGCAGGGCTATCTCTTCGGCAAGCCGGCCGATGCCGACGCCACATTGGGCTACCTCCGCGATTCCTTTCGTGGCGCCTTGCGCGCCAAGGCGATCTGAGCGGCGAAATTCGGCGCTGCCGGCCATGCGGCGATGCCGCCTGGCGGTCTCGCGCCATCGCCATCGCCTTTTTGTCCGACATAAGGCCGAAATAGCGTCTTTTCGCCCTTGCCCGCCGGACGTGTCTGGCTAGGATGCGCGCCGGTTGACCCGGGAGACGAAAATTATGATGCCATCGGCGCGTTTTGCCGACCTCGAAGGCGCTTCGGTGCTGATCACCGGCGGCGGCTCCGGCATCGGCGCGGCGTTGACCGAAGGGTTCATGCGCCAGGGCGCCAAGGTCGCCTTCCTCGACATCGCCGACGCGCCGAGCACCGCGCTCGCCGGTCGCATCGAGAAGGAGCTCGGCCACCGACCGCTCTACCTCAAGACCGATCTGCGCGACGTCGAGGCACTGCGCGCCTCTGCGGCAAGGGCCGCCGACGCGCATGGCGACGTCACCGTGCTGGTCAACAATGCCGCCTGGGACGAACGCCATGCCGTCGAGGACGTTACCGTCGATTTCTGGGACAACAACCTCGCCATCAACCTGCGACCGCATTTCTTCACCGCGCAGGCCGTGGCACCAGGCATGAAGCGGGCCGGCGGCGGCTCGATCATCAATTTCACCTCGACCTCCTACCTGATCAACCATCCAGACATGCCGGCCTATACCGCCGCCAAGGCGGGCATACTCGGCCTCACCAAGGGGTTGGCCGGCAAGCTTGGTCCCGACCGCATCCGCGTCAACGCCGTCGCGCCCGGCTGGGTGATCACCGAGCGGCAGCAGGAGCGCTGGGTGACGGAAGAGGCACTTGCCGCCCATGTCGCCAAGCAATGCATCAGGGACGTCATGCGGCCGGACGACATGGTCGGCACGGTGCTGTTCCTGGCCTCAGATGCCTCGCGCATGCTGACCGCGCAAATGCTGATCGTCGATGGAGGCTTCCTGTGAGCCCAGGGTTTGCCAGCAACGTTCCGGCAGTCGCCGCACTCGATTGGGGCACGACCCGGCTTCGGGCCTGGCTGATCGACGGCGGCGGCAAGGTGCTTGCCGAACGTCGCGGCGACGATGGCCTGATCACCGCGCGCGAAAAGGGCTTCGCCAACGTCCTGGAGGGCCATCTGGCAGCGATGGGCGCGCCGGAGGCATTGCCCGTCATCATCTGCGGCATGGCCGGTTCCCGCCAGGGCTGGCTGGAGGCGCCCTATGTCAGCGTGCCGTCGCCGCTCGGCGCCATTCTTGGCGGCGCCGCCCGGGTGCCAGATCAGAAACGCGACATCCGCATCGTCCCCGGCCTTGCCCAGCGCCTGGCCGACGCGCCCGACGTCATGCGCGGCGAGGAGACGCAGCTTGCCGGCGCTGGCCTGCCTGCCAGAGGCCGCGAACTGGTCTGCATGCCCGGCACCCATTCGAAATGGGTGCTGGTCGAGGACGGCGCCGTCGCCGGCTTCGGCACCTGGCCGACGGGCGAGCTGTTTTCCGTGCTTGCCGCGCACTCGATCCTGCGCCATTCGCTGGGCGAACATCCCAGCCCGGTTGCTCCCGACAATCCGTTCTTCCGCCGCTGGTGCGAAACAGCACTGGGCGAGGGTGGTGATGTCACCTCGCGGCTGTTTGCCATCCGCGCTGCCGGCCTGCTCCAGGATCTCCAGGCCGATGATGCCGCCGCTTGCCTGTCCGGCTTGCTGATCGGCGGCGAGATCGCTTCTGCCCGGCGCCGGCATGGCGCCGGCGCGACATCGGTCGTGCTGATTGCCTCGGGCGCGTTGGCCGGGCTCTACCAGGCCGCCCTTAGCCTTGCCGGGCTTGGTGTGCGGACAGTCGATGCGGACGAGGCTGTACGCGCCGGCCTGATCGAGGCCGCGCGGGAGAATGGCATGATTGCCAGAAGTGGAGCCGCCATATGAGCCAGACCGCACCCTTTCCAAAACTCAAGCGCGGCCTGGTCGCTATCCTGCGCGGCCTCAAGCCGGCCGAAGCGATAGCCATGGGCCAGGCGCTGTTCGACGCCGGCATCGAGGCCATAGAGGTGCCGCTGAACTCGCCCGAACCGTTCTCGTCGATCGCCAGGATTGTCGAAGTGCTGCCGAAAACCGCCCTGGTCGGCGCCGGCACGGTGCTTACGGGGGCCGACGTCGACAATCTTCACCAGGCCGGCGGCCGGCTGCTGGTCAGCCCCAACATCGATGCCGAGGTCATGGGCCGTGCCAGGGCATACGGCATGGTCACCATGCCCGGCGTGTTTACCCCCACGGAAGCCTTCCAGGCGATCCGGCTCGGCGCCTCGGCGCTGAAATTCTTTCCCGCCAGCGTGCTCGGCGCATCAGGCATTTCCGCGATCCGGGCCGTGCTGCCGGCGCAGACGCTGGTCGGCGCGGTCGGCGGCGTTTCGGACAAGGACTTTGCCGGTTACAAGGCGGTTGGTGTGACGGTCTTCGGGCTTGGCTCCAGCCTGTTCAAGCCAGGCATGAGCGTCGATGACGTGGCGGCGCGCGCTCACGCCGCCGTCGCTGCCTGGGACGTAGCATTCGGAGACGCATGATGAACAAGGTTTCGGTTTTTTCCGATCATGTCTGCGAGCTCGGCGAAGGGCCAAGCTACGATCCCGCCACCGACGCGCTGTTCTGGTTCGATATCGTCAACGGCCAGCTCCTGGAAAAGCTCGTGGCCGGTGGTGCGCTGAAGATCCATGAGCTTGGCCAGATGGCGAGCGCCATCGCCATCATCGATGACAAGCGCCAGCTGATCGCCACCGAGACCGGCCTCTTCGTCCGCGATGTCGCGACCGGCCAGATGACGCTGCATACGCCTGTCGAGGCGGACAACCCCCTTACCCGGTCCAACGATTCCCGTGTCCATCCCTGCGGCGCCTTATGGATGGGGACGATGGGCAAGAGCGAGGCAAAGGGCGCCGGTGCGATCTACTGGTTCTTCAGGGGTGAACTGCGCAAGCTGTTCTCCGGCATCACCGTGTCGAACTCGATTTGTTTCTCCGGGGATGGCGCGCTCGCCTATTACACCGACACCTCGACCGGCCTGCTGATGCGCGTCGCCTGCGATCCGGCGAGCGGCCTGCCCTCTGGAGAACCAAAAGTGTTCGTCGATCACCGCTCGTCCAAGGGCTATGTCGACGGATCGGTCGTCGACCGCGACGGCGTGCTGTGGAACGCCGTCTGGGGCGGCAAGGCGGTCAAGGCCTATTCGCCCGACGGAACATTGCTGCGCGAAGTTGCGATGCCGGTGACGCAGCCCTCGTGCCCGGCCTTTGTCGGCAGGAACGCCGACCGGCTGGCGGTGACGTCGGCGTGGAAAGGCAAGGACGACAAGCAGCGCCAGCTCGATCCGCAGGCAGGCATGACGTTCGTCCTCGATATTCCCGTCAACGGCCGCTTCGAACCGCGCGTGCTGATCGCCTGAACAGGCCGGGCGATTGGCTCCGCGCATATCTATCGTGGTGCTGTCACGCAGGCGTCCGGCTTGAGTCGGTTTCGCGAAAGCCGTTTGCGTCGGCCGTGCGATGCTAGGTGATCGCACGGCCGGGAATGTTCGTCTCATGTCGAGTCACAAGCCAAAGCTGATCCTCGTTCACGAGCCGGAGAAGGCCTGCTTCGACCGCCTGGTCGCCGACGGTCACGCACCGCAGCGCGCGGCCGAGATATCGTCCTATCTGGCGCAATCGACCGACCTCGCCCCCGAATTCGATGCGCTGGCCGCCGCCTGTGACAGGCGTGGCATTGCCTTCGCGGCGGTGGAGCTGGACCATGCCGCAAGGGCGCTTCCCAAAGCCGATCCTTCCACGACGCTGGTCTGGACGCTGACCGACGGCATCGCCTATTTCCGTGGCGGCGCCGCACCCGCGCTGGCGCGGCTCAACGGAATGAGAACGATCGGAGCGGACGATGCGCTGTTCGCTCTCTGCCAGGACAAGTTCCGTTCCGGCGCCGTGCTTGGCGCGCTCGGCCTGCCGGTGCCGTCGGCGGGTTTTGCGCGCAATGGCGAATGGCTGGTCGAGCCGCCGGCCTCCGCCGCCGGCTGGTTCGTCAAGCCCAACAGGCTCGGCGCCAAGATCGGCATCTGGCCGGATTCGCGCGTAACCGATCTCGGTCACGCGCTGGAGCTTAGCCGGCGTGTTTTCGCGGCCTATCGCGATGATGTCGTCGTCCAGCCCTACGTCGCGGGCCGCAATGTGCGCGCCAGCTTCCTCGGGCTGACGCCGCAAACCGGTGCCGAGGCGCTTGGCATCGCCTTTGTCGAGTCAGGCGCGGATTTCCAGACGATGGCCGACAGCCTGGCGCTTTATGGCGACACCGGCGAAGCCGCGAAGGCCGCCGGGCATTATGCCGAACCCGAGCTCGCTCCGGTCGCAAACAGTCAGCCGGTGGCCGATGCCAGAATCCGCACGATTGCCAAACGGTTGATGGACGGGCTCGGCCTGCGCGACGTGTTTTCCGTCGACGCGCGCGTCGAGGCCGACGATACGGTTCATCTCATCGAGTTCGAGGTCTGCCCCGGCCTGCCCTGTTTCGATTTCCGCGCTTATTGCCGCCAGCAATGGGGGCTGGAACTCGTCGACGCGATGGCGGAAACCGCGGCGAACAGGCTCTTTCGCTAGACCCCTTCCACCAGCACGATCTCGCCGTCGGCCACCTTCTGGCGGATCGCCACTGCGCGTTGATATTCCGGCGAATGGTAGCAGTCATGCGCGATGGCGAGCGATTCGAACTCGATGAGCACATTGCGCGCGCGGCCGGGGCCCTCGGCTTTCTCATGCTCGCCGCCACGGGCCAGGAATTTCGCGCCGAAGCGCTCGAAAGCCGGCGTCGCCGCCGCGACGTAATCCTTGTAGCCTTCCGCGTCGCGCACGTCGACGCGGGCGATCCAGTATCCCTTGGGCATTCTTCTTCTCCCTATTCCTTATGCCGAGCTTTCTCCCTATTCCTTATGCCGAGCGCATTTCGTCGAGGATGGCTTCAGCCGCCGCGCGTCTGTCCGCCGCCGCGACGATCGGGCGCCCGACGACCAGATGGCTGGAGCCGCTGCGAATGGCTTGCGCAGGTGTCATCACGCGCTTCTGGTCGCCATGATCGCTGCCCACGGGGCGTATGCCGGGTGTCACCACCGCCATGTCGGGGCCGACGAGGCGGCGCACCGCTTCGGCCTCAGCGGCCGAGCAGACGATGCCGCCCATGCCGGCATGCAGCGCCTGTTCCGAGCGCCTCAGCACCAGCGTGTGCGGGTCATATTCATAGCCGGCATCGATCATGTCCTGCTCATCCATCGAGGTCAGGACGCTGACGGCAAGCAGGCAAAGCTCGCTGCCGCGCGCTGCCTCCACCGCCGCCTGCATCGCCTTGGGATAAGCATGTATGGTCAGCATGGTCATGCCCATCTTGACGATGTTCTCGACGCCTTTGGCCACCGTGTGGTCGATGTCGAGCAGCTTCATGTCGAGGAAGATTTTCGTTCCGCCGCTGGCCAACTCCCTGGCGAAGTCGAGCCCGCCGGCAAAGGCCAGCTGATAGCCGATCTTATAGAAGGAGACGACACCGTCGAGCTCGCGCACCGCCTGCTCGGCCTCCGTCACGGTCGGCACGTCGAGGCCGACGATCAATCTTTCCTGCATGGATTTGGCCTGCATGGGGTAAGCCTGCATGGTAGCGGCAGTCACGCCTCGACCCTGGTCGACAGCATGCGTGAGGTTTCGATCAGCGTGCGGCATAGGTGCTCCATCGATTTGTGCAGTCTTTCGTCACGGAAATGGCCGTCCCCGTCGAAGGCGTCGCCGCCCTCCGGCACCGAGCATTCCGGCGTCACCACCTCCATCTGGCAGCGCACCAGCACGGCGCGCAGATGATTGATGCAGCGGATGCCGGCAAAATGGCCTTTGGAGGACGAGCAGAGGCCGGCGACCTTGCCGGCAAGCGGCCTGACCGACCGGCCGCCATCCCGTCGCACCCGGCTCACCCAGTCGATCGTGTTCTTGAGCAACGGCGGGATGGAGCCGTTATATTCAGGCGTCGCGATCAGCAGCCCATCATGGACGGCGATCAATCGCGCCAGCTTCTGGGCGTTTTCAGGGATGCCATTTTCCTTTTCCAGGTCCTCGTCGAGGATCGGCAAGGGATAATCGGCGAGCGAAATGCGGGTCACCTCGGCGCCTTGCACCGCAAGTTCCTTCTGCGCCACGTCGGCGGTCCTGCCGCTATAAGCGCCGCTGCGCACCGAGCCGGCGAAGACGAGGATTTTCGGGATCACTGCCATTGGCCACCCTTGTTCCCGGACAGGTACAGCCGGAGGCCGCGCAAATCAACGCGCCAGCGCGAAAATCGAAAACGACCTGGCGTAAACGCGTGATGGGTGCGTTGAAATTCAGGTCAGGGCGAGTCGAAAATGGCTGATGCCGAGAACCGGAGCGGAGCGTACTTTCGTACGTGAGCACCGGAAGCGCAGGTATCAGCCATTTGCAGGCCGGCCTCACCTGAATCTCGGCGCACCCTAATGTGCTTCGCGGCGGTAGATCCACAGCTGCGTCGGCGGGATATTGCGGAAGATGAAGTCGAAATGCTTGACCGTGTAGTCGCCGCGGCCGGCCGGGATCGGCGACATCGGACCATAGGTCAGCTGCACGATCGGCCGTCCGGCCGGGATGCGGTCGAGCAGGCTTTCGATATAGGCGATGCGCTGGGCGACCGGGAAGTTGAGCAGCGGCACTCCGGAAACGACGCTATCGAAGATCATCCCGCTTCTCTCGCCAAGCGTGGCGTTGAGGTTGAAGGCATCGCCCTCGATGACGTTGACGCCGGGATAGAGCTGGCGCAGGTGGCGCACGAAATCGGTGGAATATTCGACCGCGTAGAGGTTTTCAGGCCGCACGCCCTGGGCGAGGATGGCGCGGGTGATGACCCCGGTACCGGGACCGACCTCGAGCACCGGCAGTCCGGACTTCGGGTTGACGATCGAAGCCATCTTGCGGGCGGTGATCGAGCTGGTCGGAACAATGGAGCCGACCGTCTTCGGCTTGTCGATCCAGCCCTTGAAGAATTTGAGTTCGTCGTCGAACTTCTCGGCAAACGCCTTCCGCAGTCCGTGACCACGTGCCATGCAAGCTCTCCTCAGCGCTCCCCTTGGAAGCTACTTAACACCTGGATGACGCAAGGCAAGGCGCTGCCCTGCCTGTGTCGTGGATAAGATAGCTCTGGTCGCGTCTCAACGCTCGCCGAAAGATTCGAAAAAGTCCTTCATGCGGGCGAAAAAGCCGCTCGATTGGGGCGAATTGTCCTGCGAGGACAGTTGTTCGAACTCCTCCAGCAATTCGCGCTGGCGGCGCGACAGGTTCTGCGGCGTCTCGACCGCGGTCTGGATGTAGAGGTCGCCGACATTGGGCTGGCGCAACACTGGCATGCCCTTGCCCTTGAGGCGGAACTGGCGTCCGTTCTGCGTGCCTTCGGTCACCTTCACCTTGGTCTGTGTGCCGTCGAGCGTCGTCACCTCGAACGACCCGCCAAGGGCCGCCGTCGTCATCGAGATCGGCACCTTGCAATAGAGATCGGCGCCGTCGCGCTGGAAGAATTCGTGCGGCTTGACGGCCAGGAAGATATAGAGGTCGCCCGACGGCCCGCCGCGCAGCCCGGCCTCGCCCTCATTGGCAAGGCGGATGCGGGTGCCGTCCTCGATGCCGGCCGGGATGTTGACCGACAGCGAGCGTTCCTCGGTGACGCGGCCTTGGCCGGCGCATTTCGGGCACGGATCCTTGATCGTCTGGCCACGGCCCTGGCATTGCGGGCAGGTCCGCTCGATCGAGAAAAACCCTTGCGTGGCGCGCACCTTGCCGTGGCCGTTGCACATCGAGCAGGTGACCGGCTGGGTGCCCGGCTTGGCGCCGCTGCCGGAGCATTCCGTGCAGGATATCGAAGCCGGCACGCGAATCTGCGCGGTCTTGCCCGCGAAGGCTTCCTCCAGCGAGATCTCCATGTTGTAGCGCAGGTCGGCGCCGCGCTCGCGGCCCCCGGAAGAGCGGCGCTGGCGGCCGCCCATCATGTCGCCGAAAATATCCTCGAAGATATCGGCAAAGCCGCCCGCACCAAAGCCCTGCGCGCCATTCATGCCGCCCTGCTCGAAGGCGGCGTGGCCGAAACGGTCATAGGCGGCGCGCTTCTGCGGGTCCTTCAGCGTCTCGTAGGCTTCGTTGATTTCCTTGAACTTGTGCTCGCAGGAATGATCGCCGGGGTTGCGGTCGGGATGGAACTGCATGGCGAGCTTGCGAAAAGCGCTCTTGAGCTCCTTGTCGTCGGCGCCCTTTTGCACGCCCAGCGTTTCGTAGAAATCAGCTTTCATTTTTTCCCGCAGTTCCGGATCAACGTCTTGATGCATGGTGTGCGTCGTTTGCCGGCACGTTGTTCGATTTAGGAGCGGTGCTGCCCGTATGCTAGGGCCGGCGCGAACTTGTCCGTGGTTTTCAGTGATTTTTTCGGCAGCGCTCGCATTTTTTTCAGCGAGGGTTGCAAAAAAGCCCGGCCTTGCGCCGGGCTTTTCGCATTATCTTGCCGTCAGACCGTTCAGGCCGACTTCTTCTTGTCGTCGTCCTCGTCGATTTCCTCGAAATCGGCGTCGACCACATCGGAGTCCTTGGCGGCATCCGCCTTGGCATCGGCTTCCGCCGCTTCCTTCTGCGAGGCCTCGTACATGGCCTGGCCAAGCTTCATGGAGGCTTCGGCAAGCACCTGGCTCTTGGCCTCGATGTCGGCCGGATCGTCGCCCTCGGCAGCGGTCTTCAGCGCCGCGATCGCATCGGATATAGCGGTGCGCTCGGCCTCGGAGACCTTGTCGCCATATTCCTTCAGCGACTTCTCCGACGAATGCACCAGGGCTTCGGCCTGGTTGCGGGCCTCGACCACGGCGCGACGCTTCTTGTCGGTGTCGGCGTTGGCCTCGGCGTCCTTGACCATCTTCTCGATGTCGGCGTCCGAAAGACCACCCGACGCCTGGATGCGGATCTGGTGCTCCTTGCCGGTGCCCTTGTCCTTGGCCGAGACGTTGACAATGCCGTTGGCGTCGATGTCGAAGGTGACTTCGATCTGCGGCACGCCACGCGGCGCCGGCGGAATGCCGACCAGATCGAACTGGCCGAGCGCCTTGTTGTCGGCGGCCATTTCACGCTCGCCCTGGAAGACGCGGATGGTCACGGCCGACTGCGAATCCTCGGCCGTCGAGAACACCTGGCTCTTCTTGGTCGGGATCGTCGTGTTGCGTTCGATCAGCCGCGTGAACACGCCGCCCAGCGTCTCGATGCCGAGCGACAGCGGCGTCACGTCGAGCAGCAGCACGTCCTTGACGTCGCCCTGCAGCACGCCGGCCTGGATGGCGGCGCCGAGTGCGACGACCTCATCCGGGTTGACGCCCTTGTGCGGCTCCTTGCCGAAGAACTGCTTCACGATCTCCTGGATCTTGGGCATGCGGGTCATGCCGCCGACCAGGACCACTTCGTCGATCTCAGCGGCCTTCAGGCCGGCGTCCTTGAGCGCCGCCTTGCACGGCTCGATGGTGCGCTGGACGAGATCCTCGACCAGGCTTTCGAACTTGGCGCGCGTCAGCTTCAGCGTCAGGTGCTTCGGTCCGGTCGCGTCGGCCGTGATGAAGGGCAGGTTGATTTCGGTCTGCGTCGTCGACGACAGCTCGATCTTCGCCTTCTCGGCCGCCTCCTTGAGGCGCTGCAGGGCGAGCTTGTCGTTCTTCAGGTCTATGCCCTGTTCCTTCTTGAACTCGGCCGCCAGATACTCGACCAGGCGCATATCGAAATCCTCGCCGCCGAGGAAGGTGTCGCCATTGGTCGACTTCACCTCGAACACGCCGTCGCCGATCTCGAGCACCGAAATGTCGAACGTGCCGCCGCCAAGGTCATAGACGGCTATGGTCTTGCCTTCCTTCTTGTCGAGGCCGTAGGCAAGTGCTGCCGCGGTCGGCTCGTTGATGATGCGCAGCACTTCGAGGCCGGCGATCTTGCCGGCGTCCTTGGTCGCCTGGCGCTGGGCGTCGTTGAAATAGGCCGGAACGGTGATGACCGCCTTCTCGACCTTCTCGCCGAGATAGGCCTCCGCCGTTTCCTTCATCTTCTGCAGGATCATGGCCGAGATCTGCGAGGGCGACTGCTTCTTGCCGCCGGCCTCGACCCAGGCATCGCCATTGTCGCCCTTGACGATCTTGTAGGGGACAAGCTTCTTGTCCTTCTCCGTCACCGGATCGTCATAGCGGCGGCCGATCAGGCGCTTGACCGCGAAGATGGTGTTTTCAGGATTGGTGACCGCCTGGCGCTTGGCCGGCTGGCCGACGAGACGTTCGCCGTCGCCCGAGATGGCGACGATGGAAGGCGTCGTGCGCGCGCCTTCCGCATTCTCGATTACCTTCGGCTCCTTGCCATCCATGATGGCGATACAGGAGTTGGTGGTGCCGAGATCGATACCGATTACTTTTGCCATTTTTCTAGTCTCTCCGCTAAGCAGGCTCTCAGGACCCGGTAAGGCGTTCCGACGAAAGCCCCTGTTCACAAGAAATCCCGTCCGGCCACCGGTTCTCCGGCGCCGCACGGCTTGGCGCGTATATAAGAACAGGCGGCATCGCGCGCAAGCATTCTGCGCAAGGCTTCCATGAACCTTTCCACCTCCGCCCGCGACTGATGTCCAGGTGCCGCATGGTGCGGCCCCGGAAAGGAAGCCCCCATGACCAGCAACCCAGAGACTCCATGGTCTCCGGGACCAACAGGAGCTCGGCGCGACCACCGCCTTCGGGACGGGGTCGATGCGCTGGGCTTTCCGCTGATTCCGTTGACCCTGCGCAGGAGCAGGCGTATCGTGACTATGAGGAAAGCAGACAATTCGATCAGGGAAGAACGTGCCGGACCACCGCGCCTTGCCCTGATTTGCGCGGCGATGCCGGGTGTTTCTCCCGTGGCTAACGGGGGTAGCTTCATGTCTCGCGTCCACGGCACGTTTGTGTCTTCTCTCCATTTTGCCGGCGGCTTGCGACGAGCTGCGCATGCAGGCAGCGGCTTGCTGGTGCTGGCACTTGCCGCCAGCCTGTGGCTTGGAGGCGCCGCCCAGGCGCAGGAAACCCAGATCATTTATCCCGGCTCGATGGCGGTCACCGGCTTTCCCGGCACCATCATCCCGAATTTCGACGAGGGCCTGCCGCCCGGCGTCGATCCGGTCGACGAGACCTTCATCGACACTTCGCGCGCCAGCTTGCGCGTGTTCGATGTTTCGCACCTGGGCGGCCCGGCCTCCGGCCAGCTCGTCTTCACGCCGCCGCCTTTCGAGGTGACATCAGGCCAGATCGGCGAGGTGTTCGGCCTCGCCTATGATGACGGCGTGCGCGACGGTGTGCCATCGGGCATTCCCAACCTCTATGCCGCCGCCACCTCGCTGCATGGCGTCGAGATCGTCACCCCGGACGCCGACAAGGACGGCAGGCCGGAGCGGCAGCGCCGCGGCACGGCGGGCGCCACTTTCATGGAGGGCCAGTTCGGCACCGAAAACGGCGGCGGACCAGGTACCATCTGGAAGATCGACGGCATCACCGGCCAGGTCGCCAAATTCGCCGACATCGACACCAACACCGGTCCCGGCATCGGCAACCTCACCTTCGATCCCGTCCATCGCCAGTTCTTCGCCTCCGACCTCGACACCGGCCTGATCCATCGCATCGACGCCGACGGCGGACCGATCGACACCTTCGATCATGGCGTCGCAGGGCGACCGGCGCATGGGCTGGCTCCCGTCGCCGACGATGGCGCGGTGATGGACATACAGGGCGCCGCCTTCGACACCGAAGACGCCGAGACCTGGGGCTACACCCAGGACGAGCGCCGCGTCTGGGCCGTCTCCTATCATGGCGGCCGGCTCTACTATTCGGTCGGCGAAAAGTCTGAAATCTGGTCGGTGGGCATTGCCCGCGACGGCACCTTCGCCGGCGATCCGCGTTGGGAACTGACGGTCAAGGCCGACAAGGACTACGCCGTCACCGACATCGCCTTCGACAACAGCGGCTTCATGTACCTTGCGCAACGCGGCCCGACCGAAAACCGCTACGACTACAGCCGCTTCGCCGATTCCGGCAAGGGCGAGGTCATCCGCTACTTCAGGGAAAACCTCGACGATCCCTCGACGGAATCGATCTGGGTGGAAGCGCCGCAGGAATATGCGGTCGGCTTCCCGCAAGGCAACAGGCAGTCGGCCGGCGGCCTCGACCTGCAATACGGCTACGACGCCGACGGCAATCTCGACACCTCGGTCTGCACCCAGACCTTGGTCAACACCGGCGACAAATTGCGCGACAACCCCGAGCTCGCCGAAAAGCTCGCTGCCGGCGGGCCGCTTGCCGTCCATGGCGTGCAGATCACGCCCAAGGACCTCGTCAAACCGGCCAACGTGCCGCCCTTCGGCTCCTGGTTCGTCGATTTCGACGGCTATTTCGAGGATCCTGAAGTGGAAGGCCATGTCGGCGACGTCGCCGTCTGGCGCCCCTGCGAGGGCCGTGCCGGCTATTATGAGGAAATACCGGGCGGCTATGAGCCCCCCTTCTACCCGCCGGACTTCCCACCGCCCGGCAATCTGCCTCCGTGTCTCGATGTCGAGGACGTGCGGTATTTCTGCACGCCGCATGGCCTCGAGGCCGATCTCTATCTCCATGACCATGCCGGCTTCGGCGGCGATTCGATCAAGGCCCAGTCCAGGACGCCAGGCGTCGGGGTGACCTCACCCATGTCGCATGCGCCGGGCAAGCCGTACACGATCGACATCACCGGCCACTATCCGGGCGACAGAGTGGATGTTGGACTTTGCTTCTACAGGAAGTCCGACAAGGACAAGGGTGGCTACTACCCTTGCTGCAAGATGACCTTGCCGCTCCGGACCCCAGCCGTCAGCTGCGAACGTTGAGGAGGCGAAGATGAACAGTCTTGCCCCATCTCCGCTCGCGACCCAAACGCAAAAAGCCGTCATGGAGACGATCATGAACCCCCTGTCATATGCCAGGCGCGGTGCGCGCTGGTTGATGGCGGCCGGTATCGCGGTCGCCCTTGCGCCCGCACTGCCGGCATCCGCCTCCCAGACCGTCCAGGCTGTCACCAGCCCAGATGTGCAGCCGTTGCAGCTCGACAATCCGCGCATCATCAATCCGGAGCCCGGACGTGTCGTGCCGTTCTTCACCAAGACCGGCGGCCAGCGCAGCTGCGACTATGTCTTCTACACCTTGACCTTCGGCCTGCGCGGCAATCCGCAGGGCTTTGCCGATCCGGGCCTCGAGGCGGCGCTGAAGAAAGCCCAGCTCGAGTTCAAGGACCAGCTTCCGCACGGTCTTTCCATCGTCAACGTGACGGTCTCCGGCGACGGCACCGATGCGTCGGGTGGGCCTTTGCCTGCCGCCGCCATCAGCAATTCGGCCGGACCCAACGATACGGCAACGGTTTCCGATTTCCGGATGTCCGCCAGCGATCTGGATGGCTCGGGGGCACTGAACGAACGCGTCATCACCTTCCGCATCACGGCCAAGATCGACCACGCCGCGTTTCCAGCGCCGGCCAATGTCGACAATCAGGGCCTGATCAAGGTCACCGGCGGCATCGGCACGGGAACCATCATCCCCTCGCAGGATCCGGGCAAGCCGGACGATGGCAACATCGCGACCGGCGAAAAGACCTCGATCCGGATCGACCTCACCAAATGCGACAAGCAACCTCCGCCCCCAACCGACCATGAGTGCTTCAAGGTCGAGCGCGGCACGGTCGACTGCGTGCCCGGCGGTGGTGCTTTCATCTATCACATGCCTGTCGGCCCGGAGATGGGCGGCAAGTGGGCGCAGGTGTCGACGACCTCATCAGGCATCACCATCATCCCCGACACCCAGAAGGTGCCGGCGGGCGGCGGGGTGCTCAACTGGAAGATCGTCGGCGCGTCACCCGGCGACGTCATCCACCTCATCGTCACCGGCATCGAGACCTATGCCGGACCGAAGGAGGGCTGGGGCCTGTGCTGCACGCAAACCATCGACATCGTCATCCCGCGTGACCAGAGGTGCCCACCTAGGGACAAGGAACCGGACCTCAAGGTTGAAAAGCATGCCGACGTCACACGCTGTACCATGGCCGGCGGCTGCGACTTCACCATCCGGGTCACCAATGTCGGCACGGGGCCCTACAACGGCAAGATCGTGCTCGACGAGGTGACGCTGCCGGCCGGCTCGACGCTGAGTTCAGGGCCCAATCCGCCCTGGGTCTGCGCGCCGGGAACCACCCCCATGACGTGCACCTACCCGGTGACCACGCTCAATCCGGGGGCCTTTGTCGACCTCAAGCTCGGCTTCAGGCCGGCCGGAGGCTGGCAAGGTAGCGTGCTGCGCAACTGCGCCACCTATAATTACGGCGCCAGCGGCAAGCCGCTTTTCGGCAGCCAGGCCAATGACCGGGGCTGCGCGTCGATCCCGATCTGCCGCCGCGGCGACCGCAACCCGGATTGCCAGCCGCCGGTCGAGAAGAAGGTGGACCTGATCCTCAAGAAGCGTGCCCGCACCGAAGTCTGCACCGCCGATGGCGTCTGCACCTTCATCATCGACATCATCAACAACGGCACATCGACCTATAACGGACCGCTGACGGTGATCGACAATTACCCAAGCGGCGCGCCGACGTCCTCGACCTTCGGACCGAGCCCGCCCTGGACCTGCGGCCCGAACGGCCCCGGCCAGTTCCGCTGCGACCATGCCGGCATCTCGCTGCCTGCGGGCGCTTCGACGCCGATCTTCGTCAAGGCGGTGGTGCCGGCCAGCTATCGGTCGGACATGGTCGAGAACTGCGCCGAGGTGAAGGCCATCCCCGGTGAGGTCGATCTCACCAACAACAGGGCCTGCGCCAAGGAACGCATCCGCCACCCCAATGGCGGCCAGCCGACATTGCGCATCACCAAGGTGTGCAACGGGTCGCTGGCTGGTGCGGCACTGGTTTCCTGCCGCATCACCGTCAGCAGCGTCGGCACGGCTGCCCCCACCGGTCCGGTGCGGGTCAACGATGCCGCCACGCTGGTGTCGGGCGGAGCGCCCGTGCAGATCCAGACCGTCACCCCTGACGGTGCGGAATGGGCGTGCGGACCGGTCCCGGCCAACACTCTGTCGTGCCAGATTCCCGGCGCCGTCATGACGCCCGGAACCTCCAGGCACTTCGATGTGACGGTTTCGGCCAATGGCGAGTTCGAGAACTGCGCACGGGGCTCCTATGGCCCGGCGCAGGGCGACGACGTCGTCTATCCGATCGGCCAGGCCTGCGCCAAGGGCGGCGGCTCCTCGACCATCCGTGTCGAGAAGACCGGCGACCGCGAATGCAGGCTCGGCCGGCCCTGTTCGTTCGACATTACCGTCACAAATGACGGGACGAGCCCCTTCTCGGGTCCGGTCCGCATCGGTGATGCGATCGGGGTGGAGGGGCTTGGCCGACTGGAAGGCGTTGCGATCACCTCGATCGACCCGCCCTTCGGCTGCTCGCCGGAACCGACGGCCTTGCCGGCCTCCTGCATCGCCAACCTGACCCTCGGCGCCGGCGAAAGCCAGTCGCACCGTGTGACAGTGGTCATCCCCGACGACGGGCGTCTTGCCAATCAGCAGGGCAACGTCAATGGCCAGAACTGCGTTGGCGTGCTCTCTCCCGACACACGGGTACAGGGCGGCGCCGACGTCCTGTCCAAGGATGCAACCAACGTCCAGGGCGATCGCGGCAAGGCCTATGCGTGCCATCCGTTCATCATCACGCATGAGGTGAAGAATGAGTGCTCGCCGGGCTTTGTCATGAACGACGCCGGCCGCTGCGCCTGCCCGGAAGGCACCACCTTCCGCAACGGCCAGTGCACGGGCGGCGGCACCAATGTTCTGCCGTTGCCACCGCCGCCGCGCTGCGTGCTGCTCGAAGGCCAGATCCGCACCGAGGACGGACATTGCGTCTGCCCGCGCGGCACGGAGCTGGAGAACGGAAAATGCGTCAGGACCGACAAGCCCGAGCAGTGCACCATCCGTGGTCAGGTCCACGACGCCGACGGCGACTGTGTCTGCCCGCGCGGCACCGAGGTGCGGGACGGCGCCTGCCGTCAGATCCGGCCAAAACCACAGCAGTGCCGCATCCCTGGCCAGTTCCGCAATGCCGACGGCGACTGTGTCTGCCCGCAAGGCACCGAGGTGCGCAACGGCGCCTGTCGCCCGATCAGGCCGAAGCCCGAGCAGTGCCGCATCCGTGGCCAGGTCCACAATGCGGACGGGGACTGCGTCTGCCCGCAAGGCACCGAGGTGCGCGACGGCGCCTGTCGCCCGATCAGGCCGAAGCCCGAGCAGTGCAGCATCCGTGGCCAGGTCCACAACGCGGACGGGGACTGCGTCTGCCCGCAAGGCACCGAGGTGCGCAACGGCGCCTGCCGTCCGATCCGGCCGCAGCCTGACCAGTGCACCATTCGTGGCCAGGTCCATGACTCCGACGGCAATTGCGTCTGCCCGAGGGGTACGGAGGTGCAAGGCAATGCCTGCCGGCGCAAGCAGCCTGACATGCAGCAGTGCGACATACGCGGCCAGGTCCACAACAAGCGCGGCGAATGCGTCTGTCCGCGTGGGACCGAGGTGATCGACGGCGCATGCCGCAAGCCCAGGCAAGAGAGCGAATGCGCGCCGGGCTCGCAGATGGTCAACGGCCAGTGCCAGCCGATCTTCAGGCGACACTGCCCGGAGGGTACGATCGGGCGGTACCCGAACTGCAGGCCGATACGCGGGCAGCCGTCGCTGGAAATCGATCCGGGTCAGCTGCTGCAATTGCTGCCGCGGCGCAGGCAACAGATCGACCAGCAACAGGATCCGGTTCCAAACAGGGTCCTGAAACTCCAGCAGCAGTAACCATCCGCGCGACGCCAAACGAGAACCATCCGCCGGAGCAATCCGGCGGGTTTTTCTTTGTGACCAGGTCAGGCGGTGATTGACGGCAACAGGATCGGCGAGCGCCGCGACGTTACCTCCCTGTGGAACCGCTGTACTTGCGCCCTCGACAAGTCGCCGGGAGCGCTTTAGGCAGTCGGTTCGGGGCGTCCGTATGGAAAGGGCGCCAGGAAAGGCCGCGAGATGAGCAAAAAAACCTTGATCGCACCGTCGGTGCTGGCATCGGATTTCTCGAAGCTCGGTGACGAGGTCGAGGCGGTGGCGGCGGCCGGTGCCGACTGGATCCATCTCGACGTGATGGACGGGCACTTCGTGCCGAACATCACCTTCGGCCCGCCTGTCATCAAGGCGATCCGCAACCGCACCCAGGCCTTTTTCGACTGCCACCTGATGATCGCGCCCGCCGACCCCTACCTCGCCGCCTTCGCCGAGGCCGGCTGCGACGGCATGACGGTGCATGCCGAGGCCGGACCGCATCTCGACCGCTCGCTGCAGACCATCAGGAATCTCGGTAAGAAGGCCGGCGTCTCACTCAATCCGGCGACGCCGGAAAGCGCCGTCGAATATGTGCT
Source organism: Mesorhizobium sp. B2-3-11 (assembly GCF_006442215.1). Lineage (NCBI taxonomy): Bacteria > Pseudomonadati > Pseudomonadota > Alphaproteobacteria > Hyphomicrobiales > Phyllobacteriaceae > Mesorhizobium > Mesorhizobium sp. B2-3-11. Next base: position 42,533 of record NZ_VFVS01000012.1, on the reverse strand, counting down.
CGACCGGCTCGACCTGATCCTGATCATGACCGTCAATCCGGGTTTCGGCGGGCAGGCCTTCATCCCGGCAATGGTCGACAAGGTGAAAAGGGTCAAGGCATTGATCGGCGACCGGCCGATCCGCATCGAGATCGACGGCGGCGTCTCGCCGGAAACCGCGCCGCTGGTCACATCTGCCGGCGCCGACGTGCTGGTGGCCGGTGCCGCCATCTTCAGGGGCGGCAGCGTCGAAGCGTACCGCGCCAACATCGAGGCGATCAGGACCGCGGCCGACGAGGCCGCCGGCTAACGCAGCCGATCGACCGGTTTTCAATTTCGGTGGACCAAGAACGTGGTGCCGAGAGTGGCCCCTCAGCGTCCGGGCCGAATCAAATCCGTGCAGAAGGCCTGAACCGACCAAACCGCGACTGTCTTTGCGCGCGGCAGAAAAGATGCTCGCATGGGGACACAAGAAACAGATGGCCATGCGTGCATACAAAACGCTTTAAGGTTCTGCTGGTTGTAGAGATATTCGAATTCCCGCGATCGGCGCGCCGATTGGGTATATTTCTTTGTTCTAAAGTACAATAACGCGATCTTCTGCTTGAGCGGCGGAAGCGTGGCGCTGTATGGTACATGTACAGAGGGGAATTTCTGACTCGAATTGCCCAAGACGACAGTTGGGGACAAGGAGTCGCTTTGACATATGGAGCTGCCAATCTGAACGACGACGGCACGGGCGCCAAGAGTACGCTTGCCAGCACGGTCTATCATCAATTGCGTGATGATCTTCTCGGCGGCGCTCTGGAAGCCGAAAGCAAGCTGCGCGTCGAGTGGGTCGTTTCCAAATATGGCGCCGGTGCCTCTCCGGTTCGCGAAGCTCTCAATCGCCTTGCCTCCGAAGGTCTCCTCGGCCGCCATGACCAGCGCGGCTTCTTCATCATGCCGGTCAGTGCGGCCGAACTCGAGGAGCTGACGCGCACCCGCTGCTGGCTCGAGGAGCGGGCGCTGCGCGAATCGATCGCCCACCGCACCGCCGAATGGGAAGAACAATTGGTGCTGGCGCTGCATCGCCTGGGGCGCGCCTCACGGCTTTCGCCGCAAAGTACCTCGTCGCTCAATCCGGACTGGGAGAAATTGCATCGCACTTTCCATCGGGTGCTGATCTCGGCCTGCCGGTCGCACTGGCTGGTGGGCTTCTGCGACCAGCTGTCCGATCACGCCTACCGCTATCGCCAGATGGCCAATGACGGCGAGAGGATCCAGCGCGACGATTTCGCCGAACACCGGCTGATTGCTGAAAATGCGCTGGACGGAAACGCGGATGGCGCCGTCCAGGCCCTGATCGATCACTACCAGCTGACCGCCGCCATGTGCATGGAACGCTTCAAGCAAGGCGAGGCACCACAGGTCGCCGCCGGTCCGAGCCAGCGCGCCCACCGTTGACGGCTGTTTGATCGGCGCGCTCTGCTGACGGATCTCTTCGGCAGGGCCGGCAGCCGTCTGCGGCTTGACGGCCGGGCCGGGAAACGCGAACGCTTCCCCGCGTGCCGACCCACAGCCGGCGTCGACATTGCCGTCACCCCCAATTACCGTCACCCCCCCAATTGCCGTCACCCAGGAAGATTTCATGAGCAATCATCTGTTCGATGCGTTCCGGTCCCGGATGCCAGCGCCTGGGCATCTGTTGATGGAAACCGATGATGGACGCTCGCTCACCTATGGCGACATGCTGGCGCGGTCGGCGCAGTTCGCGCATGCGCTCCTGCAAATGGACGTCGCGCCCGGCGACCGGGTCGCCGTGCAGGTGGAGAAGAGCCCGGAGATGGTTTTGCTCTATCTCGCCTGTGTGCGCACCGGTGCTGTCTTCCTGCCGCTCAACACCGCCTACACGCTGGCCGAGCTCGGCTATTTCTTCCACGATGCGGCACCCCGGGTCATCGTCTGCGATCCGGCACGGTCGGCGGATATCCGTGGGATGGTCGACCCGTCCGGTGCCGTGGTGGTCACGCTCGACCGCAATGGCCGGGGATCCCTTGCGGACCAGGCATCGCGCCAGTCCTCCGATTTCCACGATGTCGAGCGCGGCGGCGACGACCTTGCAGCGATCCTCTACACGTCGGGAACGACCGGCCGCTCGAAAGGCGCCATGCTCAGCCACGAGAACCTCGCCTCGAACGCGCGGGTGCTGGTCGAGCAATGGCGCTTTACCAGGGACGACGTGCTGATCCACGCGCTGCCGATCTTCCACACGCACGGCCTGTTCGTCGCCACCAATGTCGTCTTGATGGCCGGCGCCTCGATGCTGTTCGAGCAGAAATTCGACGCGGGCCGCATCGTCTCGCTGCTGCCGCGCGCCACCGCGCTGATGGGCGTACCGACCTTCTACACCAGGCTGCTGCAACAGGAGGGGCTGGATCGCGAGGCGGCGAAAAACATCCGCCTGTTCGTATCCGGTTCCGCGCCGCTGCTGGCCGAAACGCACAAGGCCTGGAGCGAGCGTACCGGCCACGCCATCCTCGAGCGCTATGGCATGACCGAGACCAACATGAACACGTCCAACCCCTATGAGGGCGAGCGGCGCGCCGGCACGGTCGGCTTCCCCTTGCCTGGCGTATCGCTGCGCATTGCCGATCCCGATTCCGGCAAGCCTCTTGGCCAGGGCGAGGTCGGCATGATCGAGGTCAAGGGTCCCAACGTGTTCGGCGGCTACTGGCGCATGCCGGAAAAGACCAGGGCGGAATTCCGCGCCGACGGCTTCTTCATCACCGGTGATCTCGGCATGATCGATGCCGGCGGCTATGTCCACATCGTCGGTCGCGGCAAGGACCTGATTATCTCAGGCGGTTACAACGTCTATCCGAAGGAGCTCGAAAGCGAGATCGACGCGCTCGACGGCGTCCTGGAGAGCGCTGTCATTGGCCTTGCCCATCCGGACTTCGGCGAAGGCGTCACCGCTGTCGTCGTGCGCTCGCCCGCGTCGCGGATCACCGCGGCCGAAATCCTCGACGCCATCACCGGCCGTATGGCGAAGTACAAGCACCCGAAACGGGTGATCTTCGTCGACGAACTGCCGCGCAACACGATGGGCAAGGTGCAGAAGAACTTGCTTCGCGACAGCTACAAGGATCTCTACGCCTCAACCAAAGTCGGCTAAGCAGATGTCCCGCTCCGGCCCGGCGCGACGTGCCGGTTCAGGTCGGGTACAAGAGTTCGACGACATGGTCGGCGATCGCCAGGCTCGCCGTCAGGCCGGGGCTCTCGATGCCGAACAGATTGACGATCTGGCTCGCCCCATGATCGGCTGGACCCTGGATCATGAAATCGGCTGAAGCTTGACCCGGGCCGGACAGCTTCGGCCTGATGCCGGCATAGGCCGGCTGCAGCGCGTCACCCGCAAGATCAGGCCAATAGCGGCGGATCGCCTCGTGGAAGACAGCGCTTCGGCCGGGGTCGACCGTGTAATCCACGCTGTCGATCCATTCGACGTCGGGGCCAAAGCGCGCATTGCCGGCGAGGTCGAGCGTCAGGTGGATGCCGAGGCCGCCTTCGACCGGAACCGGATAGATCAGGCGCGAAAACGGCGACCGCCCCGGAAGCGCGAAATAATTGCCGCGCGCCAGCCACTGCCGGGGGACGAGCCTCCTTGGGAAACCGTCGATCCGGCTGGCCACCGCCTGCGCGTCGAGGCCTGTGGCGTTGACGAAAGCGCCGGCCTCCAAGGCGAAGGTCTCGCCATTGGCATCGCGCGTGTCGATCCGGATCGCGTCGGCTTCGATCGCCGCTCCGGCAACGCAAGTGAGGAACGCAAAGGACGCGCCGGCCGCTTCGGCGTCGCCGCGCAGCGACAACATCAGCGTATGGCTGTCTATGATGCCGGTCGATGGCGACAGCAGCGCGGAGGCACAGGTCAGCGCCGGTTCCAGGCGCTCGGCCTCGCCGCGCGTCAAAAGCTGGAGATCGTCGACCCCGCAGCGCTTCGCATTGGCCTCGATCGCCCGCAACCTGTCCGCCTGGCCGGGCTCGCTGGCGACGATCAGCTTGCCGGCGCGGCGATGGGCGATATCGTGTTCGGCGCAGTAGGCGTAGAGAAGCCGGCGGCCTTCGACGCACAGCCGGGCCTTCAGGCTGCCAGGCGCATAATGGAGCCCGGCATGGATGACTTCCGAATTGCGTGAACTGGTGACCGTACCGATCGCGTCGGCCTTTTCGATCACCACCACCTCGCGGCCCGGCAAGGCAAGCGCCCTGGCAATGGCCAGCCCGACGACGCCTGCTCCGGCGACGACACAATCGATTGTCCGCATGGCCTCGCTCTCAGCGGGGAGCGACAGCCTCGAACACCTTGTCGCCGCCGATCCAGACGCTTCCTATGCCAAGATCGTCCGACAGCGCAACGATGTCCGCCGCCGTGCCCTTGGCGAAGCGGCCAAGCCGGTGCGACTGGTCGATCGCCTGCGCCGGATAGAGCGAGGCCATGCGCAGGGCTTCGGACAGCTCGAGCCCAACGGTGCGGTGCATGAACCGGATTGCAGAGATCATGTCGAGGTCGGCGCCAGCCAGCGTGCCGTCGGCAAGCCTGAGGCTCCCGTCCTTGCGGTAGATGGTGCGGCCGTTGAGCGTGAACGAGCTCATATCGGTGCCGATGGTCGCCATCGCGTCGGTGACCAGCACGATCCTGCCCGGTCCCTGCTTGGCATCGAGCGCGATCCTGATCGTGGCCGGATGGACATGGATGCCGTCGGCGATCAGCCCGGCCGACAAGGTACCGATGTCGATGGCCGCGCCCGCCAGTCCGGGCTCGCGATTGCCGATCTGGCTCATCGCGTTGAAGAGGTGGGTAACGACGCTGGCGCCGGCCTCGGCGAAGGCTTTTGCCGTGGCATGGCCCGTGTCCGAATGGCCGAGGCTGACGATGATCCCGGCCTTGGCCAACGCCCTGACGCGGGCCGCGTCGACGGATTCCGGCGCGATCGTGGTGAGCAGCACCGGCAGCTTCTGGCGTGCCGCGATCAGCATGGCCTGGTCGGCGTCCGTCATCGGCCGGATCAGCGCCGGATCGTGAGCGCCCTTGCGGGCGATCGACAGATGCGGACCTTCCAGATGCAGGCCGAGAAAACCCGGCACCTTCTGCAGCGCTGCCGCTTCGCCGGCGGCGATCGCGGCGGCGGTGATTGCGGGCGTGTCGGTGATCAGCGTCGGCAGCAGCGCCGTCGTGCCGAACGGCGCGTGCGCGCGGCAGATGGTTTCGATCGAGGCGACGTCGGGATGGTCGTTGAGCATCACCCCGCCGCCGCCATTGACCTGGATATCGACAAAGCCCGGCACCAGCATGCCGCCACCGGTGTCGATGGCGCGGATATCCCCGGGAAGGGCGCCTTGCGGCAGCATGGCTTCGACGAGGCCGTTGCGCACGACAAGGGCTGCGCCTTCGTGCCAGTCGTCGCCGTCGAAAATGCGGGCGCCGGTCAGGGCAAAACGATCGCTCATACGGTCTCCGTCACCTTGCGAAGGTTCCGTGGTGCGTCCGGATCGAGGCCGCGATGCCGGGCAAAGGCCTCGACGAACATGTAGAAGGAGACGATCAGCGTCAGCGGATCGGTCAGCGGGTGACCGGTGGCGACATGCGGCAGGCGCGTGGCACGATTGGCGAGTGCCGAGGTGACGAACACCGGCGCGCCCTTGGCCGCCAGGCTGTCGGCGGCTTCGGCGACGGATGGCTCGGACGCGTCGCGCGCGGCCAGCGCCAGCACCGGAAAGTCGGGGCCGATCAGCGCCAGCGGACCGTGCATGACTTCGGCCGCGCTGTAGGCCTCGGCATGTATGCCGCAGGTCTCCTTGAACTTCAGCGCCGCTTCGTTGGCCATTGCCGCCGACGGCCCTCGGCCAAGGATGAACAGCGATTTCTGCTTCTCGATCGTTTCGGCCAGAACGCTCATCCAGTCGCAAGCGATCGCCTTGCCGAAATGCTCGGGCAGGCGGGCAAGTGCCGCGAGAAGCGCTTCGTCGCCGGTCGAATGCGCCATCAGGGCGAGCCCGGCAACGGCGGAGTTGATGAAGGTCTTGGTTGCCGCGACGCTGCGCTCGGGGCCGGCCAGGATGTCGATGGCGAAATCCGAGGCCCGTGCGAGCGGCGAATCAGCGGTGTTGGTTACCGCGATGGTCAGCGCGCCGCCGGCCCGGGCGGTTTCGGCCATGGCGACGATGTCGGGACTCTTGCCCGATTGCGAGATCGCCAGGCAAGCCGAGCCGTCAAGCCGGAGCTTGCGGCCGTAGATCGAGGCGATGGAGGGCCCGACCGAGGCGACGGCAAGGCCCGCGGTCAGCTCGACGGCATATTTCATGAAGGTGGCGGCATGGTCGGACGAGCCACGTGCCACGGTGACGACGAAATGCGGGTCGCGTTCCCTGATGCCGCGCCCGGCTTCGGCCAGCACCGCTCCCGAGCCGTCGAGCAGGCGAGCCACCGCCTGCGGGATCTCCTCGATCTCGCGCTGCATATGAGTGGTGTTGGCAATCATGGTCGGCCCTCTTCGCTTGGCCCTGTCAGCCGCAGCTCGGCGACGAAATCATAGGCGTCGCCCCGGTAGATGGAGCGGGTGAACTCGATCACCTTGCCGCTCGCCAGATAAGAAATACGCTCGATGTGCAGGCCGGCAATGCCTGGCGGCACTTCGAGCAGGCGCGCATCGCCATCGCCGAGATTGGCGGCGGAGATGCGCTGCACGGCGCGCACCGGCCGGTTGCCGGTCAGTTCCAGTGCCGCGTAGAGCGAGGAGCCAATGCCGGCCGGGTCGGGCAGCACGCTGGCCGAGAGCGAGGCGCGTTCGATCGCCAGCGGCGTGTCGTTGGCGATGCGCAGGCGCGCCACGCGCGCCACCAGCTCGTTCGACGACAGGCCGAGCACCATCATCTCGTCGGGCGACGGCGCGTAGAGGCCGCGGTCGAGCCAGGCCGAGCGCACCGCCATGCCGCGCCGCGCCATGTCCTCGGTGAAGGAGGTCAGCCGCGAAAGCGACTGCTCGACGCGTTCCATGCGCGGCGCCACGAAGGTGCCGGAGCCGTGCCGCTGCACCAATATGCCGCCCTTGACCAGGTCCTGCACCGCCTTGCGCACGGTGACGCGCGAAATGTCGGCCTTGGTGGCGATGTCGCGCTCGGAAGGCAGCGCGTCGCCCGGGCCGATCAGCCCGCGATTGACGACGTCCTCGATGCTTTTGCGCAGCTGCAGATAAAGCGGCGCACCGCTTTGCGAGGATTGTTTGAGCGCGGCGAAGATCTGGTCGGCGGCATCGCTCATCGTGCGGCCTCCGTCCTGGCGAACAGACGCGCCGCCATCTGCACCGCACCGCCTAGCGCATCGTCGAGCGGTTCCTTCAGCAGGGCGCGGTAGCGCGCCGACAGGCGCGGCGCGTAGAGCGGTGCCAGTCCGCCGAGCAGGCAGAGCGGCGCTCCGGCCGCGAGCTCGAGCGCGCCGAGCGAGGCCTCGACATCGGCGACCGCCTTGTCGAGGATCCAGTTGGCGACCATGTCGCCTTTTTGCGCGTGTTCGAACACTTTCGGCGCGAAGCCGCCGAAATCGCCTGGTTTGGCGTTGGTGGTGAATTCGACCACGTCCTCGGGATTGTTGCGGAAAACGGCCATCATGCTGTCGGTCAGCGGCGAGGCCTGGCGCACGCCATCATGCGCGAGCAATGTCTGTTCCAGGAGGTCGCGGCCGATGCGGGCGCCGCTGCCCTGGTCGCCGACCTGGAATCCCCAGCCGCCGATGGCACGAGATTTGCCATCCTTGCGCGCCATATAGGCTGTGCCGGTGCCAAGAATCGCCATCGCGCCGTCACCTGAACCGACCGCGCCTTCGAGCGCGATTTCCGCATCGGTCTCGACGCGGCTGGTGCTGAACGGCAGGACCGCCTCGAGCTGCTGCCGGTAGGTGCCGACATTGGCGCCGGCAAGGCCGAGAATGGCCGGTGTTTGCGGGATGAGCTCGGGATCTTGCCCGGCGGCGATAAAAGCCTGCCGCGCCGCATCGACGATGTTCGAACGGGCGCCGGTGAGGTCGGTGCGGATATTGGCGGCGCCGCTTTTGGCGCGGCCGACGACAACGCCCTCCGCTGTAGCCAGTGCGGCCCTGCAGCTGGTGCCGCCGCCATCGATGCCGAGCACGAATTTCACGCGATTTCTCCTCCGGGCGGATAATACCAATAAAATACCAATAGCCAAGGGTTAATTTCCGCTTCAAAAAGATTAAGCCGCAGTTGATTGAGAAAACTGGGCAATTCGTCGGCTCAGCGATTTCCTGTCCACGAATTCGTTAATGCGTGTGGACAAGTGGTATTTTTTTGGTATTGTTTTGTGGATTGGAGGAACTGGGATGGCCGAAACGCGCACCGAAGCGCTGCATGGGAATGCCGAGGGGCTGGATATCCAGGCTCCCGAAGCGATCCTCGGCTCGCTGGCCGATGCCCAGGTCGAGGCCGCGAAGGCCGTCCGCAACGCCATTCCCTCCATAGCCAGGGCAGCCGAGATCATCGCCGGCTGCCTGAGCAGCGGCGGCAAGCTTGCCTATGCCGCGGCCGGCAGCTCCGGCCTGATGGCGCTGGCCGACGCGCTGGAACTGCCCGGCACGTTCGGCATCCAGCGCGACCGCATCGCCATTCTGATCGCCGGCGGCGACGAAGCCTTCAGGACGCTGGCCGGCGGGCCCGAGGATGATACCGAGGAGGCGTCGACCGCGGTCGCCAATGCCGGCATCGGCGCGGGCGATTGCCTGATCGCTCTTTCCGCCAGCGGCACGACGCCCTATGCGGTGCGCGCCATCGAGGACGCGCGGCGCCGGGGTGCCGCCACCATCGGCATCGCCAACAACAGGGACTCGGCTCTGCTCCGGCAGGCCGACACCGCCATCCTGCTCGAAACGCCGCCGGAAGTCATCGCCGGCTCGACCCGCATGGGCGCCGGCACGGCGCAGAAGATCGCTCTCAACATGCTGTCGACGCTGACCGCCATTCATCTTGGCCATGTCCATGACGGCTACATGGTCAACCTCATGGCCGACAACATGAAGCTGCGCGACCGGGCGGCGCGCATCGTTGCCGCCGTCAGCGGCCGCGGCCACGAAGAGGCCGCCAGCCTGCTCGAAAAGAGCGGCGGCGCGGTCAAGACCGCCATTCTGCTCGCCGCCGGCGCCGACAGCGCCGACGCGGCGCAGAAGATACTGGAACGGACAGGCCATAAGCTGCGGCCAGCCCTTTCCGCGATCGAGGGGAACAAGGGCTCCAAAGCCTAGGTTCTCATCAAAACCGAACCTGAAAAAGGTCAACAGGGAGAATGAGCATGACAACGAAACTACTGACGGCACTGCTTCTGGGCACAAGCATTCTCGGCTCGGCCGGATTGGCTCACGCCGAGGACGTAACGCTCAACATCGAAAGCTGGCGCGGCGACGACCTTGCCATCTGGAAGGACAAGCTGATCCCGGCCTTCGAAGCCAAGAACCCCGGCATCAAGGTGGTGTTCGCCCCCTCGGCTCCGACCGAATATGACGCCGCGCTCGGCGCCAAGCTCGCCGCCGGTTCGGCGGGCGACCTGATCACCTGTCGCCCCTTCGACAAATCGCTCGAACTGTTCAAGAAGGGCAACCTTGCCGATCTCTCCGCGCTGCCCGGCATGGAAAACTTCTCGCCCGTCGCCAAGTCCGCCTGGCAGACCGATGACGGCAAGGCGAGCTTCTGCGTGCCGATGGCGTCGGTCATCCACGGCTTCATCTACAACAAGGACGCGTTCGACAAGCTCGGCATCAAGGTGCCGCAGACCCGCGACGAGTTCTTCGCCGCGCTCGACAAGATCAAGGCTGACGGCACCTACATCCCGATGGCGATGGGCACCAAGGACCTCTGGGAAGCCGCGACCATGGGCTACCAGAACATCGGCCCCAACTACTGGAAGGGCGAGGACGGCCGCAAGGCGCTGATCAAGGGCGATCAGAAGCTGACCGACAAGGATTGGGTCGCTCCCTTTGAGGAACTGGCCAAGTGGAAGCCTTATCTCGGCGACGGCTTCGAAGCCCAGACCTATCCGGACAGCCAGAACCTGTTCACGCTCGGCCGCGCCGCCATCTACCCGGCCGGCTCGTGGGAAATCGGCCTGTTCAACACGCAGGCCCAGTTCAAGATGGGCGCCTTCCCGCCGCCGGTCGAGAAGGCCGGCGACACCTGCTACGTCTCCGACCATACCGATATCGGCATGGGCTTGAATGCGGCTTCCAAGCATGCGGACGCGGCCAAGACCTTCCTGTCCTGGGTGGCCTCGCCTGACTTCGCCACCATCTACGCCAACGCGCTGCCGGGCTTCTTCAGCCTGAACTCCGCACCGGTGAAGATGCAGGACCCGCTGGCACAGGAATTCGTCTCCTGGCGCGGCAAGTGCAAGTCGACGATCCGCTCGACCTACCAGATCCTGTCGCGCGGCACGCCGAACCTCGAAAACGAGACCTGGGTTGAATCGGCCAACGTCATCAACGGCACTGATACGCCCGAAGCCGCGGCCAAGAAGCTGCAGACCGGCCTCGACAGCTGGTATAAGCCGGCCAAGTAAGAGCTCAGGCAACGGAGCCGGCTGGGCGCGTGCCCGGCCGGTTCCGGATTATCCTGTTCCATATTGCGATTGTCGGCTCTGCCTCACGGCCTTACCCTTGCTCTTGTTGGGGAAGGCTAGCTGATCAGTCGCAGGCCTTGTCTTGCCGCGCCGGGCAAGGTTGGGTCATGCATCGAGGCATCATCTAGCATCACATCGTCTGGAACCGAGAGACGGCGGGGACCGAACTCATGGCCGCACAAACACGACCGAAAAGACCGTTCCGCTGGCATATCGCCGTCTTCCTGGCGCCGGCGGTGCTGGTCTATACGGCAATCATGATCCTGCCGCTGGCCGGCACGCTGCAGCTTTCGCTGTTCCGCAACGTCGACCAGTCCCAGATCTTCGTCGGCCTGGACAATTTCCGCACTTTGTTCGGCGACCCGAACTGGTCGGTGAATTTCTGGAACGCGCTGCGCAACAACGTCTGGTTCTTCATCATCCACATGCTGGTGCAAAACCCGGTCGGCGTGCTTTTGGCCGCGCTCCTGTCCAGCCCGAAGCTCCGGTTCTCGGCCTTCTATCGAACCGCGATCTTCGTGCCGACCATCCTGTCCTTCGTCATCGTCGGCTTCGCCTGGAAGCTGATCCTGTCGCCGCTGTGGGGCGTGGCGCCGCATCTGCTCGACTTCGTCGGCCTGAAGAGCCTGTTCACGCCGTGGCTCGGCAAGGAGCAGTACGCGCTGACCGCACTCAGCCTGATCTCCGTGTGGCAGTTCATCGGCATCCCGATGATGCTGATCTATGCAGCGCTGCTGTCGATCCCCGAAGAGGTGATCGAGGCCGCCGAATGTGATGGCATCACCGGCCTGTCGCAGTTCTGGAAGATCAAGTTGCCGCTGATCCTGCCCTCGATCGGCATCATCTCGATCCTCACCTTCGTCGGCAATTTCAACGCCTTCGACCTGATCTACACCGCGCAAGGCGCGCTCGCCGGGCCGAACTATTCGACCGATATCCTCGGCACCTTCCTCTACCGCGCCTTCTTCGGCTTCCAGCTGCAGGTCGGCGACCCCAACATGGGCGCGACCATCGCCACGATCATGTTCCTGATCATCCTCGGCGGTGTCTGCGTCTACCTCTTCCTCATCCAGACGCGCCTGCGTCGCTACCAGTTCTGAGGGGCAAGAGATGAGCATCGCCACCCGTTCACTCCCGCGCACCATCGGCGCCCACGCGATTCTGCTGACCTACACGGCTATCGCGCTTTTCCCGGTGGTTCTGGTCATCATGAATTCGTTCAAGTCGCGCGCCGGCATCTTCGGCGCGCCGCTGACGCCGCCGACGCCGAAAACCTTCGACATGATCGGCTACACCACGGTGATCGGCCAGGGTGACTTCATCCATTATTTCCAGAACAGTCTCGTCGTCACCGTCGGCTCGCTGTTCTTCGTACTGCTGTTCGGCGCCATGGCTGCCTTCGCGCTGTCGGAGTACCGCTTTCGCGGCAACACGCTGATGGGGCTTTACCTGGCGCTCGGCATCATGATCCCGATCCGCCTCGCCACCGTCGCCATCCTGCAATTGATGGTGGCGAGCGGGCTGGTCAACACGCTGACGGCGCTGATCCTGGTCTACACCGCGCAAGGCCTGCCGCTGGCCGTCTTCATCCTGTCCGAATTCATGAAGCAGGTCTCCGACGACCTGAAGAACGCCGGCCGCATCGACGGCCTGTCCGAATACACCATCTTCTTCCGCCTGGTGGTGCCGCTGGTGCGGCCGTCGATGGCGACGGTCGCCGTCTTCACCATGATTCCGATCTGGAACGATCTGTGGTTCCCGCTGATCCTGGCGCCGTCGGAAGAGACCAAGACGGTGACGCTCGGCGCCCAGCTTTTCCTCGGCCAATTCGTCACCAACTGGAACGCCATCCTAGCCGCGCTCTCGCTGGCGATCCTGCCGGTGCTGATCCTCTACGTCATCTTCTCGCGGCAGCTGATCCGCGGCATTACTTCCGGAGCCGTCAAGTGAGTTCAGAATCACCCCTTCGCGTCCCAAATCCCCTCCGAGTAATCGTCGCCGGCCTCGGCAATATGGGCCGCAGCCATGCGCTGGCCTATCACACCAATCCGGGTTTTCAGATCGCGGCGCTGGTCAATCGCTCCGACGTGCCGTTGCCTGGAGGGCTGTCCGGCTATGGCATCAGGCGCTCATTCGACGACGCCCTGCGCGAGGAAAAACCCGACGTCGCCTGCGTCGCCACCTATTCGGACAGCCATGCCGATTATGCGGTAAAGGCGTTCGAGGCCGGCTGCCATGTCTTCGTCGAAAAGCCGCTGGCAACGACGGTGGCGGACGCCAAGCGCGTCGTCGCCGCAGCCAAGGCCAATGGCAAGAAACTGGTGATCGGCTACATCCTGCGCCATCACCCGTCCTGGATCAGGCTGATCGCCGAGGCGCGCAAGCTCGGCGGTCCTTACGTGTTCCGCATGAACCTCAATCAGCAATCCTCGGGGCATACCTGGGAGACGCACAAGCAGTTGATGCGGACGACATCGCCGATCGTCGATTGCGGCGTGCACTATCTCGACGTCATGCTGCAGATCACCGACGCCAAACCGGTCGAGGTGCGTGGCATGGGCGTGCGGCTGACCGACGAGGTGGCGCCCTCCATGTACAATTACGGCCATCTGCAGGTGCTGTTCGATGACGGCTCGGTCGGCTGGTACGAGGCCGGCTGGGGTCCGATGATTTCCGAGACAGCCTTCTTCGTGAAGGATGTCATGTCGCCCAAGGGCTGCGTGTCGATCGTCATGAAGGAGGGCGTGAGGTCCGACGATATCGACACCCACACCAAGACTTCGACCATCCGTCTGCACAGCGCCGCGACCGGGCCGGACGGCAAATTCGCCAGGCCGGACGAGATGCTGTCGATGGAAGGCGAACCCGGTCATCAGGATCTCTGCGATCTCGAACAGGCTTTTGTCCTCAAGGCAATCCGCGAGGACATCGATCTCACCAGACACATGGACGACGCGGTGCGGTCGCTCGCCGTCTGCCTTGCCGCCGACGAGAGCGTGCGCAGCGGCAAGGCGGTGCGACTGTGACCAGGCTGTCGTCGTCAGCGCCCTACGGCGCCCCCCTCTGTCCTACCGGACATCTTCCCCTCAAGGGGGGAGATCGACTGTCTCGGTTGCCTTCGCCAATCACCAACATTGCAAGAAGAAAGCCTGGGTCGACGCTGCCAATCTCCTTTCTTGAGGGGGAGATGGCCGGCAGGCCAGAGGGGGGTGCTTTCGCGCCCACGCATCAATTTGGAGGACTGCCGTGGGCTCGTTGAAGATCGAGAACGTGAAGAAGGCCTTTGGGCCGGTCGAGGTGCTGAAGGGCATCGACCTCGAAGTGACGGACGGCGAGTTCGTTGTCTTTGTCGGGCCTTCGGGCTGCGGCAAGTCGACCTTGCTCCGCGTCATCGCCGGGCTGGAGGATTCGACCTCGGGCCGGGTGCTGATCGATGGCGACGACGTCTCCGTCACGCCGCCGGCAAAACGCGGCATCGCCATGGTGTTCCAGACCTATGCGCTTTATCCGCATCTGACGGTGAAGAACAATATGGGCCTCGGCCTCAAGCAGGCTAACACGCCGGCGGCGGAAATCGACCGCCGCATCGGTGTTGCCTCGTCCATGCTGTCGCTGGAACCTTATCTCGAAAGGCGGCCGGCGGAACTCTCCGGCGGCCAGCGCCAGCGCGTCGCCATCGGCCGCGCCGTGGTGCGCGAGCCAAAACTGTTCCTGTTCGACGAGCCCTTGTCGAACCTCGATGCGGCGTTGCGCGTCAACACACGGCTGGAAATAGCGCAGCTGCATCGCCGGCTCAAGGCGACGATGATCTATGTCACCCACGACCAGGTCGAGGCGATGACGCTCGCCGACAAAATCGTTGTGCTCAATGCGGGCCGAATCGAGCAGATCGGCGGCCCGATGGAGCTCTACAATTCGCCGGCAAACGAGTTTGTCGCCGGCTTCATAGGCTCGCCGAAGATGAATTTCGTCGACGGCGCCCGGCTCGGCGAGACAGCCAAGACCATCGGCGTGCGGCCCGAGCACCTGACCGTCGATCCGAAATCCGGCGCCTGGAAGGGCACTGTCGTCCATGCCGAGCATCTCGGCGCCGACACCAATCTTTATCTGGATTGCGAGAAGGCCGGCCTGATCACCGTGCGGATTTTCGGTGTCTACGACGCCGAACCCGGCGCCACGCTTTATACGACGCCCGATCCGGCGAAGACGTATCGGTTTGGGCCGGATGGGAAGGTGCTGAAGTAGGACGCGCCAACGCTTCTTGCCTTCTCCCCTGTGGGAGAAGGCAAGGGCGCGCTTAAACGTCAGCCCTGAACGTCTGCTTCTGCTGTCCCAGCCCCTCAATACCCAGCTCCACCACATCGCCGGCCTTCAAGAACACTGGCGGCTTCATGCCGAGGCCGACGCCGGGCGGGGTGCCTGTCGAAATAATGTCGCCGGGGTGCAGCGACATGAACTGGCTAAGATAGGAGACGAGATAGGCAACGCCATAGACCATGGTCCTGGTCGAGCCGTTCTGCATCGTCTTGCCGTTGACCGTCAGCCACATTTTAAGGTTGTGCGGGTCGGCCACTTCGTCCTTGGTCACCAGCCACGGGCCGGTCGGGCCGAACGTGTCGCAGCTCTTGCCTTTCGTCCACTGGCCCTGACGCTCGGCCTGGAAGGCGCGTTCCGACACGTCGTGCGCGACGCAATAGCCGGCGACGTAGTCGAGCGCATCGGCTTCGCTGACATATTTGGCTTTTCTGCCGATAATCACGCCGAGCTCGACTTCCCAGTCGGTCTTCTCGGAACCACGCGGGATCAGCACGTCGTCGTCCGGGCCGACGATGGCCGAGCTTGCCTTCATGAAGATGATCGGCTCAGGCGGCACGGTGGCGCCGGTTTCTGCGGCATGGTCGGAATAGTTGAGGCCGATGCAGATGAACTTGCCGGTGCCGGCAACGCAGGCGCCAAGGCGCGGCTTGCCGGAAACCACCGGCAGCGACTTCGCGTCGAGCTTCGACAGCATATCCAGCGAGGCCGGATGAAGCGTGGTGCCGGCAATATCGGCGACATGGGCGGAGAGATCGCGGATCGTTCCATCCGCATCGAGCAGGCCGGGACGTTCGCTCCCCATCTCGCCATAGCGCAGCAGTTTCATGCATCTTCTCCTGATTGCGGCCTCGTGGCCGTTCTACAAACTCTCCGCCGAGGCATCAGCCCCTCTGGAACCGGGCGGACCGTAGCCACCGGCCTGCTTCACGACAAGCGTGGACAGCGTGTTTTGACAGCCGGCGAGCGGGATTTTCAGACTTCCCGATCCTTCATCAAGTCCGATCGTCCGGTTACCCGCGATTGTCTCCAGACGGCGCTCAGATCGACCAGCCGCCGTCGATATTATAGGCCTGACCCGATGTGTAGGTGGCTCCGGCCAGGTAGACAGCGAGATCGGCGATTTCCTCCGGCGTGCCGAGCCGGCCCATCGGCTGGCGGGCGATGAAGGCGGCGCGGGCGGCGTCGTAATCGCCCTGGGCGTGCATGCGGTCCTGCAGCGACGGGCTTTCGACGGTGCCGGGGCAAATGGCGTTGCAGCGTATGCCCTTGCCGACATAGTCGGCGGCGACCGCCTTGGTCAGGCCGATGACCGCCGCCTTGGTGACGCCATAGGCGAAGCGGTTCGGCACGCCCTTGGTCGAACTCGCGAGCGAAGCCATGTTGATGATCGATCCGTCGCCGCGCTCCAGCATGCCGGGCAGTACCGCCCGGATGGTGCGGATCATGGCGCGTACATTGAGATTGAAGGCGAAATCGAGATCGGTGTCCTTCATCTCCAGGATCGAGCCCGAATGGACGAAACCGGCGCAGTTGAACAGCACATCGACGGCGCCGATCTCGGCAAAGGCGGCATTGACCGCCTCGTCGTTGAGCACGTCGACCTTGCGGGTCTTGATGCCGGAGGCCTTGGCGAGTTCCGCCAGCAGCGTCTCGTTGATGTCGGTGGCATGGACGGTGGCGCCGGCCTTGGCGAAGGCCAGCGCGCTTGCCTTGCCGATGCCTTGCGCCGCCGCCGTGATGACAACGACCTTGCCTGCCAGATTCGCCATATCTTTTCCTCGCCTGCTTGGGTCAATTGCCTTTATCGGCGGCCGGCGAAGGCGTCATGTGCCAGTCAGGCGCGATCGTCCGGCCTATGCCAGTTCACTGATAAAGATGTTTTTTCTCGTTAAAGAACATATGTTCGGGCGTCAAGCCCGAACGCGATCACCAACCGCAAACATCAGTCCCCGTAAGGCACCCAGACATTCTTCACCTCGATGGCGCGGCGCAGCAAGGCATCGCCGGCGGCTTCTTCCGAGGCCCAGTCGAGGCTGCGGCCATTGCCGCTCCAGACGCGCTTGAGGTTGCCGATGGAGTCGGCTTCCGCCTTGGCGCAGGTCTCGGCGTCAGTGAACAGCCAGAGCCCGTCGACGTCGTCGTGCTTGGCCAGCACGCCGGCAAGTTCGGCGCTGCGGCCGGTTACGATGTTGATGGCGCCGGCCGGCACGTCGGAATATTCGATGACCTGATAGAGATCGGTGGCGAGCAGCGGATAGCGCTCGGATGGCACGGCGATCACCGTGTTGCCCATGGCCAGCGCCGGCGCGACCAGCGAGATGAAGCCGAGCAGGGGCTGATTGTCCGGCGCGACGATGCCGACGACACCGACCGGCTCATGCAGCGCCAGCGTCACGGCTCGGGCCGGCGGCTGGTGGACGCGGCCCTCGAACTTGTCGGCGAGGCCGGCATAGAGAAACAGCCGTTCGATCGAGAGCTCCACCTCGTCGCGCGCGGCCTTGGCATTGGCCCCGGTTAGTTCGGTGAGGCGGGCGGCAAACTCGCTTGCGCGGCCGGAAAGGTTCTCGGCCAGGTAATAAAGCACCTGGGACCTGTTATAAGCGGTCGCCTCCGGCCAGCTCTTGCAGGCGCGGGCGGCCGAAACCGCATCGCGGATATCCTTGCGGCTGCCGAGCCCGACTTCGCCGGCGAGTTTGCCCTTGGCCGTCGCGACGGCAATCGAGTAATTGCCGTCGGGGCGCACTTGCTTGCCGCCGATGAACAGCTTTGCCGTGCGGTCGATTGCCACGCCATCGGCCTGCTCGACGGGCTGCGCGGAGGATGTCGCCGGTTTGATGACCGGGCCGAGCGGCAGTTTCGCCGCGAGATATTCGAACATGCCCTCGCGCCCGCCTTCGCGGCCGAAGCCGCTTTCGCGATAGCCGCCGAAGCCGCAGGCGGCGTCGAACATGTTGGTGCCGTTGACCCAGACCACGCCGGCCTTCAGCTGCGGTGCGACATGGAGGGCAAGATTGACGTTCTCGCTCCACACCGAGGCCGCCAGGCCATAGCGCGTGTTGTTGGCGAGCTCGATCGCTTCCTCGGTGTTGCGGAAGGTCATGGTGGCGAGCACAGGCCCGAACACTTCTTCCCGCGCCAGGATATTAGCCGGCGAAACGCCAGTGGCGAGCGTCGGCAGATGATAGTAACCCGACGACGGCAGCGTTGCATCGGGCTGCCAGCAGACGGCGCCCTGCCTGGCGCCCTCGGCGATCAGTCCCTTGACGCGGTCGAGCTGGGTCAGGTCGACCAGCGGGCCGATATCGGTGTTCTTGTCGAGCGGGCTGCCGACACGCAGTCGGCTCATCCTGACCTTGACCTTGGCGATCAAGGCGTCGGCGATGCCTTCCTGCACCAGCAGGCGCGAACCGGCGCAGCAGACCTGGCCCTGATTGAACCAGATGCCGTCGACCAGCCCTTCCACGGCGCTATCGAGATCGGCGTCCTCGAAGACGATGAAGGCCGACTTGCCGCCGAGTTCCAGCGACAGTTTTTTCCCTGACCCCGCCGTGGCCTTGCGGATGATCTTGCCGACCTCGGACGAGCCGGTGAAGGCGATCTTCTGGATGCCGGGGTGATTGACGATCGCAGCACCGGCTTCCGGACCGCCCTGGACTATATTGACGACGCCCTTCGGCACACCGGCGCGTTCGCATATCTCGGCGAACAAGATGGCGGTGAGTGGCGTGAATTCGGCGGGCTTCAGCACCACGGTACAGCCCGCCGCAAGCGCCGGCGCGATCTTCCAGGCCAGCATCAGCAGCGGAAAGTTCCACGGGATGATCTGGCCGACGACGCCGACACCCTTGTGGCCGGGAAAATCCCGGTCCAGCGCCTGCGCCCAGCCGGCATGATGGATGAAATGGCGGATCGCCAGCGGCACGTCGATGTCGCGGCTTTCGCGGATCGGCTTGCCGTTGTCGATTGTCTCCAGCACCGCGAACAGGCGCTGGTGGCGCTGCATGGCGCGGCCGATGGCGTAGAGCACTTTCGCGCGCTGGTATCCGGAACTGGCGCTCCATTTCGGCAGCGCCTTGGCTGCTGCGGAAACCGCGGCGTCAATATCGGCGGCATTGGCGTCGGAGACTTTGGCCAGCAGCTTGCCGGAAGATGGCTCGCTGGTGTCGAAGGTCTTGCCGCCGCTCGCCGCCTTCCAATCGCCGCCGATGAACAGCGCCTTGCCGAAATCGCGCGCCGCGAACCAGGCGTCCGCCTCATTACGAGCTTCCGGCGCCGGGCCGTATTCCATGGCGTGATAGCGTTCGAGAATGTTCATGAAGCGCTCCAGATAATTGTCAGGGCAGGCGTTGCGTATGGCTCCACGTTCAAAGCCTCGCTTGCCTCAGGCCATCGCGTGGCGATGATTGGCCGAATAATGCCCGGTCAGATGATGCTCGAGCTGGCGCTCGATGTCGGTCAGCAGGCTCGAGGCGCCGAAGCGGAACAGCTCCGGTTCCAGCCACGGCCGGCCGAGCTCCTCCTTCATCAGCACCAGCCAGTCGAGCGACACTTTCGCGGTGGAAATGCCGCCGGCCGGCTTGAAGCCGATGAGATAGCCGGTCTCCTCGAAATAGGCCCTGATGGCGCGCACCATGGCAAGCCCGACGGGCAATGTGGCGTTGACACTTTCCTTGCCGGTCGAGGTCTTGATGAAATCGGCGCCCCCCATCATCGCCACCATCGAGGCAAGCATGACGTTGCGCAGCGTGGCGAGATCGCCGGTTCCCAAAATGACCTTCAGATGCGCGTCACCGCAGGCGGCGCGCATCGAAACGATTTCGTTGTAAAGCTCGCGCCACTTGGCGCCGAACACCAGGCCGCGCGGAATGACGACATCGATCTCGTCGGCTCCGTCCTTCACCGAGGCCTCGATCTCCTGCAGCCGGGTCGACAGCGGCGCCAGACCATGCGGGAACGCGGTGGAGACGGCGGCGACGTGGATGCCGGTGCCGCGCACGGCGTCGACCGCCGTGGCGACGAAGGGATGGTAGACGCAGACGGCGGCCGGCCGGATGGATTCGCCCGCAATGCCGAGGCCTTCCATGATGTCGCGGCGCAGCGGGTTGATCGCCTTGGCGCAGAGCCGGCGCACGCGCTCCTCGGTGTCGTTGGAGTTGAGCGTCGTCAGGTCCATGCAGGCGATCGCCCGCAGCAGCCAGGCGGCCTGGTTGTCGGCCTTGATCGAGCGCCGCTTGGTCAGGCTGGCGACGCGGCGCTCCAGCGCCGAGCGGTTGACGCTACGCACCGATTCCAGAAAACCGAGGTCGAGTTTCAGGCCCGGATTGCGCGCGATGTGATGGTCCAGCGGCACCGGCGTATTGGCGGCTGCGCGTGCCGGCAGCGGCGTCACCTTGGTGCCAAGATCGGCTTCGCGGATTGTGCTGCTCATCTCCTGCCCTTTCGTTCAGCGGCGTGCGCTCTTGGTGCGCATCTTCTCCCAAAACCTAGACACTTTTGGGCGACACGCACGACGATAACCCGCGAAGCCGCGCTTCACGAGTCCTCAGGCGAGGGATAGCTGAAAAAGGCCGCGAAAGCAGCTGATTTTTGACCGGAAGGTCAAAATCAGGTTTCCGGGAGACGCGCTGGTCTCAGCCGACGAAGGCCCGCTCGACGACGAAGCTCGCGGGGTGGCTGAGCGAACCTTCCTGGAAACCGAGGCTTTCGGCCAGCTCCTTGACGTCCTTCAACATGTGCATCGAGCCGCAGATCATGATGCGGTCGGTCTCGGGATCGAGCTTCTTGATGCCGAGATCACTGTAGAATTTGCCGGAGCCGATCAGCGCGGTGATGCGGCCCATGCATGCCGATTCCTCGCGGGTCGTTGAATTGTACAGCGTGACGCGGCCGGCGGTCAGCTCGCCGATCAGCGGGTCGCTTTCCAGTGCCGCCACCAACTCCTGGCCGTAGATCAGCTCGGCATTGTCGCGGCAGGTGTGGGTCAGGATCAGCTGATCGAATTTCTCGTAGGTGTCGGGGTCGCGCAGCAGGCTGGCAAAGGGCGCGATGCCGGTGCCGGTCGAGATCATGAACAGGCGCTTGGCCGGGGTCAGCGCGTCGACAACCAGCGTGCCGGTCGACTTCTGGCGCATGATGACCGTGTCACCGACCTGGATCTTCTGCAGTTCCGAGGTCAGCGGGCCGTCCGGCACCTTGATCGAGAAGAATTCCAGCTCTTCGTCCCAGGCCGGGCTGGCGACGGAGTAGGCGCGATATACCGGCTTCTCGGCATTGGGCAGGCCGATCATCACGAACTCGCCCGAGCGGAAGCGCAGCGACTGCGGGCGCGTGATGCGGAACGAGAACAGCCGGTCGGTGTAGTGCTTCACCGAGACGACCGTCTCGGCATAGACATTGGCCGGAATCGGAAACTGCAGCGGGCGGGCTTCAGCGGTATTGAACGCGGGCGTGGTGTTCATCAATTCCAACCTTCTCGCCCAGTTACAGACGCGGGCGCCAAACTTTCCCGTGCGCGCCCGAACCATTCAGGTTCCGGCGTGCCATGCACGCTACCGAAGCGGTAAGCTCTTGTGTCCGGAATTTATTAGTATACAAACGATATTTGCGTCAAGATGCCGCCGTAAAACACCTTTCCAAACTGTGGCATATCCGTAGTCCCAGCATTTCGGGTTTCGACAATGAAAGAGAATTTTTCGGTGCAGCCGCCGGATTCCCTGGGCAGCGTCGTCGCCGGCATCGATGTCGGCGGAACCTTCACCGACCTGCTCCTGATCGACGGCAAGGACGGTGGCAAGGTGTATCTGGCCAAGACCCCGACCACGGTCGACAACCAGGCCTTTGGCGTGGTTTCGGCGCTCGGCGCCACCGGCTTTCCGATCGACGGCATCGACCTCATCGTGCATGGCACGACCACCACCACCAATGCGGTGCTGGAGCGCCGGCTGGCCAAAACCGGCATGATCACCACGCGCGGTTTTCGCGACGTGATCGAGCTTGGGCGGCGCACGCGGCCGCAACCCTACGGCATGACGGGCACGTTCGTTCCGGTCATCCCGCGCAATCTGCGCCTGGAGGTGTCCGAACGCGTCGAGGCATCAGGCGCCGTCCGCACGCCGCTTGATGAGGCCGAGATGCGCGAGGCGGTAAAGGCGCTGATCGCGGCCGGCTGCGAATCCCTCGTCATCCATTTTCTGCATTCCTACGCCAACCCGTCGCATGAGCGCCGCGCCGCCGAAATCGCCGCCGAATTCTGGCCGAACGGCTACATCACCACGGGCCACGCGCTGTTGTCCGAAGCGCGCGAATTCGAGCGCGGCGTCACCGCCTCGGTCAACGCCTCGGTGCAGCCGATCCTGGAGCGCTATGTCGAGCGTCTGCGCACGGAATTGGCCGACAAGGGCTATGCCCGCGATTTTCTCATCATGAATGGCAATGGCGGCATGATCTCGGCGCGCTTCGTCACACGTGAATCGGCCAAGACGGTCATGTCGGGCCCCGCCTCCGGCGTCATCGCCGCCGCCTATACGGGCAAGCGCGCCGGCTTTGAAAATCTCGTCACCTACGACATGGGCGGCACCTCGACCGACGTGGCGCTGATCCGCAACGCCGAACCGGCTGTCTCGAACGAGATCGAGATCGAATATGCCATGCCGATCCATGTGCCGATGGTGGCGGTGCACACGGTCGGCGCCGGCGGCGGCTCGATCGCCCGCGTCGACGCGGCCGGCCTAATCCAGGTCGGTCCGGAAAGTGCGGGCGCCAATCCCGGCCCGATCTGCTACGGGCGCGGCGGGACCGAGCCGACGATCACCGACGCCAATCTGGTGCTCGGCAGGCTGGCGCCGAAGAAGCTGCTCGCCGTCGACAATCCGGTCACATCAGAGCGCGTCACGGGCATCTTCGAGGACAGGATCGGCAAGGCGACGGGCCTGTCGGGTGTCGAGGCGGCGGGCGCGGTGCTCAGGCTCGGCAACATGAAGATGGCCGGCGCCATCCGCATGGTCTCGGTATCGCGCGGCCATGATCCCCGCGATTTCGCGCTGTTCGCCTTCGGCGGCGCCGGGCCGCTGCATGCGACGGCGCTCGCGCGCGAACTCGGCCTGCCCAAAGTGCTGGTGCCAGCGCGTCCCGGCATCACCAATGCGCTCGGCTGCGTCGTCGCCGATCTGCGCCATGACTTCGTCAACACCATCAACCAACCCGTGGCCGTGCTTGATGAAAGCCAGCTCCACCGAGTATTGGAACGGCACCGTAACGAAGGCGAGGCGCTGATTGCCAAGGAAGCGGTGAGGCCGGAAACGATCCGCGTCACCCACTCCGCCGACATGCAATTCGTCGGCCAGACCCACATCATCAACGTGCCGTTGCCGTCCTCGTCGGTTACCCGGCACGAATTGCAGTCCCTGTTCGAAAAAGCCTATTTCGCCCGCTTCAAGGTGGAGCTGCCGGAAATCCGCGCCAATCTCGTCAACCTCAACACCTCGGTAACCGGCGTGCGTCCGGCGATCGACTTGTCACGCCTGATCGATCCGGCCGGGCGGGCAAAGACGCTCGACGAGGCGCGGCGCGAGATCAGGCCGGTCTGGTATGGCGGGCGCTGGCATGACACGCCGGTGTATATCAGGGAAAAGCTGCCGCTCGACGCGGTCATCGAAGGCCCGGCGATCCTCGAACAGATGGACGCGACGACCGTGCTCGAACCCGGCGACCGCGCGCGATCGGACGCCGACGGCAACATCATCATCGACATTGGCGAGGCCTGAAATGAAGCTCGATGCCATTACCCTTTCGGTTCTCCAGGCCGCGTTGCAGCAGGTCTGCGACGAGATGGACCTGACCTTTTCCCGCGCCGCTTTCTCGCCGGTGATCGCCGAGGCCAATGACCGCTCGGACGGCATCTATTCGGCCGTCGATGGCTCGCTGATCGCACAAGGCAGCCAGGGCCTGCCGGTGTTTGTCGGCGTCATGCAATATTCGACCAGGACGGTGATCGAGATGATCGCCGATGGCCGCTGCCTGCCGCCTGAGCCGGGCGACATCTATATCGTCAACGACCCCTATCTCGGCGGCACGCATCTGATGGATGTGCGCTTCGTCATGCCGGTCTATCGGGGTGAAAAGATCTTCTGCTGGTTGTCGAACACAGGCCATTGGCCCGACATTGGCGGTTCGGTGCCGGGCGGCTTTTCGGCCTCGGCCACCGCGGTCGAGCAGGAGGGCCTGCGGCTGCCGCCGGTAAAGCTGTTCAAGAAGGGCGTGCTCGATCCCGAAATCTACGCCATCATCTGCTCCAACATCCGGGTTGCCGACCAGCGCATCGGCGACATCCGGGCCCAGGCCGCCGCGCTGCTGATCGGCCAGGACAGGCTCAATGGAATCCTGGATCGTTACAGGGATGAAACGGTTGTCGAAGCGATCGCCGAACTGCGCCGCCGTGCCGCCGAACAGATGCGCACCAACATAGCGGCCATTCCCGACGGCACCTACCGCTCCAAGGCCTTTGTCGATTCCGACGGGGTGGTCAACGAACCGCTGACCATCGCGCTCGCCGTCGACAAGAAGGGCGACACGCTGACTTTCGACTTTTCAGGGTCGTCAAAGCCCTGTGCGGGGCCGATGAACAGCGTGCTGGCGACGACCCTGTCCTCGGTCTATCTCGCCATGCGCCACATCTTCCCCGATGTGCCGATCAGCGCCGGCGCTTTCGAGCCCCTGATCGTCAAGCGGCCGGAAGGCACCTTCCTCGACGCGAAGTATCCGCGCCCCGTATCGGGCTGTGCGGCCGAGGTGTCGCAGCGCATCGCCGAGGCGGTGTTCGCGGCCATGGTGCAGGCGTTGCCGGACAAGGTGACGGCGGCTCCAGCCGGCTCCAGCGGCAATTTCGCGCTCGGCGGCAACGATCCCGCGCGCGGCCGCGACTACGTCATGTACCAGATTTCCGGCGGCGGCTACGGCGGCAATTCAGGCCATGACGGCCTCACCAATGGCTGCTCGACCATCGGCATCTCCAAGTCGCCGCCGGTCGAGATCATGGAGCAGGCCTTTCCGGTGCTCTACCGGCACTATGCCTTGCGCGAAGGCTCGGGCGGCGCCGGCAAGCATCGCGGCGGTTTTGGCCTCGCCTACGAGGTCGAGATCCTGCGCGGCGAGGCGCGTGCCTCCTTCGTCATGGACCATGGCCGCTTCGGCCCGCAGGGCGCCCTTGGCGGCGGGGATGGCGAGCCCAACAGGGTGATCGTCTTCCGCAATGGCGAACAGCACATACCGCCGCACCTCTCCAAGGAGCAGGACATTCCGCTCAAGGCCGGGGACCGCGTGCGCGTCGGCACGCCGGGCGGTGGCGGCTATGGCGATCCGCGTGAGCGCGATGCCGATCAGGTGCTGCGCGATGTGGCCCTGGGGTACTATACTCCACGGCAAGCCTGGGAAAAATTCGGCGTCGTGCTGTCGGCAGGAGCCGTCGATCGCGAAGCAACGGAAAAGCAACGCGCCGGCTAAAACTGTCGATCCTTGTGCCGTTTCTCACCGCGCCGGGATCGCCGCAGCACATGTCGTTTCCGTCTCCGACGACGATCGGAAAGACAGCGCATTTGCGGTTGCCGTTCACCTCGGTCGGAACCGGACTCAGCATCGACATAGACGGCAAGCCAGTACGCGCGGTCGTCGCGCCGATGCCATTCTTCGACCCGGAAGGGATAAGATTGGGAGGCTAGCCCGGTTGCGTCGATGGATTGCCTTGGCGATTAGCCGAAACGTCTTCGTCATCCGCGGGCGGAGCAAGGAGCGTAGCGACGCGGCGCAGACCCGAGATACATGCCGCGACCTCAGAGCGTTGCGACGGCGCAGAACCTGATCCGCTGCACTTTCGGTCGAGGTCCCGGCGTGGATACCAGGGTCTCCGCGACGCCGCTTCGCGGCTGCTCCGCCCTGGTATGACGAAAATTGGGGAGGCTCCGGTCAACGTTCAGCCGGCTCATCACCCCCGCCGATCCAGTCTCGCCACCAGCCGGTCACCCACCCACTGGATGCCGCAGACCAGGATGATCAGCACGATCACCACGGCGATCATCACCGACGTCTCGAACCGCTGATAGCCGTAGCGGATGGCGAGGTCGCCCAGCCCGCCGGCGCCGATGGCGCCCGCCATCGCCGAGGCGCCTATGAGTGTGACCAGCGTCACCGTGAAGCCGGCGACGATGCCAGGCAGCGCTTCCGGCACCAGCACCTCGCGGATGATCGTCCAGCGGTTGCCGCCCATGGCGCGCGCCGCCTCGATCAGGCCGTGGTCGACCTCGCGCAGCGACACTTCGGCGATGCGCGCATAGTAGGGCGTGGCGGCGATCGACAGCGGCACGATCGCCGCCCATGTGCCGATCGACGTGCCGACGATCAGCCGTGTCACCGGGATCAGCGCCACCAGAAGGATTATGAAGGGCACCGAGCGGAAGCCGTTGATGACGGCGCCGAGCACGCGGTTCACCCACGGGCTTTCGGCAATGCCGCCGCGTTCGGTGGCAATCAGCGCCAGCCCGAGCGGCAGGCCGCAGACCAGGGAAATCAGGCCGGAGGCGGCCGTCATCAGCACCGTCTCCCAGATCGATCGCAACAGAAGCTCAAACAGGATCGGCGACATGGCCAAGTACCTCCACCCGCGCCTGGCGGGACTTCAGGAATGTGATCACTTCTGCGAGGTGGCTTGCGTGATTGCCGGGGATGGAGAGGAACAGCGTTCCGACCGGCTGTTGCTGGATATGGTCGATGCCGCCATGGATGAGGCGAAAAGCACCGGGCACGGCGGCGGCGAGGTCGGACAGCAGCGGGGCCCGCGCGGCCTCGCCTGCCACGTCGACGCGCAAGATCGTTTCGGTGCCGCCCGCCGGCAGCAGCCGCGCCGCCAGCTCCGGCGGAAGCTGCGGGCGGATGGCGCCGAGCAGGCTGCGGGTGATCTCGGAACGTGGATCGGCGAACACCGACCAGACTGGCCCTTCCTCGACAATGCGCCCGGCGTCGATCACCGCCACGCGGTCGGCGATCGAGCGGATCACCTCCATCTCATGGGTGATCAGCAGGATGGTCAGGCCGAGCCGCCGGTTGATATCTTTCAGCAAGGCAAGGATGGAGCGGGTCGTCTCCGGGTCGAGCGCCGAGGTCGCCTCGTCCGACAGAAGTAGCGCTGGCCGCGCGGCAAGCGCCCTGGCAATGCCGACACGCTGCTTCTGGCCACCGGACAGCGACGCCGGATAGGCTTTCGCCTTCTCCGAGAGGCCGACGAGATCGAGCAGTTCTGCCGCTCGCTTCAGCCGCACCGCCTTCGGCCGGCCCTCGATCTTGAGCGGCAGCGCCACATTGTCCTCGACCGTCTTGGCCGTTAGCAGGTTGAAATGCTGGAAGATCATGCCGATGCGCCGCCGCAGCGGCTGCAGGTCGCGCTCGCCAAGCCGGCTGATCTCGCGGCCCTCGATGAAGACCTCGCCGGAATCGGGACGCTCCAGCCCGTTCAGGCAGCGGATCAGCGTCGATTTGCCGGCGCCGCTGCGGCCGATAATGCCGAGGATCTCCCCCTTGCGCACCGTCAAGGAAATGCCGTCGAGCGCCGCCGTCGCGCCGAAACGGCGCTTCAGGTCGACAAGCCGCACCACGTCCTGTGTAGCGGCCTGATCCCCGGGCTCTGTGGTTGCGGTGAAATGCTGGTTCATAGGCGGATCCTGAAAATACGATCGCGGCCCGCGCATTGCGCGGACCGCTGTCCCGGTCAAGGCACATCAGTGCCCGGATGGTCTTAATAGGCGCTGAGGCCTGTGCCTTTGTAGACCTTGTCGAACTCGGCCTTGACCGCGTCGTTCTGGTAGGACGCCACCAGCGTCTTCACCCAGGCCTCGTTTTCGTTGCCGGCCTTCACCGCGATGAAGTTACGGTAGGGATTGTCTGCGATAGGCTCCTGGGCGATGCGGTTTTCCGGCGTCAGGCCGCTTTTCAGCGCCCAGTCGGTGTTGACCACGGCGGCGTCGAGGTCCTCGACCGAACGGCCGACGATGCCGGCGTCGAGTTCCTTGATCTCGACCTTCTTGGGATTTTCGGCGATGTCGGCGGTGGTCGCGAGAATGCCGGTGCCGTCCTTCAACTTGATCACGCCCTCATTCTGCAGCACGCGCAGCGCCCGGCCTTCGTTGGACGGGTCGTTCGGCAGGCCGATCACCGCGCCCTCCGGCAGGTCCGCGACCTTTTTGTACTTCTTTGAGTAGAGGCCGATTGGCCACACGCCGGTATAGCCGACGCGTACGATATGGTAGCCCTGCGTCTTGATCTGGTTATCAAGATAAGGCTGGTGCTGGAAGGCGTTGGCGTCGATCTCGCCGCGCTCCAGCGCCTCGTTGGGCTGGGTGTAGTCGTTGAACACCACGGTCTCGATGCTCAGGCCCTTCTCGGCGGCTTTGGCGACCACGACGCGCCAGACATCCTCGTCCTCGCCGCTGATGATGCCGACCTTGATTGCCTTCTTGTCCTCGGCGAACGACGCATGCGGCGCCATCAGGCTGCCGATCGCGACAGCCGAGGCGAACAGCAGAGCCAGGCCGCTGCGGCGGTTCAGGGTTGACCTGGGGGAAAAAGACGAAGTGGTGTTGAAGTCGGACATGATTGATCTCTGCGGTTGTGAAGTCACGGCAGCAAGGCGGATTGCCCAGCCTTGATCACATCGTCAGAAATTCTATCGATTTTATCAAAGAACACGTTTCGCCATTCTCGGCGAAGCCGGAAATATTCTCTCAAAAATTCCGGGGAAGGGAGCACAGGACGCGCTTCGAGGACATTGCCCGGAAATGATGGATGTCCTTCGTCCGGCGGGTTCATCCATGGCGAGCGGAAGTGCAAAAAGCTCCGCGGTTTGCTCAGCCACCTTTCGTGAAGGCGTGCGGGTTGATCCGGCGGTCTGCTTGCCTAGGTAGAGAGGGCGGCCGGGCGCCACGCGATCTCAACTAATCGGTATGACATTTCCCTGTATTCGAAAGCTTGCCCTTTCTGGCCTCATCCTCGTCGTCCAGTCTTCCTGCGTCGTCCCCGACGATACGTCGCGCATGACCAAGGTCGATCCCACCGCGGCGGCGGCTCGCAAGGAGATGGTCGGTCTCAGCGAAGCCGACGTTCGAATGTGCGCGGGGTTTCCGACCGCCACCGCGGATGTCGGCCAGTCCGGGCAGATCTGGACCTATAAGCGTGTCGTCCAGCGCGGCAATCTCAGCGTCGTCGTTCCTGCTTTAGCCGTGGGGGCGATCCCGACGGTCGGCGGTTCCGTCAATGTCGCTCCCGGCGGTTACTGCGACACGCAGGTCCGCATGGTCGACGGCCGCGTCGCCGAAGTTGCCTACGCCGGCGACAACAACCTGCCGAACAAGCGCGACGCGCTTTGTGTCAGCACCGTGGATGCTTGCGTGGCCTATGCCCGCCAACACAGGCCGGCGGCCAAATAGCGACAGCGGATTTCGCGGGAACCAGCGATGGCCGGACACTCGGTGTTTGACGCGATGGCGTTGAGGGCTTGACTGAGCCGCCGGACCGAATACGCTAAGGCAAATACCGGCTCTGATCGCCGGGCGGCAAACATGCCTCGTATGCCTCGCCTTTCCCGGCGCTGGCTGCGGGGCATTGTCATTTCTGGGGTTCTGTTTGAAACGGCGCATCGAGATCGGCATCCTCTATTCCCGCTCCGGGAGCTATCAGCTCGTTTCCGATGCGTGCCGCATCGGCGCCATGCGCGCCATCGCCGACATCAATGCCGACAGGAGCTCCGGCATCGAGTTGATGCCGGTTGAGCGCGACCCGCAAAGCAATGCCGATCGCTACGCGACGCTATGCGAGGACATTTTCAGGACCAGCAGCGCGCGCCACGTCGTCGGCTGCGTCACCTCATGGAGCCGCAAGGAGACGATTCCGGTGCTGGAAAAGGCCGGCGGCATGCTCTGGTATGCCTGCCCCTATGAGGGTTTCGAGGCCAACGAGCATGTCGTCTACATGCATGCCTGCCCCAACCAGCATCTGGTGCCGCTGCTGGCCCATGTCGTGCCGCGCTTCGGTGCCAACGGTTTTCTGCTCGGCTCGAACTATATCTGGGGCTGGGAGATGAACCGCGTCGCGCGCGACCTGATCGCCGACGCCGGCGGCAAGGTTTTGGGCGAGCGCTATCTGCGCATCGGCGAGACCGACGTGTCGCGGCTGATCGCCGAGATCCGGGCGACGCGCCCCAATTTCATCCTCAACAATCTGATCGGCACCTCGTCCTATGCCTTCCTGGCGGCCTATCGTGATCTGGCGGGCGAGGATGCGGCTTTCAGTCCTGAGTCTTGCCCGGTGATCTCCTGCAACCTCACCGAGGGTGAACTGCCGGCGATCGGGGAAACGGGCAGGGGCCATCTGTCGGTCGGGCCTTATTTCGCGCCAAGGCCGGCCGCCTTCGCGTCCTCATTCGAAGCCTCCGCCTATGCCTCGGTGCAAGTGATGGCCGATGTGCTGTCGCGTAATCCCGACGCCGGTCCGGCGGAATTTTCAAAAACCTTCGCCGAGCGGCGCTTCTCCACCCGGCTCGGCCCGATCGCCATCGACGCGCATTCCCAGCACGCCACGCTGCCTGTCATCATCGGCCGGATCGCGGACGGGTTCTTCGAAGTCGTCAGCCGCGAGGACGAGGTCGCGCCGGACCCCTATCTGTCGCGCTACGACCCCGCAAAAACATTCGGGCGGCCGCGCCTGCGGGTGGTGTCGTGACCCGGACCCCGCGCATCCCCAACCTTGGCGGCGCCAGGGCCTTCGTCCTGCATCGCCCGCACCCGACGGTGCAGGCGATCACCAGGCAATTGTCGGCCATCGGGCTTGTCACCGTCGATTGCTGGCCGGAACTGGCGCCGGAAGCGCTGGCGGCGGACTTCGTCTTCTTCGACGCCGATCTCGGCTTCGACGAGCAATTCCCCTGGAAGCCGGGCGAGGCGCCGATGCCGCTGGTGGCGTTGATCGGCTCCGAGGCGCCGGGGCGCATAGAATGGGCGCTGTCGCACAAGGCCGACGCCCAGCTCCTGAAGCCGGTCGGCAATGCCGGCGTCTACAGCGCGCTGCTCATCGCACGCCAGGGGTTCGAGGCGAGAAAACATTTAGCCGGCGAAATTTTCGCATTGCGCCAGCGAGTCGCCGAACGCCAGACCATCGTGCGGGCTGTCTCGGCCTTGTCGAAAGGCGGCGACGACGACCGCGCCTATGCGCAGCTGCGCTCGCTGGCAATGAGCTGGCAGATCAGCGTCGAGGACGCCGCGCGCCGTATCGTGGCGATGACCGAGGAAGTAACGGGAGAGGCCAAGACCGGGAAAGAGAGCGGCGATGACCAGTCCCATCGCGCCTGATCTCACGGCCGGGCGCATGCCGGCCAAGCCGCGCGCCGGCATCTGGCGCCGGCTGGTCAAGCGCCGCCTGGCGCTGCTCGGCCTGATCATCGTCGCCGTCGTCGTCGCGGGCGCGATCCTGGCGCCGTGGCTGACCGGCTATGATCCCAACGAACAGATGTTCGACGGCCTGACCATAGAGGGCTCGCCTTTGCCGCCGAGCGCAAAATTCTGGCTGGGCACCGACCTGCTCGGGCGCGACCTGTTGACCCGCATCCTCTATGGCGCGCGCACCTCGCTGATCATCGGCATCGTCGCCAATGGCGTGGCGCTGTTCATCGGTACGCTTGTCGGCGTCACCGCGGGCTATTTCCGCGGCTGGATGGGCAGCGCGCTGATGCGCTTCACCGATTTGATGATGGCCTTTCCCGCGCTTCTGCTCGCCATCTGCCTGGCGGCGGTATTCCAGCCCAGCCTGTGGATCGTTGCGATGGTCATCGCCCTGGTCAACTGGGTGCAGACCGCCCGCGTCATCTACACCGAAACGTCTTCGCTCGCCGAACGAGAGTTCATCGATGCCGAGCGTACCATCGGGGCGAGCGCGCCGCGCATCCTGTTTCGCCACATCCTGCCGCATCTCCTGCCGACCATCATCGTCTGGGGCACGCTCGGCATCTCGACCACCGTGCTGCTCGAAGCCACGCTCTCCTTCCTCGGCATCGGCGTGCAGCCGCCGACGGCGTCCTGGGGCAACATCATCTTCGAGAACCAGACCTACTTTCAGGCCGCACCCTGGCTGGTGTTCTTCCCCGGCGCCGCGATCCTGGCGCTGGCGCTGGCCTTCAACCTGATCGGCGATGCGCTGCGCGACATCCTCGACCCGACACAGAGGGGCCGGGCATGATCGCCTATCTCGGCCGCCGCCTGATCCAGTCGCTGCTGATCCTGCTCGGCGTCTCGCTGATCACTTTCGCGCTGCTCTATCTCCTGCCCGCCGATCCGGTGCGCCAGATCGCCGGCCGCAGCGCCACGCCGCAGACGGTCGAGAACATCCGCCAGCAGCTCGGCCTCGACCAGCCCTTCATCGTCCAGTACTGGCACTATCTGACCAAGCTCGTCAGCGGCGATCTCGGCCGCTCCTATATCCAGCGCTCCGAGGTGGCCGAGCTCATCGTCTCGCGGCTGCCGGCGAGCCTGCTTCTGATGCTCGGCGCCATTTTGTGCGAATTGCTGATCGGCCTATCCATGGGCCTGGTCGCCGCCGTCAAGCGCGGCACCGCGACCGACCAGACCTTGATGGTCGCCTCTTTCGTCGGCGTCTCGGCGCCGCAATTCGTCGTCGGTCTGCTGCTGCTCTATGTCTTTGCCGTGCGGCTCAGCTGGTTCCCGATCGGCGGCTACGGCACGTGGCGCCACCTCGTGCTGCCCTCGCTGACCATGGGCATTCTCGGCGCCGGCTGGTACGCGCGCATGATGCGCTCGTCGATGATCGACGTGCTGCGCCAGGACTATGTGCGCACCGCGCGTGCGAAAGGCATCGCGCGCGGCGCCATCATCTTCCGCCATGCTCTGCCCAACGCCATCCTGCCGGTCATCGCCATGATCGGCATCGACATCGGCATTTTCATGGGCGGCATCGTCGTCGTCGAAAGCGTGTTCGGTTGGCCCGGCATCGGTCAGCTGGCGTGGCAAGCCATCCAGCGCGTCGACATCCCGATCATCATGGGCGTCACCCTGGTCTCGGCCTTCGCCATCGTGCTCGGCAACCTCCTGGCCGACATCATCGCGCCCTTCATCGATCCCCGTATCAAACTGAGATGAGCATCAGGCTCGGATGAAACCAAGAACACAAACAGAGAAAGGGAACATAACAATGAAAAAGTTTCTCGCATCGACCGTGGCCGCATCGGCGCTGGCGCTGATGCTTGGCATGACGAGCGCCCGGGCCGAGGACACGATCGATCCCAACGCCAAGCAGGGCGGCGCCATCACCATCACCTACAAGGACGACGTCGCGACCCTCGATCCGGCGATCGGCTATGACTGGCAGAACTGGTCGATGATCAAGAGCCTGTTCGACGGGCTGATGGACTACGAGCCCGGCACCACCAACCTCAAGCCCGACCTCGCCGAGGGCTACGAGATTTCGCCCGACGGCAAGACCTTCACCTTCAAGCTGCGCCATGGCGTGAAGTTCCACAACGGCCGCGAGATGACCGCCGACGACGTCAAATATTCGCTCGACCGCGTCACCAATCCGAAGACGCAGAGCCCCGGCGCCGGCTTCTTCGGCTCGATCAAGGGCTATGAGGATGTCGCCGCCGGCAAGGCCGGGACGTTGTCCGGCGTCACCGTCGTCGATCCCTACACGGTGAAGTTCGAACTGACCCGCCCGGACGCCACCTTCCTGCACGTCATGGCCATCAACTTCTCGCATGTCGTGCCGAAGGAGGAGGTCGAGAAATACGGCGCCGATTTCGGCAAGCACCCTGTCGGCACCGGCGCCTTCAAGCTGGCCGAGTGGACGCTCGGCCAGCGCATCGTCTTCGAGCGCAACCCGGACTACTGGCACAAGGGCCTGCCGCATCTCGACAAGATCACCTTCGAGATCGGCCAGGAGCCGATCGTGGCGCTGCTGCGCCTGCAGAAGGGCGAGATCGACGTGCCCGGCGACGGCATTCCGCCGGCAAAATTCCAGGAGGTTATGACCGATCCCGAGCAGAAGGCGCGCGTCGTCGAAGGCGGCCAGCTGCACACCGGCTACGTCACCATGAACACCACCATGGCACCGTTCGACAATGTGAAGGTGCGCCAGGCCGTCAACATGGCACTCAACAAGGCGCGCATCATCCAGATCATCAACGGTCGCGCCGTGCCGGCCAACCAGCCGCTGCCGCCGTCGATGCCGGGCTACGACAAGGAGTACAAAGGCTATCCCTATGACGTCGCCAAGGCCAAGGCGCTGCTGGCCGAGGCCGGCCATCCCGATGGCTTCGAGACGCAATTGTTCGCCATGAACACCGACCCCAACCCGCGCATCGCCCAGGCGATCCAGCAGGACCTGGCGGCGATCGGCATCAAGGCCAGCATCCAGTCGCTGGCGCAGGCCAACGTCATTGCCGCCGGCGGCGACAAGGCCGGCGCGCCTATGATCTGGTCGGGCGGCATGGCCTGGATCGCCGACTTCCCCGATCCGTCCAACTTCTACGGCCCGATCCTCGGTTGCGCCGGCGCGGTTCCCGGCGGCTGGAACTGGTCGTGGTATTGCAACAAGGATCTCGATGCCAAGGCGGCCGAGGCCGACTCGGTGGTCGACCCGGCCAAGGCCCCCGAGCGCGACAAGATGTGGAGCGCCATCTACGACAAGGTGATGGAGGACGCGCCCTGGGCGCCGGTCTTCAACGAGCAGCGCTTCACCATGAAATCGGCCCGCATGGGCGGCGCCGACAATCTCTATGTCGACCCGGTCCATATCCCGATCAACTACGACAATGTGTACGTAAAAGATGTGCAATAACTGCGACTACACCATCCATGGGCGCCATCACCATTTCGGCTGGGACAATTCGTTTGTCCCGGCTGAGCGTGTGGCGCCCGGCTCGACCATCGAGTTCCGGTGCCTGGATGCCGGCGGTGGCCAGCTGAAGCCGGATAGCACCGCCGCCGACATTGCCAAGCTCGACTTTGGCCAGATCAATCCGGTCACCGGGCCGATCTTCGTCGAGGGTGCCGAGCCGGGCGACGCGCTGAAGGTGACGATCGACATGTTCAAACCGTCCGGCTTCGGCTGGACGGCGAACATTCCGGGTTTTGGCCTGCTCGCCGACGACTTCAAGGAGCCGGCGCTGAACATCTGGAAATACGACGCCGTCTCGCTCGAACCGGCGCTGTTCGGCAAAAATGCGCGCGTGCCGCTGAAACCATTCGCCGGCACGATCGGCAATGCGTTGGCCGAGATGGGCCACCACTCGGTGGTGCCGCCGCGCCGCGTCGGCGGCAATCTCGACATTCGCGATCTCGCCGCCGGCACCACGCTCTATCTGCCGGTGGAGGTGGCGGGCGCGCTGTTCTCGGTCGGCGACACCCATGCCGCGCAAGGCGACGGCGAGGTCTGCGGCACGGCGATCGAAAGCCCGATGGATGTCGTGCTGAAACTCGATTTGGTGAAAGATGCGCGGCTGAAGACGCCGCGCTTCACCACGCCGGGGCCGGTGACCAGGCATCTCGATGCCAAGGGTTATGAGGTGACGACGGGGATCGGTCCGGACCTGATGAGTGGCGCGAAGGAAGCGGTTACCCAGATGGTCGACCTGCTCGCCGGCCACTACCAGATCGACCCGGTCGAAGCCTACATGCTGGCCTCGGTCTGCGGCGATCTCCGCATCAGCGAGATTGTCGACATTCCGAACTGGGTGGTGTCGTTCTATTTTCCCCGTTGCGTGTTTGAATGAGGTTGGGTCAGCGCCGCACCCCCCTCTGCCCTGCCGGGCATCTCCCCCTCAAGGGGGGAGATCGGATGTCACCTCGGTCTTCGCCAACCATCATCGTCATCAAGAAGGCGAGTCGGCGAAGCTGCCAATCTCCCCCCTTGAGGGGGAGATGTCCGGCAGGACAGAGGGGGGCGTGCCGCAACAAACTTCTCAGAATCCTGTCCTCGCAATGACCCCAGACCGCATCCTCACCATAACCAACCTCTCCGTCTCCGTGCGCGGCGAGGAGGGCTCCCGCGAGGTCGTCTCCAACCTCTCCCTGACGCTCTCCCGCGGCGAGACGCTGTGCATCGCCGGCGAGTCCGGCTCGGGCAAATCGATGACCGCGCTGGCCATCATGCAGCTCCTGCCGCAGCCCGCGGCGCGCATCTCCGCCGGCACGGTCCATTTGGGCGAGACCGAGCTGACCGCCCTCGACGAACGCCGGATGCGGCGCATTCGCGGCGACCGCATCGCCATGATCTTCCAGGAACCGATGACCTCGCTCAACCCGGTGCTGTCGATCGGCCGCCAGCTCACCGAATCCATCGAGGCGCATACCAGCCTGTCGCCCAGCCAGGCCCGCCAGCGTGCCGTCGAGGCGCTGAAGGCGGTGCGCATTTCGGAAGCCGAAAGCCGGCTAAGACAATTTCCGCATGAACTGTCGGGCGGCATGCGCCAGCGCGTGATGATCGCCATGGCGCTGGCGCTGGAACCGGACGTGCTGATCGCCGACGAGCCGACCACGGCGCTCGACGTTACCGTACAGGGCGAGGTGCTGGAACTGCTGCGCGACCTGCAGCATAAGCATGGCACCAGCGTCATCCTGATCACCCACGACATGGGCGTGGTCGCCGAAATGGCCGACCGCGTCATCATCATGCGGCATGGGCGCATGGTCGAGGAAGGCAAGACATCGGACATTTTCGCCCGCCCGCAAGCCGACTACACGCGCGAGCTGTTGGCCGCCGTGCCGCGCATCGGCAGTGGCGCCGGCCGCCAGCAATTGAAGGAGATCGCCGAAGCCGCAATGCCGGCCAATGTCGCAGAGGTGAACGACCTCCATGTCCGCTTCGACCTGCGCGGCGGCATTCTCGGCCGGGTCACCCGCCGCGTCCACGCCGTCGAGGGCGTCAGCTTCTCGATCGCGCCCAACGAGACGCTGGCGCTGGTCGGCGAATCCGGTTGCGGCAAGTCGACCACCGCCAAGGCGCTGGCCGGGCTGGTGCCGTATAGCGGCGACATCGTTGTCGGCGGCCGCAATTTGTCCGGTCTCGGCCGCGACGAGCGCAAGGCGGTGCGTCGCGACGTGCAGATGATCTTCCAGGATCCTTTCGCCTCGCTCGACCCGCGCATGCGCGTCGGCGACCTCGTCGCCGAACCGCTGGTCATCCACGGCATCGCCTCGAAGGAAGAGCGTCGCGAGCGGGTAGCGGCCCTGTTCGACCGCGTCGGCCTGTCATCAGACCAGATGGAGCTCTATCCGCACGAATTCTCCGGCGGCCAGCGTCAGCGCGTCTGCATCGCCCGGGCATTGGCGCTCAGGCCAAAACTGATCATCGCCGATGAAAGCGTCTCGGCCCTCGATGTCTCGGTGCAGGCGCGCGTGCTTGACCTGTTGAAGGAATTGCAGCGCGAATTCGGCGTCGCCTATCTCTTCATTTCGCACGACATGGCCGTGGTCGAGAACATCTCCGACCGTGTCGCCGTCATGTATCTCGGCCAGATCGTCGAGATGGGCACGCGCGACCAGGTTTTTTCGAACCCGCGCCACCCCTACACGAAGCGCCTGATCGAAGCCGTGCCGGTGCCCGATCCCACGCAGCGCAGAAGCCGTTTTGCCCGCCTCGATCAGGAGATCCCCAGCGCCACCCGCCGGATCGGCGAGGCACCGCTGAAACTGGCGCTGAGCGATGTCGGCAACGGCCATCTCGTCGCTACCGAGGGCTGAAGCTGCCCGGGATGTGGTTCAAACAAGCTCGGCGTGCTCCGATCGAGCTTCACATGTTCGTGTCCCGTCCTGAGCTTTCCCGCTGGCGTCACGCTATCGGGTCGGCCTTGCCGTCATGAAATCCGCGGCCGCCCCTTGCCCTTCCGCCTGATTTTCCTAATGTTCCTTGGTGCTTGCGGATGACGACCGTAGGGGGCGGCCGGATTCATCCACACTGGGAGGAAGTAG
Organism: Mesorhizobium sp. B2-3-11; assembly: GCF_006442215.1. NCBI lineage: Bacteria > Pseudomonadati > Pseudomonadota > Alphaproteobacteria > Hyphomicrobiales > Phyllobacteriaceae > Mesorhizobium > Mesorhizobium sp. B2-3-11. Next base: position 4,572 of record NZ_VFVS01000012.1, on the reverse strand, counting down.
ACTCATGAAGCTATGCTATGTCGTTTCCGCCGCGCTCCTTGCGGCCACCACCGCCTCGGCCGCCGAGATTTCCGATGGCAAGGTCAAGATCGGCATCCTCAACGACCAATCCGGCGTCTATGCCGATTTCGGCGGCAAATGGTCGGTCGAGGCAGCCAAGATGGCGGTCGAGGATTTCGGCGGCAAGGTGCAGGGAGCACCGGTCGAGATCATCAGCGCCGACCACCAGAACAAGCCCGATATCGCCTCCAACATCGCACGGCAGTGGTATGACACCGAACAGGTCGATGCCATCATGGAGCTGACGACATCTTCGGTCGCGCTCGCCGTGCAGGGGATTTCCAAGGAAAAGAAGAAGATCGACATCGTCACCGGTGCGGCGACCACGGACCTCACCGGCAAGCAGTGCTCGCCCTACGGCTTCCACTGGGCCTACGACACCCATTCGCAGGCGGTGGGCACCGGCGGCTCCCTCGTGCAGCAGGGCGGCGACAGCTGGTTCTTCGTCACCGTCGACTATGCCTTCGGCTACTCGCTGAAGGAGCAGACCGCCAAATTCGTCGAGAGCCATGGCGGCAAGGTGCTGGGCGAGGTGCGTTATCCCCTCGGCGCGACCGACTATTCGTCCTTCCTGCTGCAGGCGCAATCGTCGGGCGCCAAGGTCATCGGGCTCGCCAATGCCGGCCTCGACACCTCCAATTCCATCAAGCAGGCAGCCGAGTTCGGCATCGTGCAGGGCGGCCAGCGCTTGGCCGCGCTCCTGTTCACGCTGGCCGAAGTGCATGGGCTCGGCCTGCAGGCGGCGCAAGGCGTCGTGCTGACCGAGGGCTATTACTGGGACCGCGACGACAAGAGCCGCGAATTCGGGCAGCGCTTCTTCAAGCGCACCAACCGCATGCCGAACATGATCCAGGCCGCGACCTATTCAGCGGTGACGCAGTATTTGAAGGCGATCGACAAGGCCGGCACCGACGAGACCGAAGCGGTCGCCAAGCAGCTCCATTCGCTGCCGGTGGACGACGCCGTCATCACCGGCGGCAAGGTCCAGGCCGACGGCAACATGGTCCACGACATGTATCTCTACCAGGTCAAGGCGCCCAGCGAGAGCACCAAGGATTGGGACTATTACAAATACCTCGCCACCATTCCCGGCAAGGAGGCCTTCCTCAGCGAGAAGGACAGCGGCTGTCCGACGGCCGCCCAGTGACCGGCGCGGCCATGGTGCCGCCTGACCTGAACGCGGAAGAGCCGCGGGTCGTGCTTTCCGCCCGCGGCCTGCGACGTGACTTTGCCGGCTTCGTCGCCGTCAAAAATGTCGACCTCGATGTCCTCCATGGCAACATCCATGCCTTGATCGGACCCAACGGCGCCGGCAAGACGACCGTTTTCAACCTGCTGACCAAATTCCTGGCGCCGACCAGCGGCAGGATCGAGCTGCTCGGGCACGACATCACCCGCACCTCGCCGGCCAGGGTGGCGCGGATGGGGCTGGTGCGCTCGTTCCAGATATCGGCGATCTTTCCGCACCTCAGCGTGCTCGACAATGTGCGCGTCGCGCTGCAGCGGCCGGCCGGGCTTGCCGTCCAGTTCTGGCGCTCGCTGGCGGCGCTCGACCGGCTGACGCCGCGCGCCATGGAACTGCTGCGTTCCGTCGGCCTCGACGATGCCACGAACAGGCTGGCCGGCGATCTTTCCTACGGCAGGAAGCGCGTGCTCGAGATCGCCACGACGCTGGCGCTGGACCCGAAAGTGCTGCTGCTGGACGAGCCGATGGCCGGCATGGGTCATGAGGACGTGGCCACGGTGTCCGCCCTCATCCGGTCGGTGGCGAGCGACCGCGCGGTTATGATGGTCGAGCACAATCTGACCGTGGTGGCCGATCTCTGCGACTGGATAACGGTGATGCAGCGCGGCGAGGTGCTCGCGGCCGGCGACTACGCCACCGTCAGCCGCGACGAGCGCGTCAAGGTGGCCTATATGGGCACTGCCGATGACTAGTGCTTCGCCCCTGCTCGCGGTCCGCGGTCTCAACGCCTGGTATGGCGAGGGCCATGCGCTGCACGGCGTCGACCTCGAAGTGTTTGCCGGCGAAACGGTCACCTTGCTCGGCCGCAACGGCGTCGGCAAGACGACGACGCTGCGCGCCATCATGGGATTGATCCGCCGGCGAACCGGGAAGGTCGTTTTCGACGGCGCCGACCTGATGCGGCTGCCGCTGCACCGCACCGCGCACCAGGGCATCGGCTTCGTGCCGGAGGAACGCGGCATCTTCTCGACACTCACTGTCGATGAGAACCTGGTGCTGCCGCCTGTCGTTGCCCCGGGCGGCATGAGCGTCGAGGAAATCTTCGATCTCTTCCCCAATCTGAAGGAGCGGCGCAACAGCCCGGGCACGCGGCTGTCCGGCGGCGAACAGCAGATGCTGGCGATAGCGCGCATGCTGCGGACCGGAGTCAAGATGTTGCTCCTGGACGAACCGACCGAGGGCCTCGCGCCTGTCATCGTCCAGCGCATCGGCGAGCTGCTGGCGACGTTGAAGCAGCGCGGCATGACCATCCTGCTGGTCGAGCAGAATTTCCGCTTCGCCAGCCGTGTCGCCGACCGTTTCTACCTGATGGAGCACGGCAAGGTCGTGGCCGGGTTTCCGACCAGCGAACTGGCGGACCGCATGACGCTGCTCCACGAAATTCTGGGTGTATGATGGCGCCATGACGATGATCTTCGGCATCCCCGTCCAGGCATTGCTCGGCCAGTTGCTGGTCGGGCTGATCAACGGCTCCTTCTACGCCATGCTGAGCCTCGGCCTGGCCGTGATTTTCGGCCTGCTGCGCGTCATCAATTTCGCCCATGGCGCGCAATATATGCTGGGCGCCTTCATCGGCTATCTCCTGTTCACCCATCTCGGCATCGGCTATTGGCCGGCGCTGATCCTGGCGCCGCTGATCGTCGGGCTGTTCGGCGTCGTGGTCGAACGCCTGGCGCTGTCACGGCTCTACGACACCGATCCGCTCTACGGCCTGCTCTTCACCTTCGGCCTCGCGCTCGTGCTCGAAGGCATCTTCCGCTACTATTACGGCGTGTCGGGAAACCCCTACGCCGTGCCGCCGCTGCTGGCGGGCGGCACCAATCTCGGCTTCATGTTCCTGCCCATTTATCGCGGCTGGGTGGTGGTCGCCTCGCTGGTCGTCTGCTTCGGAACCTGGGCGCTGATCGAGAAGACCAGGCTCGGTTCCTATCTGCGCGCGGCAACCGAGAATCCCCGTCTCGTCCAGGCCTTCGGCGTCAACGTGCCGTTGCTTTTGACCCTCACCTACGGCCTTGGCTCAGCGCTCGCCGGCCTCGCCGGCATCCTGGGCGCGCCCATCTATCAGGTCAGCCCGCTGATGGGATCGGATCTCATCATCGTCGTCTTCGCGGTCGTCGTGGTCGGCGGCATGGGATCGATCCTCGGCGCCATCGTCACCGGCTACATGCTTGGCCTCGCCGAAGGCCTGACCAAGGTTTTTTACCCCGAGGCCTCCAACCTGGTGGTCTTCGTCATCATGGCGATCGTGCTTTTGGTCCGGCCGGCCGGCCTGTTCGGAAAGGACGCCTGACATGGCGGAAGAAACATCCGATATGGCCGGGCTTTCGCTGCGCGAGGCATCGGCCAAACCCTCGCCAAGGCTCGAATGGGTGCTGGTCGGGCTCGGCATAGCGGCGCTACTGGCGGCCCCGTTCTTCGTCTACCCGATCTTCCTGATGAAGATGCTGTGTTTCGCGCTGTTTGCCTGCGCCTTCAACCTCCTGCTCGGCTATACCGGCCTCCTGTCCTTCGGCCACGCCACCTTCTTCGGCGGCGCCGCCTATTTCACCGCGCACGCGGTCAAGGTCTGGGGCTGGCCGCCGGAAGCCGGCATCCTGCTCGGCATGGCGGGCGCCGCACTGCTCGGCCTCGTCATGGGCTTCTTCGCCATTCGCCGGCAAGGGATCTATTTCGCCATGATCACGCTGGCGCTGTCGCAGATGTTCTTTTTCTTCTGCGTGCAGGCGCCGTTCACGCAAGGCGAGGACGGCATCCAGGGCGTGCCGCGCGGCGTCCTGTTCGGCGTCCTCGACCTCAACGCCCCGATGAACATCTATTATTTCGTGCTTGTCGTGGTCCTGCTCGGCGTCTTCGCCATCTGGCGCATCGTCAACTCGCCCTTTGGCATGATCCTGCGCTCGATCCGCGAAAACGAGAACCGCGCCATTTCGCTCGGCTATTCCGTAGCCAGCTACAAGCTCGGCGCCTTCGTCATGTCGGCGGCGCTGGCCGGGCTCGCAGGCTCGCTCAAGGCGATCGTCTTCCAGTTCGCCACGCTCACCGACGTCACTTGGCAGATGTCGGGCGAGGTGATCCTGATGACGCTGCTCGGCGGCATCGGCACCATGGTCGGCCCGATCATCGGCGCCAGCCTCGTCGTCGGCCTGGAAAACACGCTGGCCACGTCAGGTTTCCCGGTCACCATCGCCACCGGGCTCATCTTCATGGTTTGCGTGCTGGTGTTTCGGCGCGGGATTGTCGGGGAGGTTTACGCGCGGGTGCTGGGG
>NZ_VFVS01000011.1:0-190607 GCF_006442215.1 Mesorhizobium sp. B2-3-11 | reverse complement strand
AACCATCGAGGCAGCCGAATGCAAGAACTACTTCGAAAACGCCGGATACGCTTCCGTCAAAACATGAAAGACTCTAGTGATCAGTCACGCGGCGGCCGAGATATCCGTGCCCAGGATCGTCAGGTTGCGGCCCGCATGCTTGGCCTGGTAGAGACGCCGGTCCGCAGCGCGCATCAGCTCCGATACGTTGACATCCTCGCCGCAGACGGTGCCGCCTATGCTGACCGTCAACGGGATGGTTCGTTCATCGACAGGCCGGAAGCGGATCAGCTCGACCTCGCGGCGGATCCGTTCGGCAACGCGCTTGGCCTCCTGTTCCGTGGCTCCGGTCAAAAACGCGCCGAACTCCTCGCCGCCGATGCGGCCGAGCACGTCACCGCTGCGCACGCCGCGCTCGATGGCGCTGGCGATCAACAGCAGCGCGTCGTCACCGGTCAGGTGGCCGAAATTGTCATTGATCATCTTGAAATGATCGGCGTCGATGATCAGCAGCGCGCCGCGGTCGGACTTGCGCCGGGAGCCGTCCAGCGCGGCAAAGAAGCTTTCCCGGTTGAGCATGCCGGTCATGTCGTCGCGGCTCGCCTTTTCCGCCAGGCGGCGGTGCGCTGCGGCGAGTTGGGCATGGGCACGGGCAAGTTCGCGATGGGCGTTCTTCAGCCTGTCGCTCTGCCAGAACGTGCCGGCGCATGCCGTCCAGGCAAGGACCAGCGGACAGAGCGTCGATGTCAGCCAGATCGTGCGGGTGACCGGGAATCCCATGGCTGGCACGATGATCAACGTCAGCAGGAGAGAGGCCGCGACGGAGGCGAAGGCGATGGCGGCGGCTTTGAGAATAATGCTGTTCATCGCAGGCTCCCCACAGGACTGTCTCTGTGCCAGCAAGCCCTGAAGGCTATCTTTCCGGGATGCATAAAATTTGAATCGTGTGGCTATTTCTGCAACTTCAACGCGCAGAAGTTGTGGATAAAGTCCCTTTCAGAATCCCTGTTTCATGCCATAAGGAGCGCATGACCACGCTTCCCGACCCCGCCCGCTTCGCCCATGTCACCGACTGGGTATTCGACCTCGACAACACGCTCTATCCGCACCACTCGAATCTGTTCTCGCAGATCGACGTCAAGATGACCGCCTATGTCGGGGAACTGCTGGCGCTGCCGCGCGAGGAGGCGCGCAAGCTGCAAAAGGAGCTGTATCGCGAATACGGCACGACGCTGAATGGGCTGATGACGCGCCACGGCATCGATCCCGACGACTTCCTCGAGAAGGTCCATGACATCGATTATTCGTGGCTGGTGCCCGATCCCGTTCTCGGCACCGCCATCCGCCAGCTTCCCGGCCGCAAGTTCATCTTCACCAATGGCGACCGCAGACACGCCGAGCGCACCGCGCGCCAGCTCGGCATCCTCGAGCATTTCGATGACATCTTCGATATCGTCGCCGCCGGCCTCAACCCCAAGCCGGCGCGCCAGACCTACGAGAAGTTCGCAGAACTGCACGCCGTCACCGGCCACAATGCGGTGATGTTCGAGGATCTCGCCCGCAACCTTTCCGTGCCGAAGTCGCTTGGCATGACCACGGTTCTCGTGGTGCCGCGCAATTTCGAGCCGACCTTCTCGGAAATCTGGGAACGCGACCCGGCCAACGAGGATGACGTCGATTTCGTCACCGACGATCTCGCCACGTTCCTCACGACCATAATCGTGAGTGAGTGAGGAATTGAGGGATTGAGGAATTGGTCAGGACGCCCCAGTTCCTATTCATTTCCCCAGTTCCTCATTTCCCTGCTCCCGCAATTCCTATTCCCCTAGCTTGTAGAAGCGGTTGATGATGCTCCAGGCTTCGTCGGCTGTGTCGACGAAATCGATGATGTCCTGGTCGCCCGGGCTGATGGTGCCTTGCTCGGCGAGGAAGTCGAGGTCGATCGCCCGCTTCCAGAAGGATTTGCCGAACAGGATCACCGGCACGCGCTCCATGCGCCCGGTCTGGATCAGCGTCAGCGTCTCGAAGAACTCGTCCATCGTGCCGAAGCCGCCGGGAAACACCGCCACGGCCTTGGCGCGCATGACGAAGTGCATCTTGCGGATGGCAAAATAGTGGAAGTTGAAACAGAGCTCCGGCGTAACATAGGGGTTCGGTGCCTGCTCGTGCGGCAACACGATGTTGAGCCCGATCGACGGCGCGCCGACATCGGCGGCGCCGCGGTTTCCCGCCTCCATCACGCCAGGCCCGCCGCCGGTCACCACGACATATTCGCGATAATATGACGTGGCCGACTGCTGCGAGCAGAGGCGGGCGAATTTGCGCGCCTCTTCGTAATATTTGCTGTTTTCCTCGAGGTTCTTCTTCTGCGTCTCGTTCTTGGCGGCCCAGGCCTCGCCGCCCGGTTCGGGCAGGCGCGCGCCGCCGAACAGGATCACCGTCGAACGGATGCCGCGCTCGGCCAGGATCATTTCCGGCTTCAGCAGTTCCAGTTGCAGCCTGACCGCTCGCAATTCGCGCCGCGTCATGAAGTCGGGATCGTTCCAGGCCAGGCGGTAGGTTTCGGCCCGCGTCTGCGGCGTGTCCGGCACGCTTTTCGACCGCTCCAGATCCTCGTCCGAATGCGGCAGCGGCGTCCATCCCGCCTTTTCCATGGGAGTCATCGAATCCACCCGTCCATTCCTTTACTTGCGTCGTCCCGTGACGCAGCCGCGATTGACCCCCATTGAGCCTTAACATAGGGTCCGCGCGACTTTTAAACAGGTTAAGGCGCAGCCCCTTAACAGCTTGGTAATGGAGCAAATTCATGTCGAAGCCCGATCTGGCGAGCCTCGAAAAGACCATCGACAGGGCCTTTGAGGAACGCGACGCCATTTCGACCGCGACCCGCGGCGAGGTGCGCGACGCCATCCAGTCGGCACTCGACCTACTCGACCGCGGCACCGCCCGCGTCGCCGAGCGGCAGGCCGACGGCAAATGGCACGTCAACCAGTGGCTGAAGAAGGCCGTGCTGCTCTCCTTCCGGCTCAATCCGATGGAGATCATCAAGGGCGGCCCCGGCGAGGCCGTGTGGTGGGACAAAGTGGCGTCCAAGTTCGACGGCTGGAGCGCCGTCGATTTCGAGAAGGCGGGCTTCCGCGCCGTGCCGTCATCGATCGTGCGCCGTTCAGCCTATGTCGCGCCCGGCGCCGTCTTGATGCCGTCCTTCGTCAATGTCGGCGCCTATGTCGATAGCGGCACCATGGTCGATACCTGGGCTTCGGTCGGCTCCTGTGCCCAGATAGGCAAGAATGTCCACCTTTCGGGCGGCGTCGGCATCGGCGGCGTGCTGGAGCCGATGCAGGCCGGCCCCACCATCATCGAGGACAATTGCTTCATCGGCGCGCGTTCCGAAGTGGTCGAGGGCTGCATCGTGCGCGAAGGCTCGGTGCTCGGCATGGGCGTCTTCATCGGCCAGTCGACCAAGATCGTCGACCGCGCCACCGGCGAGGTCTTCTACGGCGAGGTGCCGCCGAATTCCGTTGTCGTCGCCGGATCGATGCCGGGCAAGGCGTTTCCAAACAACGAACCGGGCCCAGGCCTCTATTGCGCCGTCATCGTCAAGCGGGTCGACGCCAGGACCCGGTCCAAGACCTCGATCAACGAATTGCTGCGCGATTGATCTTTCAGCCGGGCAGGTGCACCTTCCGCCGGCGCGACGATCGGTCGCGCTGGTTCAACATGGAGGGGTGACATGGACTGGAAATATCTGCTCACAAGCTTTGACGGTCGCATCAACCGGGGCAAGTTCTGGGCTGGCATCGGCGTATTCATCGTTATCGGCGTTATTGCTTTCATTCTCGATGCGATCCTCGGCACGCGTTTCACCACGGCCAGCGGTGCCCAGATCGGCATCATCGGCATCCTCTTCGCGCTGGCATCGATCTATTTCGCGATTGCCCTCTATGCCAAACGCTGGCACGACCGCAACAAGTCGGGCTGGTGGACGCTGATCGGCTTCGTACCCGTCATCGGCGGCATCTGGCTGCTGGTCGAACTCGGCATCCTCGAAGGCACCAGGGGTGCCAATCAATATGGATCGGACCCGCTTGCCTGAAAAATCGGATCTCAACTGGCTTTTCTTCAAGACCTCGGGCCGCGTCAGCCGCGCGGCCTATTTTCTCGGCGGATTGCTCGTCGCCATCATCCAGGCGTTCCCGCTGTACCGCTTCACGCTGGTGCCGGAGGGCTCGGCCGAGAGCAACATGTGGTCGTTCATCTTTTTCATCGCCTTCATCGCCTCGCTGTGGTCGAACATCGCGCTGGCGGTGAAGCGGCTGCACGACCTCGACAAGCCGGGCATCGCCGCGCTGATCCTGTTCGTGCCGGTCGTCTCGATCGTCGCCTTCCTTGTGTTGTGCCTGTTTCCAGGGCAGCCTGGGCCCAACCGCTACGGCCGGCGCACCAACGAGCCGGCTGAATCAAAGAAATAGAGCATGATGTCGTCCGAAACCGCTTCACACTTTTCGGCATCACCCTCTAAGGGAGCCGATAAGGGGGCCGATCGGATATCTCGTCATGCGCTACCGCACGCTTGATCCGAAACTGATCATCGAAACCGCCGAGCGGCTTGAAGGCCGCGTGGCTGACCGTTTCCCGGACGCCGGGTTGCGCGGCGTCGCCGCCGAACTGGTGTCGTTGTCGCGCGATCTGGCCAAGGCCGCCAACGCCCTGGAAGCGCCGATCTGGTGGCTGCGTGGCATCATTGTCGCCGCCGTGATCGCCGGTGGGCTGATCTTTCTCTTCGTCGGCACCATCCTGCCGCTCATTCACATCTCCCAGGCTGACGACGCGGTGCAGTCGGTGCAAGGCATCGAAGCCACGATCAACATGATCATCCTCGCCGTGCTCGGCTTCCTCGCCCTGATCCGCACCGAGGAGCGCATCAAGCGCAAGCAGGTGTTTCGCCAGTTGCACGGCCTGCGTTCGCTGATCCACGTCATCGACATGCATCAGCTGACCAAGGATCCGGCGGCGCTGTCGGCCAGTTTCAAACCGACCTCGCATTCGCCGGCCCGCATCACCAATGCCGCGGATCTCGCGCGCTATCTCGACTATTGCTCCGAAATGCTGTCGATCACCGGCAAGATCGCGGCGCTGTTCGCCCAGTCCGTCAATGACGCTGTCGTCATCGACGGCGTCAACGACGTCGAGAACCTGGCGTCCAACCTGTCGCGCAAAATCTGGCAGAAGATCACGTTGATCGACGGCCGGCCGGCGGCGCCACAACCTTCTCCGGCGCCAGGCCCGGCGAGCCGAGCCGCTCGGCTTCCGCCGCGCGCACCAGGGCGCTGATCCGCTGGACCGTCGGCGCCGGCGTGCCGGCTTTTTCAGCGAGCCGCAAAACAGCACCCTGCAGGTCGTCGATCTCGGTCGGCCGGTTGCGCCGCAGATCGTCCCACATCGACGAACGCGCCTCGGGGTCGATCGCCAGCATGCGCCGCGCCAGCAATTTGAACAGCCAGTCGGGCAGCCTGAGCACCTTCGACAGCAGCGCCGGCCGCACGCCGGCGATGCGCGCCGGCTCAACGCCGGAGGCCTTCATGGCCCGCAGCGCCTCGTCGATCTGGCCGGCGAGGATCAGCCGCCAGCGCCTGTCGGCGAGTTCGGTTGCCAGCGGAAGGCCCGACAGCGCCACCAACGCATTGTTCAGGTTCATCAGAAGCTTGCCCCACAGCACGGCCTTCATGTCGCCATGCGCTTGGACAGCGAGACCTTCGACGTCGAGAAGGCCGGCAAGGCCGGCATCCCCATCCTCGACCATCACCTTGCCATCGCTGGCGCGGTGGACGCGCAGCGGCAGCTCTCCATCGGCTGATTGCACGACATTGAACGGCACCATGCCGGCCAGCACCGTTTGCCGGCCAAGCGCCGCGCGCAGCCTGTCGGCATTGTCGACGCCGTTCTGCAGGCTCACGACCACGGCATCCGGACGGGCATGGGCCCTGATGAGTGCTGCCATATCCTGCGTCGCGCCGCCCTTGACGGTGACCAGGATCACGTCGGCCTCCGCCAAGGCGGCGGCAGGATCGGTGGTGACGGCAAGCGCTTCGGGCTTGATCAGGCGATCGCGGCCGTCGAGGTCGCTGACGCGCAATCCGCCCTGCCGCAGCGCTGCCTCGACGCGCGGCCTGGCGAGCAGGACAACCCGCCGCCCGGCGAGCGCCAGGCAGCCGCCGGCATAACAGCCTATGCTGCCGGCGCCGGCAATGACGATCCTCTTTTCGCCGTTTGCCATCTCTTACTCCGCGTCGGCCAGAACTATACGACATGAAAACCATAATGTCGGCGGTATCGTCGGCCATTGGCTTGGCCCTATGTCTGGCAGTGACAGGCCTTTCGCTTTCGACTATCGCTTTTGCCATGACGCTGCCGACTGACCCCGCCGCAAACCTCGTCTCTCTCATCCGCTGTGCCTCGGTGACGCCAGCCGAAGGCGGCGCCCTGAGCGCGCTCGAGGCTATGCTGAAACCGCTCGGCTTTCTGGTTGATCGGCCGGTGTTCTCCGAGGACGGCACGCCCGATATCGAGAACCTCTATGCACGGCGCTCCGGCAACGGCCCGCATCTGATGTTCGCGGGCCATACCGACGTCGTGCCCATCGGCGACGAAGCCGCCTGGACGCATCCGCCTTTCGCCGCCGAGATCGCCAATGGCGAGATGTATGGCCGCGGCGCCGTCGACATGAAGGGCGGCATTGCCTGCTTCATCGCCGCGGTGGCGCGCCATGTCGAGGCAAATGGCGGCCCGAAGGGCTCGGTATCGCTGCTGATCACCGGCGACGAGGAAGGTCCGGCCATCAACGGCACGGTCAAGCTGCTCGAATGGGCCGCGTCCAAAGGCGAAAAGTGGGACGCCTCGATTGTTGGCGAGCCGACCAATCCGGACACGCTCGGCGACATGATCAAGATCGGCCGGCGCGGCTCGATGTCGGGCAGCATCACCGTCAATGGCCGCCAGGGCCATGCCGCCTATCCGCAGCTTGCCGACAATCCGGTGCGCGGGCTGATGAGCCTGGTGGACGCCTTGCTGCATCCCGTCTTCGACAAGGGAACCAAGGATTTCCAGCCGACCAATCTGGAGGTGACCTCCATCGATGTCGGCAACCCGGCCACCAACGTCATTCCTGCCAAGGCGACCGCCACCTTCAACATCCGCTTCAACGACAGCTGGACGGCAGAGACGGTCCAGGCGGAAATCCACAACCGCCTCGATCAGGCCGCGGGGCGCAAGAAATACCGGCCAGGCAAGAAGACGCCGGTCGACTATGACTTGGTCTGGCGCGACCGGCCGAGCCATGTCTTCCTGACCCGCGACGACAGGCTGGTCGAGACGCTGAGCGGCTCGGTCAAGGCGGTGGTCGGCAAAACGCCGGCGCTGTCCACCTCCGGCGGCACATCGGATGCGCGCTTCATCAAGGATTATTGCCCGGTGGTGGAATTCGGCCTGGTCGGCAAGACCATGCACATGGTCGACGAGCGCGTCGCCATCGCCGATCTGGAAACGCTGACGCGGATCTACCAGCGCTTCATCGATGACTGGTTCGGACAGGGCTGAGCATGCTTACCGCGGACGAAACCCAAGCTTCGCTGACGGGCGCCTGGCGGCTGATGCTCGGCAAGGTCGACGGGCTGCGCCTGCTCGACCTGTCGGCCGACGGCTTCTGGAATTCGTTCTTCGCCATCATCGTCGCGGCACCGGCGCTGATCGTCGGCTGGGTCGGCATCGCCAACGAGATCAGCGATCCCGATGCCTTCGCCGGCCGCTTCAGCATGCTGGTGCGGCTGGCGACGGTCGATATCGGCTCCTGGGTGCTGCCGCTGGTCGCGCTCGCGTTGGTGGCACCACGCGCCGGCATTGGCGGGCGCTTCGTCCACTATGTCGTCGCCAGCAACTGGGCCTCGGCCATCACCGCCTGGCTGATGCTGCCTTCGGCGTTGATCAGGCTTTTCCTGTCGTCGACAAGCCAGGTCGCGAGCCTGGTGTCGCTGCTGTTGTTTTCCCTGTCGATGGTGCTGACCTGGCGCATGACCACCGCCACGATCGGCAGGGGCGCGGCGGTCGGCACCGCCGTTTTCGTCGGCATGTTCATCGCTTCGCTGCTGGCGCTGTTCGGGCTGCAGATGCTGCTTGGGATCAGCGTGCCGGACGATGTCGGGGCCCAGAGCCTTTCCGGGCTCTATCCCGGATAGAGCGAGGCTCTTATCCCGGATAGAACCGTGTTCTATCCGGGATAATCGACGCCTATCAGGAAAAGTCCATCGGGCGGCGCTACCTGACCGCAGGCGGCGCGGTCTCGCGCCTCGAGCGCGGTCTTGAGATCGCCTGATGTCCAGCCGCCGTCGCCGACCCGCTTGAGCGAGCCGACCATGGAGCGCACCTGGTTGTGCAGGAAGGACCGCGCCGAGGCTCTCACCTCGATCACGTCGCCCGTCCGGCTCACATCGAGCCGCTCCAATGTCCTGACCGGGCTGTTGGCCTGGCACTGGGTGGAGCGGAAGGTGGTGAAGTCGTGCCGGCCGAGCAGGAGCTTCGCCGCCTCATGCATGGCCGCGGCATCGAGCCGCTTCGGCACCCACCACACCTTACCCTTCTCCAGCGCCGAGGGCGCCCGCCGGTTGAGGATGCGGTAGAGATAGTGCCGGCCGATGGCCGAGAAACGGGCATCGAAATCGTCCGGGGCGATCGTGGCCTTCAGGATGACGATGCGCGCGCCGGCCACCTGCAGGTGTGCATTGATGGCATCGCGCACCTTGTCGTCGGGCCACGCCTTGGCAAGGTCGACATGCGCCACCTGCGCGGTCGCGTGCACGCCAGCATCGGTGCGGCCGGCGGCGCGCAGCCGGACCGCCTCGCCGCAGAATTTCTCGATCGCCTGTTCGATCGCCTGCTGCACCGAAGGCTGATCGGCCTGGTGCTGCCAGCCGGCAAACAGGCTGCCGTCATATTCGATATCGAGGCGAAAACGCGGCATGCCGGTCGGTTATACGCCCTCGCCTAGGCGGCGAGAGCGGTAAAGGCGGAGGCGTAGACCAGTCTGCCGGCTTCGGGTGCGTCGCCCCAGGCCAGCGCCTGCAGCGCTTCGCCTTGGTATTGGCTTTCGAACTTTTCAGCCCGGGCGTGGCTATAGCCGAAACGGCCGTAATAAGCCGGATCGCCCAGCACGACAGCCAGCGTCTCGCCGGCATCCCTGAGCCGGATATGGGCCTCGCGGATCAGCGCGCCGCCGATGCCGGAGCCGTGAAAAGACGGCTCCACCGCCAACGGGGCAAGCGCCACGGCGGCAAAACTGTTGCCGCCGCTCTGCACGAACAGCCGCGAAAACAGGATGTGGCCAACGGCCTGGCCGTCCTCTTCCGCCACCAGTTCGACGACAGCGTCACCGCCGGTCACCAACGCGTCGACCAGTCCGGCCTCCGTCTGCTGGCCGAATGCGTGTTCTTCGACGAGGCGAATGGCCTCGCGGTCCCGCGGCGTCGCCGCGCGTATCGACATCATGCTCATGAGAATTTCAGTCCTTTTTCGATCTTGGCTCCGCGCAGGAACTCCGACGCGGCAGCGGGCCTTCCGCCCGCACGTTGAACTTCGACCACCCTGATCGCGCCTTTTCCGCAGGCGACCGTCAGCCGGTCATCGAGAATTCCTCCCGACTCGCCCAAATCTTCCGAAAGCGACAGGCTTTCGGATAGCGTCGAGCGAAGCAGTTTCAGCCGTTCGATGCGGCCGCCAATGTCAATCTCGGACCAGGCGCCAGGAAAGGGCGACAGGCCACGAATGTGGTTGTGGACCTCGGCCGCGGGCCGTGTCCACTCCACGCGCGTCTCGGATTTATCGATTTTCCTGGCGTAAGTCACCCCTTCGGCCGCTTGCGCGGTAAATGTCAGGATGTTCTGTTCCAGCCGTGCCAACGCTTCCGCCATCAGGGCAGCGCCAACACTCATCAACCGATCATGCAGATCGCCGGCTGTCATATCGGGGTCGATGGCGCATTTTTCAACCAATCCCACCGGACCCGTGTCGAGGCCCTCCTCCATGCGCATCACCATCATGCCGGTCTCGGTGTCGCCGGCCATGATGGCGCGCTGCATGGGCGCGGCGCCGCGCCAGCGCGGCAAAAGCGAAGCGTGGCCGTTGACGCAGCCAAGCCGGGGTGCCTCCAGAACCGCCTTGGGTAGGAGCAAGCCATAGGCGACAACCACGGCGATATCGGCGCCAAAGGCGGCAAAAGCGGCCTGTTCGGCCTCGCCCTTCAACGATGTCGGCGTGCGCACCTCGATACCCAGCCGCTCGGCCTCGCGCTGCACGCGGGACGGCGTCAACTCCAGCCCGCGCCGGCCTGCGGCGCGCGGCGGCTGCGTATAAACAGCTGCTATCTCATGTCCGGCTTCAGCGATGGCACGCAGCGTCGGGACCGAAAACTCCGGCGTGCCCATGAAGATGACGCGAAGGGGCATTTTCTTTTGCGGCCTTGTTCCTGCCTTGCCGTGACCCGGCTCAGGCACTCGTTTCAAACGGGTTTACGAGCTTAAGGTCAAGCCCGTCGAAGTCGCGAACATTGCGGGTTGCCAGCGTGGCGTCATGCGCGAGACAGATCGCGGCGATCATGGCATCAGCAAGGCTGATTGGGCGCCCGAGCCGTTCCCGCGTCGCTCGGAGCTTGCCGGCAAGGCGAGGGATAGAACCAGCAAATTCCACGACGCGACCGGAGAACTGCTTCGAGATCAGGTGATCGAGAGCACGGACATGGCGATCGGAGCCGGTTTTGTTCAGAAATCGTCCGGCACCGAAGGATTGGTCCATGACGACAGGGCCGCACAGGTACAGGTCAAGCAACTCCTGTTTGCGAAACCATTCGACCACGTTCGCATCGGGTGCCGTCCTGCTCGTTTCGGAAATGACGTTGGTGTCGAGGACGATCACTCGAAATCCTCGGCCGGGCGCCCAAAGTCGCGTTTTCTATCCGCTTCGATCTCGTCCATGATCTCGGCGAATTCGTCGTCGATCGCATTCTCCGTCGCGAACGCGGAGCGTATATTGTCCCATGCCGACAGACCGGGCTCTGGCTTGGCCTCCTTTTCGGCGACCATGCCTTTCCGTAACAGATCGATTGCTTTTCCCGATAGGCTCTGGCCGCCGCTTCGTGCAGCCTGTTCGATTTCGCGTTTCAACGGCTCGGGAATGTCCCTGATCAGCATATCGCCCATGCAATTCTCCAACGTTGATATCAATGATATCACAGCGAAGATTGTTGCTCAATGGATTCTGCGCTCGGTATCCTATCCTGCCAGCTTGCCTGGCGCCTTGTCCCTGGCGAGCTTCTTGAACTTCTTAACCACCATGTCGCGCTTCAGCTTCGAGATGTGGTCGATGAACAGCACGCCGTTGAGATGGTCGATCTCGTGCTGCAGGCAGGTCGCCATCAGCCCTTCGGCCTCCATCTCCTGCAGCGTACCGTCGCGGTCGAGATATTTGACCCGCACCGAGGCCGGGCGCTCGACCTCGGCATAGTAATCGGGGATCGACAGGCAGCCTTCCTCGTAGACGGACCGCGCGTCGGCGCTTTCGAGAATCTCCGGGTTGATGAAGACGTGCGGCGCCGGCGTTTCGTCTTCCTTGGCGAGGTCGATCACCAGCATGCGCAGCGGTTCGCCGATCTGGATAGCCGCCAGCCCGATGCCGGGTGCGTCATACATGGTCGCCAGCATGTCGTCGGCCAGTTTGCGCAAGGGCGCGTCGACGCGCTCCACCGGCTTGGAAACCTGGCGCAGGATGGGGTCGGGAAGGATGATGAGCGGCTTGATCGGCATGGCGTTTCACCTAAGACCTCAAAAGAAAGGCGTCAACCGGTAGGCCTGAGCCTCGTTCACGTTTTGATCTGTGCCGGCCTGCCGAATCGGCTATGCTGTCCACATGAATGATCTGAGCACCATCCTTTCGGAGCCTGTCGTACGGCTCGGCGCCTCGACAATCACGCTCGGCCACGCGCTTGCCTTCGGCGTCTTGCTATTTCTCGGTCTGTTCGTGGCGCTCGTCGCTGCGCTGTGGCGGTCGGCCAAGGCGCGCGCGGTCGCCGCCGCGGAAGCCGCCGACCATGCCCGCGACGCCGAGACACGCATGGCTGGTATTTTGCAGGCGCAGGCGGAAATGCAGGGCCGCATGGGGGCTATTGCCGAAGTGTTCGGCGCCCGGCAGGCCGAATTGACGCAATCGATCGGCCAGCGGCTCGACGCCATGACCGGCCGCATCGGCCAGACCATGACCGAGCAGACCAAATCAACGCATGAGAGCCTGGCGAAGCTGCAGGAGCGGCTGGCGGTCATCGACACCGCGCAAGGCAACATCCAGTCGCTTGCCGGCCAGGTCGTGCAGTTGCAGGCGATCCTCTCCAACAAGCAGACGCGCGGCGCCTTCGGCCAGTCACGGATGGAGGCGATCGTCGCCGACGGCCTGCCGCATGGCGCCTATGAATTCCAGGCGACGCTGTCGAACGGCAGCCGGCCGGACTGCCTGGTGAAAATGCCAAACGGCGCGCCGTCGCTTGCCATCGATGCCAAATTTCCGCTGGAAGCCTGGAACGCCATCCGCGCCGCCGACGGGGCCGACCTGCAGAAGGTCGCGGCCCAGGCCTTCCGCCGCGACATCGAGGTCCATGTCCGCGACATTTCGGAAAAATACCTGCTCCAGGGCGAGACGCAGGACACGGCCTTCATGTTCGTGCCGTCGGAATCGGTGTTCGCCGAAATCCATGAGAATTTCGAAGCGGTTGTCCAGAAGGCGCACCGCGCCCGGGTCATCATCGTCTCGCCTTCGCTGCTGATGCTGTCGATCCAGGTCATCCAGGCGATCCTCAAGGATGCCCGCATGCGCGAACAGGCGCATCTGATCCAGGGCGAAGTCATCAGGCTGATGGAAGACGTCCAGCGTGTCGACGAGCGGGTGCGCAAATTGCAGGGCCATTTCGGCCAGTCGGCCAAGGACATCGAAGACATCCTCGTCTCGACCTCGAAAGTGACCAAGCGCGGCCAGAAGATCGAGGCGCTGGAATTCGGGGAAGGCGAGCCCGACGCCCCACACGGCGGCGCCAAGGTGGAGGCCGCACCGCGCGTGGCCGATTCCAAGACGGGACAGCTGAGGCTGAGGGTCGTCGAAGGCGACGACTGAACGCTACTGCTCCTCCACTGTCGTCATGCCCTCGAATTCCGGAAGCCAATGCAGCGCCGAGCGGTGCCATTTCTGGTGTCTCGGAACCAGATCCTGGCGCTGCCGCGAGGTCCCGACCCTGATGCCATAAACCTTTGGACCGTCGCCGACCGAGGTCGCATAAAGATGCGAGCCGCAGTCGGCACAAAAAGCCTGGGGCGCTTGGCGCCGCTCGCCACGGTCTTGATATAGATTTTCGGCGCGCCCCTGGTGATCCGGTAGTGATCTTCCTGCGTGGGAACAGTGACGCGAAAGGCCGTACCGGTCAGCTGTTGGCAATCGGTACAGTGGCAGATCGAGGTCTTTTCCGGGTCGACCTCCGCCTCATAGGTGATGGCACCACAATGACAGCCGCCGTCGATCTTCATCGTCATTCCTCCAACATCGATCAGGTAATCTTAGTGGCGCGGCGACGCGAAGCAACGGCGCGGCGCTGGTCCAGAGGCCAAGGCATGATCAGGAAGAGGGGATTTTCGGATCATGGCCAAACTCTATCCGGACGCGGATTCGATCAGCTTGCGCCGCTTTTCCCAGGTGCCTGACGTCTGCGGCTTGACGAACAGCCGCGTGATCTCAGGCATTTCCTTCCTTAGCCGGGCCTCGAGACGCTCGACGCAGGCCTCAATGTCCGGCGCCGCCAGATGGTCCTCGAATTCGATGCTCAGGGCGGCAACGATCTCTTCCGGTCCCATATGCACGGTCAGCACACCGTTCGCCCGCTGCACCGCCGGATCCTGCTGGACGATCGCCAGCACCTTCCTCTGCACCTCGGGTGAGGCCGGCTCACCGATGAGCAGGCCCTTGCTTTCACGCGCCAGGAAGATCGCTGTCGCGCCGAGGATGAGCGCGATGCCGATCGAGGCGGCGCCGTCGAGTTCGGGCATCTCGAAAATCTCCGCCGCCGATATGCCGGCAAGGCGACCGTCAGGCCGAGAAGGGCCGCGCTGTCTTCGAACAGCACCGTATAGACGCTCGGGTCCTTGCTCGATTGCACGGCTTCCAGCCAGCCTTGCTTGCCCTTCTGCTTGCGGAATTCCTTCAGCGCCACCAGCCAGGAACTGCCTTCGAACAGGAAGGACAGGCCGAGAACGACGTAGTTCACCTTGACGTTGGCGACCGGTTCCGGCGCCATGATGTGGATGATGCCCTCGTAGAACGACACGCCGGCGCCCAGCGCGAAGACCAGAAGGGCGACGATGAAGCTCCAGAAATAGAGTTCACGGCCGTGGCCGAGCGGATGGGTGGGGCTGGCCGGGCGTGCGGCCCGGTGCATGCCGTAAAGCAGCAGGCCGCCATTGCCGGTATCGACCAGCGAATGCACGCCTTCCGACAGCATGGCCGAACTGCCGGTGAAAAAGGCCGCGGCGAACTTGGTCAGCGCTATGGCGAGGTTGCCGGCGAGCGCCGCATAGATGACCGTTCTGGAGCCGCCATGCCCTGCCATGCAGGTCTATCCTCTTGAGGTACAATGTAGCGGCCCTGCCGCGGAGCTGCACAGCCATCACAACGCGCCAATCGTCGGGTCGTTCAACGTCTTCGAAACCTGCTGGCAACAACGCCAGCTATTCCTGGATTTCGTCCGTCCATACCTTGAAGCCCGCAAGCATGCCTGGCCCGAAAATATGGGTCAGCGGCACGTCCGCCGCGTCACGGCCCGAGGCGATCAGGATGCGGCCGATACGTGGCGCGTTGTTGCGCGGATCGAAAGCGTGCCAGCGGCCGCCGAGGTAGACCTCCATCCAGGCGCAGAAATCCATGCTCGCCCAGGGCTTCGGCATGCCGATGTCGCTGATGTAGCCTGTGCAGTAGCGCGTCGGGATATTGAGTGCCCGGCAGAATGTGACGGCGAGGTGCGCGAAATCGCGGCACACGCCACTCCGTTCACGCCAGGCTTCCGCGGCGGTGCGCGTCACCCGTGCGTCGCCGTAGTCGAAGGCGATGTGGTTGTGGACGAAATCGCACACCGCCTGCACGCGCGGGATGCCGGGCGGCGTATGGCCGAACAGCCGCCATGCCTCGCTTGCCAGGAGGTCGCTTTCGCAAAACCGGCTGGGCAGCAGGAACAGGAGCGTTTCCGCCGGCAGGTCGCGCACCTCGTGCTGCCACGCCATCAGCTCGCCCATCTCGAGTGTGCCGGGGTCGCGGATCACCGCATCGGTACCGAAAGTGAAACGCCCGGGCGGAGCGACGAACCGGTTGCACCAGTTTCCGAAACTGTCGCGATAACTTTCAATCGGCACCGGCGGGCTGGAGGTCAGAAAATCCGGGCGCTCAAGATCGGAAGCGCGGGAATAATGGACATTGAGCATTGCGATGAGCGGCGTCTCCTGCGGAAAGTCGAAGCTCATCTCGCAGCCGATGTGGATCCGCATTGTCGTCCTGACCGGCCTGCCTGACGATCACCCGGCGGTGCACGGGTCGATGCTGCAGTGCGAAGACAAGCATGGCATGGACCGTCCGGGTTTACGAGCAAATTAGAAACCGGTTGAAAGCGGCCTGCCGGCCTTGGCAGCAAGCACTAGCCTCTTGCAGTCCGGCGTTTGTCTTGTTTCACTCCGTCTCCCGCAACAGGAGGAACGAATCATGGCCAAAGGTGCGATGAAGGCAGGCAAGGAAGCCCGCAAACCAAAGAAAGACGCCAAGAAGCCTGTAGCCGCTCCGGCCCTGAAGGCGCCGCCGGTCAAGGCAATGAGGATCAAGGAAAAGTAAGTCTCGGCGACACGACGGGGCGGGACTTCACCGGCGGCATTCGACAATGCCGCCGGCACGTGTCGATCGGGCGTTCGGACAGCCCTATGTCGACGACGCGGGGACGACCTCGCACTTTCCGAAAAATTCGGTCGGGACGACCCGCCATTGTCGACTGAGCATCCGAGGCCGGAGAGGCTGGATGTTCCGATGGAGCGTTGCGATGTCCTGGACTTTTCTGTTTTTCGCCGGCCTGTTCGAAATCGGCTGGGCGATCGGCCTCAAATATACCGACGGCTTCACCAGGCTTGTGCCGACCGTGCTCACGGTCGCTTCGATGATCGTCAGCCTCACCTTGCTCGGCCTGGCGCTGAAGGCGCTGCCTGTCGGCACCGCCTATGCGGTGTGGACCGGTGTCGGCACAGTCGGCACGGCGCTGCTCGGGATTTGGTTGCTGGGCGAGCCTGCCACGGCGATCAGACTCGGGTGCATCGCGTTGATCGTCTGCGGTATCATGGGGCTGAAATTCGCGGCTTGAACGGCCCTGTCCGCCGGCAGACCGCGCCGATATCCCCGGACGTCAAGCCGACATCCCTGGATGTCAAGCGACATCCTGGATGTCAAGCCGATATCCAGGAATGCAGGGGCTTCCGGTGGCAACATGGACAAACGCGAAAAGGGCCGCGCCTTGGCGCGTCCCTTGTTCATCATCCGTCGCGGCGAGTGCGCTCTTAGCGACCCGTAAAGCCGGGAGGTGTCCTGCCGGTGCGCTGCTTGCGTGCCGCATAGCGCGCGTCGCGCTTTGCCTTGCGCTCGGCTTCATCGGCAAGCAAACGAGCAATACGCTCGTTCTCCTCGGCTTCCCGAAGCTTGGCATCCGCTTGCGCTGCCTCTTCGGCGGCAATGCGCGCCGCTTCGGCTGCGGCCTCACGCTCGGCCTTCTCAATCGCCTCGCGTGCCAGCTTTTCCTGCTTCAGCTTGGCCTTCTCGGCCTCGCGGATCTCCCGAGCCGCAAGGATCGCCTTGCGTTCGGCCTGTCGTGCCAGCACCGCAGGATCGTCTGCTGCCGGCTTTGACTTGAAGCGCTCCAGAAGCGCCTTCTTTGCCTCGGTCGCGGCATTGCGCCGCTCGAAAATGTCTTTTTCCCTGTAGATAGCCAAGTCCACTTCCTTGAAGTCTATTCGCGACGCTTACATACGCGCGAAAACCGGGAGTTCAAGCGCCAAAACGGCATGCCAGCCATGAAATTCCGGGATGTTGCACCGGGGAGACGCATTTCCCGCCGAAATCGACATGCACTGTTCACCAGCCGCCCTCTGGCGGCGTGGCGGGCGTGTCGCTACCTCTAGCGCGACAATCAACACACTGGGATGACATCCAAATGGAACTCGGCCTCTACACTTTTGCCGATGTGAGCCCTGTGCCGGGTCCCGGCGCCATCGGCCCGCATGAGCGGCTGCGCAACCTGATCGACGAGATCGAACTGGCCGACCAGGTCGGCCTCGATGTCTTTGGCCTCGGCGAACACCATCGGCCGGACTATGCCGCCTCGGCGCCGGTCGTGGCTTTGGCCGCGGCGGCGGAGCGTTCGAAGCGCATCAGGCTGACCAGCGCGGTCACCGTCCTGTCCTCCGACGATCCGGTGCGCGTTTTTCAGCAGTTTTCCACGCTCGACCTTCTGTCGGGCGGCCGCGCCGAGATCATGGCCGGGCGCGGATCGTTCATCGAATCCTTCCCGCTATTCGGCTATAACCTCGAAGACTATGACGAACTGTTCGCCGAAAAGCTCGACCTTTTGCTAGCCATCCGCGATCAGGTGAAGGTGACCTGGTCAGGCAATCTGCGCGCGCCGATCAACGATCGCGGCATCTATCCCAGGCCCTTGCAGGACAGGCTGCCGGTCTGGATCGCCATTGGCGGAACGCCGCAATCGGCCGCCCGCGCCGGCGCGCTCGGGCTGCCGCTGGCGCTTGCCATCATCGGCGGCGAACCAGCGCGCTTCGCGCCGCTGTTCGACATCTACCGTGAGGCAGCCAAGCGGGCCGGCAGCGATCCGGCAGGGTTGGCCACAAGCATCAACGTGCATGGCTTCATCGCCGGGACGACCGAGCAGGCGGCGGACGACTTCTACGGCCCGCAGGCGGAAGTGATGAACCGCATCGGTCGAGAGCGTGGCTGGGGCCCGACATCGCGCGCGCACTTCGATCAATCACGTGGTGCCAATGGTGCCCTGTTCGTCGGCAATCCGGAGCAGGTGGCGGAAAAGATCGTCGCCCAGCATAGGATCTTCGGCAACGACCGCTTCCTGCTGCAAATGGCCATCGGCACCATGCCGCACGCCAAGATCATGAAGGCGATTGAGCTTTACGGCACCAAGGTGGCGCCGGTCGTGCGCAAGGAAACGGCGAAACCCCCGCCGGCCGTGGCGGCGCCTGTCGCGTGAACTTAGTGGGACTCCGCAAGGATAGGGCTTGTTCCATGGGCCCTCCGATAGGTTTGGCTATCACGTTGCCCGGTGCGAGGCTGTATCCATCATCGCGGCATGATGGATTTCGGTCGCCTCGTCGGCTGGGAACATGCACTCCATGCGCAGTTCCTGGGCGGCGACGGTTTGGGGGGTTCCCACCGTGCTAACCATCGAAAAATAGTTCAGGCGGCGACCGTCCTTGATGAAGCCGAGCGGAATGACCGGCATGAAGCCGATCGCCACCGGATTTTTCCAATCACTGTTCACGTCCGGATAGGCGAGCAGCGCCGCCAGCAACTCCCTGGTCTTTTCGTCGACGACGCGGCCGATGGATTCGCGATAGACCCGCTCGAACAGGCTCCGCGCCACGTCAGGCCAATTGGCGACGAACGGGCGCATGCCTTCGGCATCGAACATGAGGTGGAGCATGTTGCGCGTTGAGGAGAACCGGATTGTTGGCCATCGTCGCATGACGTTCGGAAGAAAGCCAAACCTCTCCTCCAGCGCCTTCAACGCGGGCCTGGATTTCTCCGGCGCCGACTCGGTTGTTTGAAGGGTAAATCTTTGCATCGTGATGTCCTCTTTTCAGGGTAGCGCGTAATCGCACGGGCGATCTTCGCCACGCCAGCCTTGCGATCCCACGGTTGCGAAGGCCTGCTCCCGTACCAGGCCCGCCACGTGCCCGGACTCAATTACACGGCATGTAATACGGAACACTCGCAGCCGAGCGTCCGTTGAGCTACCGGCGGCAGGACCCCGCAACGGCGGCCCGTGCCGTCAGTGCCGGCTAACGGAACCTTGAAGCCGTGCCGGCGTTTTCCGTCTGCGGATTGCATCAGTTGTGGTGTGCCGCCGAGGGACCACGATGAAAGCCGAGTCCGCCGCTTTGGGCGCAGGCGTTGCCGAAGCTGAAGAGTCGCGTGTGGCGGCGCGCGCCGATACACGCCTGATGCGCTCGCTGCTCATCGGCATCTTCCTGTTCATGACCGTCTATGCGCTCTATTTCGCGCGCGCCTTTTTCATGCCGGTTATTCTGGCCTTCCTGCTCACACTGACACTGACGCCGATCGTGCGGCTGCTGCGCAAGCGCGGCATTCCCGAAGTGGTTTCGGCGACGCTTCTGGTGCTTGTGTCCATCATCGTCTTCGCGAGCGCCGGCTATGTGCTCAGTGGCCCCGTCATCGATCTCATCAACAACACCTCGTCCATCGGCCAGCAACTGACCGAACGCTTGGCGCAGCTGCGGCGGCCGGTCGAGAGGATCATGGATATTGCGCACCAGATCGAAGGGCTGACCGAGACATCGCAGGAACCGGGCGTGCAAAAGGTCGCGGTTGCGCAGTCAGGCTTCCTCTCATCGGCGGCGAGCAACATTCTGTCGGCCGGGACAAGCCTGACCATCATCTTCGTGTTGTCACTGTTCCTGCTCGCCTCGGGCACGATGTTCTACGAAAAGATCATCCAGTCCTTCGCCAGCCTCACCGAGAAGAAGCGGGCGCTGCGCGTCGTCTACGATGTCGAGCGGGAAATCTCGCACTACCTGCTCACCGTCACCATCATCAACACCGGCCTCGGCACGGTCATCGGCCTCGGCCTGTGGGCGCTCGGCATGCCCAATCCGCTGGTCTGGGGCGCGGCGGCCGCCCTGCTCAATTTCCTGCCCTATGTCGGGGCCATGATCACGTTTGTCCTGGTCACGGTCATCGCGCTGATCAGCTTCGACACGATTGCCTATGCGTTATTGGCGCCTGCCTTCCTGGTATTGTGTGACATCATCGAAGGCCAGTTCGTGACGCCGATGGTGGTCGGGCGGCGGCTCGAGATCAACGCCGTGGCGATCTTCATCGCCATCGCATTCTGGTCATGGCTGTGGGGCTTCGTCGGCGCGCTGATGGCGGTGCCACTGCTGGTCGTCGTCAAGGTGTTCTGCGACCATTTCGAGAGCCTTAGCCATGTCGGCAATTTTCTCGCCGCCCAACATACGGCGGTGATCGAGGAGGAAGCCGAGGAGCAGGACGGCACGGCCGCCGGCTAACCGGCGTACGGTTTGCGGCGGCGGGTTCGAATGCCTATATCCGCCCGATCAGTGCCTGGTGCCCTTCCGATGAACGACGCTCCCTTCGACCTCGACGCCTATTTCGCCCGGATCGGCCATGCCGGGTCCAGGGATGTTTCGCTCGACACGCTGAAGACGCTCCATTTCCTGCATCCGCAGGCGATCCCCTTCGAGAACATGGATCCGTTTCTGGGGCGGCCGGTCCGATTGGACGCCGCATCGCTGCAGGACAAGATCGTCCTTGCCGGGCGTGGCGGCTATTGCTTCGAGCACAATCTCCTCTTCATGCATGCGCTGAAGGCGCTTGGCTTCGAGGTCGGCGGCCTTGCCGCGCGTGTGCTCTGGGGTCAGAGCGAGGACGCGATCACTGCGCGCAGCCACATGCTTTTGCGCGTCGAGCTCGATGGCCGGACCTATATAGCCGATGTCGGCTTCGGCGGCCTGACCCTGACCGCCCCGCTGCTGTTCGAGCCTGGCCTCGAACAGACGACCCCGCACGAAACGTTCCGCATCGCCGAAACCGGCGATCACTTCCGCCTGCAGGCCGCCATCGGCGGCGACTGGCGCTCGCTGTATCGCTTCGACCTGCAGCCGCAATATGAGGTCGACTATTCCATCGCCAATTATTTCCTGTCGACCAATCCGGCATCGCATTTCCTGATCTCGGTTTTGGCGGCGCGCGCCGCGCCCGACCGGCGCTATGGCCTGCGCGGCGATCGCCTGTCCATCCATCACATCGATGGCCGCACCGAGCAGAAGCATATCGCCACTGCCGCCGAGCTTGCCGACACGCTGGAAGGCCAGCTCGGCGTCACCATCCCCGACCGCACGGCCTTCGAGGCCCGGGTGCGCGAGAAGAAGATCGTGGAGACCAGCATATGACCGAACTTTCCGTTCTCGACCTGTCGCCGATCGTCGAAGGCAGCGATGCCTCGCGCTCGCTTGCCAATTCGCTCGATCTCGCTCGCCACGCCGAGCGGCTCGGCTACAAGCGCTACTGGCTGGCCGAGCACCACAACATGCCAGGCATCGCCAGTGCGGCAACGGCTGTCGTCATCGCCCATGTCGCCGGCGGCACCAAGACCATTCGTGTCGGCGCCGGCGGCATCATGCTGCCCAATCATGCGCCGCTGGTGATCGCCGAGCAGTTCGGCACGCTGGCCGCTTTGTTTCCCGGCCGCATCGATCTTGGCCTCGGCCGGGCGCCCGGCACCGACATGAACACGGCGCGGGCGCTACGCCGCAACCTCGAGGCCGGGGTCGACAATTTCCCGCAGGATGTCGTCGAGCTGATTGGCTATTTCCTGCCCGCCGAGGAGGGCCAGCGCCTGCGCGCCGTGCCCGGCGAAGGCCAGACGGTGCCGATCTGGATTCTTGGGTCGAGCCTCTACGGCGCGCAGCTCGCCGCCATGCTCGGCCTGCCCTACGCCTTCGCCTCGCATTTCGCGCCGGCGGAACTGGATCACGCGCTGGACATCTACCGTTCGCGCTTCCAGCCGTCCGAGCAACTCGACAAGCCACATGTCATGCTCGGCCTCAACGTCTTTGCAGCACGCACCGACGCCGAGGCACGGCTGCTGTTCACCTCGCTGCAGCAGGCCTTCGTCAATCTGCGCACCGGCAGGCCCGGACGATTGCCGCCGCCCGTCGAGAATTATGATCGCGATCTCGACCCGATGGCCAAAACCATGCTCGGCCAGGCGCTGTCCTGCGCCGTCGTCGGCTCGCCGGAAACGGTCCGCCAGGGCATCGATGCCTTCGTGCGCCGTACCAGTGCCGACGAGCTGATGGTCACCGCGCAGATCTTCGATCATGCCGCCCGTGTGCGGTCGTTCGAGATTTTAGCCGAGGCTCACAAATCTCTGTCACAGGCCGCCTGAAGCGAATAAGCGGCCAGCCGCTTTTGCCGACGTCGATGCTCTGCTAAATGCGGTTATCCTTCGCAACAGCGAGCCTTGCCTTGCCCCATGATCTCGATAGACGCGAGCAGTTTGCCATTGATCTGGCGCGGCGTGCCGGCGAACTCGGCCTGAAATATTTCCGCGATCTCGACAGCCTGACCATCGAAAGCAAGGGCCACCAGGATCTGGTCTCGCAGGCCGATCGCGAGGTCGAGCTGTTCATCCGCGCGGCAATCGCGGCCGACTATCCGCAGGACGGCATCGTCGGCGAGGAGCACGCCTCGGTCGCCGGCTCGACAGGCCATGTCTGGGTGATCGACCCCATCGACGGCACCGCCAATTTCGTCCGTGGCATTCCGGCCTGGTGCGTGGTGATCGCCTGCGCCCGTGATGGAGAGACGATCGTCGGCGTCATCCACGAACCGTCGACCGGCGAGACCTTCCACGGGAGGCTGGGCGGCGGCGCCTTCGTCAACGGCAGGCCGGTCAAGACAAGTGCGGCGGCCAGCCTGGAAGAGGGCTCGGTGGGCACCGGCTTCTCAAACCGGGCCGAGGCCGAAAACATCGCCGTGCTGATCAAAAAGATCCTGGCCGAGGGCGGCGTCTTCTTCCGCAACGCGTCCGGCGCGCTGATGCTTGCCTATGTCGCCTCGGGGCGGCTGCTCGGCTATGTGGAAGAACACATGAACCCGTGGGACTGCGTGGCCGGCATGCTGCTGATCGAGGAAGCCGGCGGCACAATCCTGAAGGCGGATCCGAAGACGGTGCTGCAGAGCGGCACACAGGTCATCACGGGCGGCAAGGGCGTCTTTTCGAAACTGCAAGAACTGTGTTCTGGTGTTTTCACGTCCTGATCAATTTCAGGAAGCACGACGTTATCCGAAAACCGCTTCACACTTTCGGCATTTAGGCACTCACGCTGTGCACCACCGCGCCCAGCGGCCGGCATGAATTGCGGATCATCAGCCGGCCCTTGAGGACGAGCTTGCGCGGTGGCGCATCCCGGTTGCCGGCGAGACGGTCGAGCAGCAGATTGGCCGCCTGTTCGCCGATCGCCTGCACCGGCTGCGCCACCGTGGTCAGTTGAGGCTGGAACACGTCGGACCAGGGAAAATCGTCGAAGCAGGCTACCGAAATATCCTCCGGACAGGACAGCCCGATGTCGCGGATCGCCTTCATGGTTCCGATCACCATCGGGTTGTTGGCCGAGAAGATCGCGCTTGGCCGGTCATGCAGCGACAGCAGCTGCATGGTTGCGTTGTAGCCGTCGATCTCGTGGAAATTGCCGGAGCGAACCAGCTCTTCGGCCACCGGCAAGCCGGCGGCCTGGAGCGCCTCGCGATATCCGGTCATGCGGTCATGCATGGGTGAAATGTCCGAGGTGCCGGTAATGTAACCGATGCGGCGGTGGCCGAGATTGATCAAATAGCTCATGGCGTCGAACACCGCGCGCTGGTTGTCGAGAACCACGGCGTCGGTGTCGACGCCCTCGCACAGACGATCCATCAGCACGACCGGCACATTGGCGTCGGCGACGATCCGCTTGAGGATCGCGCCGTCCCCGACGCGCGCCACGATCAGCCCGTCGACCATGCGGTCGAGCAGCAGCCTGATCTGGTCGTCCTGGGTGTTCAAATCCTCATCGGTGCAGCACAGCATGACGGCGTAGCCGGCGCGGTCGAAGGCCTGCTGGATGACCGAAACGACATCGGTGAAGAAGGGGTTGGTGATGTGCGGAACGGTCAGGCCGATGGTGCGCGTCGTGCCCATCTTCAGGCTGCGGGCGATGGCGTTGCGCTTGTAGCCGATATCGCGAATCGCCTGCTCGATGCGGGCGCTGAGCTCGGGGCTTACGGTCGCCGTGCCGTTGATCAGCGCCGACACGGTGGCGACCGAGACACGCGCCGCTTCAGCCACGTGAAGCATGGTGGGCGCGGTGGATTTGCGGTGTTTTTTTCGCCCTGACGCTGTCATTTTCGAAACGTTTCGCCACCCCTTGCCGCCAATACCTACGGAATCTTGTCGTTTTAGGCAAGAATCGAAATGCATCAAAGTTGCGTCACCCTATATCGGCTTGACATGATCGAAACGTTTAGATTAGCGTTCAAGTAGCTGACGAGGACGGAAGGGAGGCCGCTATTGTCATGGAACAGAACAATTCCCTTTCCTCGACGCGCAGTGCGGCGTCGGATCGCTCGGACATCGTTCTGAGTGCCGAGCATATTTCCAAGAGTTTTGGCGGCATCGCCGCCTTGGTCGACGTCGGCTTCGAATTGCGGCGCGGCGAAGTCCATGCCTTGATGGGCGAGAACGGCGCCGGCAAGTCGACGCTGATGAAGATCCTGTCCGGCGTCTATACCGGCTACGAAGGCACGGTCAGTATCGACGCCCGGCCGGTCAGCTTCGCCGGCGTGCGCGATGCCGAGGACGCGGGCATCGCCATCATCCACCAGGAACTCAATCTGGTGCCGGAGCTGAGTGTCGCCGACAACATCTTTCTCGGCCGCGAGAAGCTGATCGCGGGACTGATCGTCGACCGCAAGGCGAGCAGCCGCGCGGCAAGCGCCCTCCTGCAGCGGCTCGGCATCGAACTCGATCCGGACGCACGCGTCGGCGCCTTGCGCGTCGGCGAACAGCAACTGGTCGAGATCGCCAAGGCGCTGTCGATGTCGGCGCGCATCCTGATCATGGACGAGCCGACCTCGGCGCTGTCGCCGGCCGAATGCCAGCGGCTGTTCCGCATCATCGGCCAGCTTGCCGATAGCGGCGTCGCCATCGTCTACATCTCGCACCGCATCGACGAGGTCATGCATCTGGCCGGCCGCGTCACCGTTTTCCGCGACGGACGCCATGTGCTGACGCGGCCGATGGCCGAGCTTGACGAGAATGCCATCATTTCGGCGATGGTCGGACGGGACCTGCTCGCATCCTCTCAAGGTGAGCGGGATCCCGGCGGCAGAACCGTGCTTTCGGTCAGCGACCTGTCGCTGTCGAAGCCCGACCGCCAGGGCTGGCGGCAGGTGATTAGCGGCGTCAGCTTCGATCTCGCCGCCGGAGAGATTCTGGGCATTGGCGGCCTGCTGGGCTCCGGCCGCACCGAGATCATGGAAGCGATCTTCGGCGCGAGCGATGGCCGTGCCGGCGGCGAGATCAGGCTCGACGGCCAGCCGGTGGATATCCGCTCACCACGCGATGCGCGGCGGCTGGGCATCGCGCTGGTCACCGAGGACCGCAAGACGCAAGGCCTGCACCTGCAGGCCTCGATATCGGACAATGTGGCGCTGCCGCTGGTCGGCGCGCTGGCCCGCTTCGGCATCCGCTCGCTGGCGGGCGAACAGGGGCTGGCGCGGCAGGCGGTCAAGGCGCTCGGCATCCGCTGCCGGGATATCGACCAGCCCGCCGGCACGCTGTCGGGCGGCAACCAGCAGAAGGTCGTCATCGGCAAATGGCTGGCGACGAGGCCGAGGGTGCTGTTGCTCGACGAGCCGACGCGCGGCATCGATGTCGGCGCCAAGCGCGAGATCTACGACCTCATCTTCCGGCTGGCGCGCGATGGCCTCGCCATCGCCGTCATCAGCTCCGAGCTGCCGGAATTGCTGCATCTTTCCGACCGCATCCTGGTGATGGCCGATGGCCGCCAGACAGGCATCCTTTCCCGCGACGCGGCGAGCGAGGAGGCCATCATGCGCCTCGCGGCGCCGCGCCGGACCCTATCGAGACCCGCCGCATGACCGCACTGAAACTCCTGTCCCGCACCAAGCTCTATTGGGGCCTGATCGCCATCTTCCTGATTGGCGTGCTCGGCTCGCCGGTGAGTTCCAAGGGCAACAATATCTTCCTCTCCTACGGCAATCTGCTCGACGTGCTGCGCCAGGTGTCGACCACCGGGCTGATCGCGACCGGCATGACGGCGGTTATCATCACCGGCGGCATCGACCTTTCCGTCGGCTCGCTGATGGCCATCTGCTCTGTGGTGTGCGCCATGCTGCTGACGGTTCCCGGCGTGACGCCGGGCGTCGTGCTGGGCGTGCCTACCGTTGCCCTGGTTGCGCTGTGCCTCGGCATCGTCGTCACGCGCTTCATCCTCCTCAATTTGCAGAAATCCCGCGCCGGCTCGGATGCCACCGCGCGCGACGTCAGGCTGGACACCATTCGCGGCCTGGTCACGCCGGCGATCGTCGGCGTCGTCCTGTGCTGCCTTTCGCTCTGGTACCTGCTGCCGCAGATCGAGCCCAAATTCGGTGTTCTCGGTGTGCTGCTGGTGGCGCCCTGCGTCGGCCTGCTGTTCGGCGCCATCAATGGCTTCATCATCGTCGGCGGACGGCTGCAACCCTTCATCGTCACGCTGGCGATGATGGTGACGGCGCTCGGCATCGCCCGGCTCACCGCCGGCCAGAACAATGCCGTGCTGCCGGTCTATACCGGTTCCAACGCCACCGCCGATTTCGAGCTGCTGCGCTCGCTGGTGTTCGGCGTCATCCCCATGCCCGGCCTGTTCTTCCTCGGCGCCATCGTCATCTATGGCGCGGTGCTGCGCTTCACGCCGTTCGGCCGCTATGTCTATGCCATCGGCGGCAATGAGGAGGCGGCCCGGCTTTCCGGCATCGCCGCCGGGCGCGTCAAGATCGCCACCTACGCCATATCAGGCCTGCTCGCCGGTATTGCCGCCGTGCTCTACGTGGCGCAATACCGGCAAGGCAAGCCGGACGCCGGCGCCGGGCTGGAGCTCGACGCCATCGCCGCCGTGGTCATTGGCGGCACCAGCCTGATGGGCGGGCGCGGCAGCCTGATAGGCACCTTCTGCGGCGTGCTGATCTTCGGGCTGCTCTCCAACATATTGCAACTCCACAACATCAATTCGAACCTTCAGCTGGTGCTGAAGGGGATGATCATCATCGGCACCGTGCTCGTGCAGGAGCGCAATGCCGGTGATCTGCTGGCCTATCTGCGCCTGCCTGGAGCGGCGCACAAGGAAACGGCCGCCGCAAAACGGCCGTCGCAAGAGACACCGTCTCTCAATCTCGGAGGAAACAAGAAATGAAACGACGTGACATGCTGAAGCTTGCCGCACTCGGCGCGGCATTGCTGACCACCACGGCACTGCTCTCCACCGGCCATGCCTTCGCCCAGGATAAGAAGTGGAAGATCGGCTTCTCGCAGGTGACCACCATCGAGCCCTGGCGCGCCCAGTTCAACAAGGACATCATTGCCGAGGCCGCCAAGCATCCGGAGGTCGAGCTGATCATCACCGATGGCGAGGACAAGACCGAGAAACAGGTCGCCGACGTCGAGAACCTGATCCGCCAGGAGGTCGACGCGCTGCTGGTATCGCCGAAGGAATCGGCTGGCCTGACCGGCGTCGTGCAGCAGGCGATCGACGCCAAGATCCCGGTCTTCGTGCTCGATCGCAATGTCGACACCAAGGACTACACGCAGTTCGTCGGCGGTGACAACAAGCTGATCGGCCGTGCGGCCGGTGAATATGCCGTCGAACTGCTCGGCGGCAAGGGCAAGGCGGCAGGCAATGTGGTCGAGATCTGGGGCGGCATGGGCACCCAGCCGGCGCATGACCGTCATGACGGCTTCCATGAATTCACCGACAAGGAGCCGGGCATCAAATATCTGCTCGACCAGCAGTCGGGCGACTGGAAGCAGGACCAAGCCTACAATTTGATGGCCAACGCGCTGAAGACCAACGAGAAGATCGATCTCGTCTACGGCCATAACGACCCAATGGCCTACGGCGCCTATCTCGCCGCCAAGGATGTCGGCCGCGAGAAGGACATCAAGTTCATCGGCATCGACGGCCTGCCCAACGAAGGCGTGCAAATGGTGAACAAGGGTGAGCTGACGGCGACGTTCACCTATGTCACCCCAGGTGCGGAAGGCTTGCGCCAGGCGATCAAGTTCCTCAACGGCGAGAAGGTCGAGAAGACCATCACCTTGCCGACCGAGAAGATCACCAAGGAAAATGCCGCCCAGGTGCTGAAGGACAACGGCCTCTGAGGCGATGCTCTTCTGCCGGGCGCTGATGGCGCCCGGCAGAATCAATCTACGCCAGCTTCGCCAGCAGCTTCATGAAAGTGGCGGCCTCCTTGACCGTGAGCGGCGCCAGCGTTTCCTGCGTGATCTCCCTTGCAAGCGGGATCAGGCGCTCGATCGCGTCGCGGCCCTCGGCCGTCAGGTTGACCAGCAGCCGCCTTTTATCGACTTCATGCCTGGAAAGCTCGACAAAGCCACGCGCCTTCAGCCGGTCGATGACGCCCTTCACCGTCGCCGCATCCATGGCGATCAGCGTGCCGAGCTGGTTCTGCGAAGTCTCGCCGACATCGCGCAGCTTGGCCAGGGCCGCGAATTGCGGCGGCGTCAGATCGGCGATACGGGCGGCGAAGATCGAGACATGGCGCTGGTGCGCCTTGCGCAGGATGAAGCCGACCTGTTCCTGCAGCAGGTAGTCGTGGTCGTCGGCCTCTTCGGCCTCGACCAACTTGAGCAGGTTGTCCCCGCCGCTCACCGCAACCCGTCCCAGGCTTTTATGTCGTCCGCTGCGAGGCCACCCATGCGGTTATGGACGCGAGGGCCGCAGGTCATGACGAGGCAGAACAGGATCTCGTCAGGACGCGGGCCGTCGCTGATGCCGACTTCCATGGCGTCGAAATGGCTCCGCACATAGGCGGCGTTGATATGGCCGAGCGGCACGTCGAGCTTTGAGCCGAAGGCGCCGACCTTCTTGGCCGAGGGCACGATCGCCTTGGCATCGCCCAGCCGCTCGCGCATCGCGTAACCGCCCGGCACGTGCCACAGCGCACCATGTTCCAGTTCGCCAGCCGTGCCGACGATGGCGCCCTTGCCGTAGCCATCGATCTGCTTCACGTCGCCGCCGAGTGCGGCGATCAGCCGGTCGGCGAGCAGCAGGCCGAGCGGCTTCAGATCGTCCATGGCGCTTTGCAGATCTTCGACATAGCGCCCCGCGAACGGATTCCTGACCACGGCCATGGCGGCGGCACGCCGGCGCGGCACTTCCGCGACCGGGCCGCCTTCGTGAAAGATCTCTTCGCTCAGCACCGCGATCTTGCGGATCGGAAATTCAGGCATGGGCAACTTCCTCCGGTTCATGCTTGTTGGACGCGGCCAGTGCAACGGAGCCGCTGATACGGGCCTCCCCGCCAAGAAACAGCGCCGATGCGGCAATCAGGCCGCGGCGGCGAAAATCTTCGGCGACGGCAAGGCCATTGTCCAGCGCCCGCGCCACCTCATCAGGTGCAAGCGTGCCGACGCCTTGTGTCACCAGCCTCGCGCCAAGATCGCTGTCGGGCGACAGCTCGTGTGCGGGAATGCGCCTGATGGCGGCATTGCCGGGCAGGTCCACCGCGTTGGCGATGAGCGTCGCCGCCGCATCGGCCTCGGCGCCAGTCCGCGCGAGCACGGTGACGGCGTCGGCAATGCCAAGCGAGAAGGAGCGGCCACGCCAGCCGCTGGTCGCGACGCCACGCACGCCATCTTGCGCGCGGATCGTGATCCGGTCGGCCATGCCGTTGGCGGTGCCGGCGACCGCCAAGCCAATCGACGTGCCCTTGTCGAGATGGAGGGCGCTGTCGCCGCCATTGTTGACATAGGCGCGGTCGAGCTTGCGGCCGGCAAGCAGCGCGGCGATCATTTCGTCGGCTACCGATCCGGCAACGGCGGCCATCGGGGTGATGAAGCATTCCGCCAGGGGCATGACGGCTGCTTCCATGCGGCGCGCGGTTGGACCGGCGAAGGCGCGCGGCGCCAGGAAGAATGCAGGAAGGCGCAGTTCGGGAAGCTCCTCGACCAACTCGATCAGGATCGTCTGGAAGCGCGCGACGGCTTGGGCGTAGGCCGCGCGACACTCATCGGCATCACCGAAAGCCTCGACGATCAGGTCGATCGGCCCATGGTTGAGATGCAGCCGCTTGCCGTCCTGCAGCCAATGCGCTTGCGGACCTTGCATCAGCCGGCCCCGTCCGAGCCCGTGCGGCGCAACTGCGCCAGTGGCGGCCATGGATTTTGGGTTGCAGCACCCGTGCCGCGCCGGGGATTGAGATACTCGCCGCCCTTGGCGACGATGTCCGCGACGCTGCGTATCTCCGCCTCGTAGCCGCCGAGCCTGACGTAATCGTCGCGACGCAGGGTGAACTCGATCGGCGCCACCAGTGCCGGCGTCGGCACATAGCCGAAGGCGCCGTCCGGAACCCTGGTGACATCGACCATCAGCGTGATGCCGCCGCCCGGCCAGACATAGACCGGCGCGCCGCCCACGGTGACATAGGTTTTCAGGCCTTGCACGGAGCGTGTGAGATTGACCGGGTTTTCGGTGACGCCGGCACGCAGCGAGCCACCGGCGCCGCCGATGAACAGCACGGTGCACAAGGCCGGCTCGCAATTGTCCTCGATCAGGTTGACCGATTTCCGCAGCCGATCGGGAAACGGTTTTTCGACCGGCTTCAGCTCGTCGTCGAGCTCGTAATAGGCGAACTGCTCGCCGGTGGTCGAAACCATCAGCAGCGACAGGCCCGGGCGCGCGCCCTTCTTGGCATTCCACTCGCCGAGGATCGACAGCGGATCGGAAATACTGGTGCCGCCCCAGCCCAATCCTGGCTCCGAGACCTTGAAATAGCGGCCCGGTGTCGAGCGGCGGCCAACGATCTTGATACCGGTATCCTGCCAGCCCAGCACCTTGCCGGCCTGGTGTTCGGAAACGACACCGGTGATGTGGTCGTCGACCACTACCACCTCGTCGACCAGCCCGCGCCATTGCGTGGCGAACATCCCAATGGTGGCCGAACCGCAGCCGACGCGCATGCGGTGTTCCTGCTTGCCGTCAATGACGGGCGGTTTGCCGGCTTCAACGGTGACCGTGGCGCCGCCGTCGATGGTGAGTTCCACCGGTTTGCGGTTGCACAGATTGAGCAGCGCGTCGCAGGTAGCGCGGCCTTCCGCCTTGGAGCCGCCGGTCAGATGATGCACGCCGCCCAGCGACAGCATCTGCGAGCCGTATTCTCCCGTCGTGACATGGCCGATCGCCTCACCCTCGGCCCGCACAATAGCCGTTTCGGGTCCGATATGGCGGTCGGTGTCGATCTTCACCTTGACGCCGCAATAGGAGAAGATGCCCTCGGTGACCACGGTGACGAGATCGACGCCCTCGACTTCCTGGCTGACGATGAAGGGAGCGGGCTTGTAGTCGGGATAGGTGGTGCCGGCGCCGATTGCCGTGACGAAGCGGCGGCCGGTGTTGACCAGCTCGCCGTCCCACTGCTCGCCCTCGGCGACAAAGGGCACCATGGCGGCGCCGGTCTCGGCCGCATGGTCCAGGATGGTCAGCGGGTCCATGCGCACGAT
This sequence comes from Mesorhizobium sp. B2-3-11, assembly GCF_006442215.1. Taxonomy (NCBI): domain Bacteria; kingdom Pseudomonadati; phylum Pseudomonadota; class Alphaproteobacteria; order Hyphomicrobiales; family Phyllobacteriaceae; genus Mesorhizobium; species Mesorhizobium sp. B2-3-11. Next base: position 158,914 of record NZ_VFVS01000011.1, on the reverse strand, counting down.
CCGGCCCGCGACATTGCCATAGCGATCGCAGGCGCCGGTGCGGCCGTCAGCGATGTAGCACATGACGGGACAGGCATCGCAGCGGATCTTTTCCGCCACCAGCTTCTCGCCGGGATCATGGGTTTCGAAGCGTTCGGCAAGCTCGCTCATGTGCGTGCCTCCTTCTCGCGGATGGCCGCCAGGATGCGGCTTGGCGTTGCCGGCACCTTGGTGACCAGCACGCCGGTGGCGTGACGGATGGCGTTGAGGATCGCCGGCGCCGTCGGGATCAGCACGTGCTCGCCCAGGCCCTTGGCGCCGAATGGCCCTTCAGGATCGGGGACCTCGATAAGGATGGTCTCGATCGGCGGCACGTCGCCAATGGTCGGGATGAGATAGTCGTGCAGGTTCTCGGTGCGGCCGGGTATGTATTCTTCCATCAATGCCATGCCTATGCCTTGCGCGATGCCGCCTTCGATCTGGCCCTCGACCAGCAGCGGATTGATCGCCTTGCCGACGTCATGCGCGGCGATGATCCTGATCAGCTTGACCGTGCCGAGCTTGAGGTCGACCTCGAGTTCGGCGATCTGCGCGCCATAGCCATAGACCGCGTAGGGCTTGCCCTGGCCCTTGGCATCGAGGGGCAGCGTCGGCGGGTCATAGGTCTCCTCGGCACGGAAGACGAAGCCGTCGGCATCCATCTCGAGCGAGGCAAGATCGATACGGCGTGTCGCCTCGCCTTCGCGGATGACGATCGCCGGGCCATCCAGTTGAAGGGAAGCCTTGTCCGAGACATTAGCAAAGCGCAGGATTGTTTCGCGCAGGGCGCGGCCCGCCTTCTCGGCCGCCTTGCCGGTGACGAAAGTCTGTCGCGAGGCCGAAGTCTTGCCGGCGTCGGGGCTGATCGCCGTATCGGCGCTCTTCAACTGGAATTTTTCCAGAGGCAGGCCGAGCGCGTCGGCGCAAATCTGCGTAATGACGGTGTTGGAGCCCTGGCCGATATCGACCGCGCCCTGGTGCAGGATGACCGCGCCGTCAGCCACGATGCCGACCCGGATGGTCGACGGATTGGGCAGCGATGTGTTGCCGCAGCCATACCAGCACGAAGCGATGCCGACGCCACGCTTTCTGTCGATACTGGCACTGTTGAAAGCATCCGCATCGGCCGTCGCCCGCGCCCAATGCGGCCGCAGGGCTTGAAGGCATTCGGCGATGCCGACGCCAGACTCCAGAAGCTGCCCGGTAACCGTTTCGGAGCCGTTCCGAAGACAGTTCTTCAGGCGAAAGTCGAGCCGGTCCATGCCGAGCTTGCCGGCGAGTTCGTCATACAGCGTCTCTTGCATGATCGTCGCCTGCGGCACGCCGAAGCCACGGAAGGCCCCGGCAATCGGGCCATGGGTGTGGATTGCGCGGCCCTCGGCGCGGTAGTTCGGCGTCGCATAGGGGCCGGAGGCGTGCACCGGCACGCGGTTGGCGACCGTTGGCCCCCAGCTGGCATAGGCACCGGTGTTGAAATCGCCTTCGAAGACCATGCCGGTGACGTAACCGTCGGCGTCGGCGCCGATGGTGGCCTTCATCCGCGCCGGATGGCGCTTGGTGGTCGACATCATGGATTCGTTGCGGGTGTACGCGAGCGCCGCCGCCCGCCCGGTCTTCAGCGCCACAAGTCCGATGAGAGGTTGCAGGGAAACGTCGAGCTTGGAGCCAAAGCCGCCGCCGGTCGCGGTCGGCACGATGCGCACCTTGTCGACGGCAAGGCCAAGCACCTTCGCCGTCTCGTCGCGGTCCATATAAGGCGCCTGTGTGCAGGCGACGACGACCAGCGTGTCGCCGTCGAGATAGGCATAGCCGGCTTCCGGTTCGATATAGGCGTGCTCGACATAGGAGGTGTCGATCGTGCCGCTCGCGGTGAAGGCCGCACTGGCAAGTGCTAACTCGGGATCGCCGCGTTCGACGAAGCCCTTGGTCAACAAATTGGCCGGGCGGCTTTCGTGGATCAGCGCCGCACCTGTGGCCTGCGCGTCGCAAGGCTGGAGAACATGTGGGAGCTCGGTCCAGCGGACCGGGAAATCCGACAGATCGAGATCGAGCATCGCCTCGCGCTCGCCGGCGACCAGGGCGACCGCCTCGCCGCGAAGCCGGGCAACGCCCTCGGCCAGCGCCGGCTGGTCGGCGAACGGGCCGATAACGCCAAAGCAGTTCTTGCCCGGGATATCGGCGGCCGTGAAGACGCCCGCAATACCGGGATGGCGGCTTGCCCAGCCATCGATGTCGCCGAAGGCGAAGCCGGCATGATAATGCGGCGAGCGAATCACCAGCACGGCAAGCGCATCGGCCGGGAAAGAATCGCCACCGAATTTCTCGGCCCCGGTCACTTTTGGTACACCGTCGAGCCTGACCGGTGACGCGCCGATGGCGTGGCAGGACCGAGGCAGACGGAAATCCAGGCTCGCGGCCTGGTGGGAAGCCTCCATCACCGCCGCGATGATCTTCCGGTAGCCTGTGCAGCGGCAGAGGATCCCGCCCAGCGCATCCTGCACCTCGGTCTCGGTCGGCCTGGGTTTCGTGTCCAGCAGCGCGGTTGCCGCGACCAGCAGTGCCGGCGTGCAGATGCCGCATTGCGCGGCGCCATGCGCCAGGAACGAGGCTTGCAGCGCCGACAGCCGGCCATTGGCGAGGCCCTCGACCGTCGTCACCGCGGTGCCGGCAGCCGAGGCCGCCGGCGTCAGGCAGGCGCAGACGGGTTCGTCGTCGACCAGCACCGTGCAGGCCCCGCAGTCGCCGGCGTCGCAGCCGACCTTTGTTCCCGTCAGCCGCAATTCGTCACGCAGCACCGAGGACAGCCGGCGCAGCGGCGGCACGTTGACCGAGACGGCGGCGCCGTTGACCGTGAAGGCGATATCAGCGCGATCCATGCTCATGCGGCCACCTTGTCGCCTGCCGGCTTTCCAGCGGCTTCGAGCACGGCGCGGGCAACGATCTCGCGCACCGCGTCCAGCCTGTATTCGGCGCTGCCGCGCACATCGGCGATCGGCGACAGCTCAGCCATCGGCGCCGAACGAACCGCGGCAACAAGCCCGGCATCCAGGGGAAGCCCGCGCAACGCCGCCTCGATACCGGCAAGCCGCCTGGCAACGGCGGAACAGGAGCCGACGGCGACGGCCGCATCCGCGACACTGGCATTCTCGACAACCAGACGCACCGCCACCATGGCTATGGAGATGACGAGATAGCGCCGGGCACCAAGCTTGACGAAGGCCGATGTGCCGGTGGGTTTCGGCACGCGGATGGCCGTCACCATCTCGCCAGGCTGCAAGGCCGTACGGCGGTTGCCCAGGATGAACTCCGCCAAGGGCAGATGGCGTGTCGCCGCCGCCGAGCGCAGCTCGACCTCGGCGTCGAGCACGAGCAATCCCGGCACGCCGTCGGCGGCCGGCGAAGCGTTGCAGAGATTGCCAGCGACCGAGGCAACGTTCTGGATCTGCGCCGAGCCGACCTCGCGCGCGGCCTGTTTCAGCGCATCGAAGGCCGGGGGCAAGGGATGGCGGATGATGTCGGTCCAGGTCGCGCGCGCGCCGATGATCCAGTGACTGCCGGTCTCGGCGATGCCGCGCAGCGCTGTCAGGCCGTTGATGTCGAGCACATTGTCGCGAAACGGCTTGCTGCCTTGCACCGGATAGAAATCCGTGCCGCCCGCAAGGATACGCCAGGCGCCCTCGCCAAGCAGCGCGAGCGCCTCGTCGACCGTGGTGGGTTTCGCGTAACGGATCACGCTTTGCCTTCCAACAAGATGGGCCTTCCCAATAAGATGGGCCTTTCCCGAAACCGGCCCTCCCAAGGAGCTTACCCCCGGGAATATCTTGCCGGTTTCAATCCGGCAAATTCATTCGTATGCAAATGATATCAAGACGGCGGAAATTGTCAAAGCCAGAGTTTGCGCCGGTGCCAATGTGGCTGGCATCGCCACGCATTTGTTATGCCGCTGGAGGTTGACGCGGCCCGCCATCTGGTCAAGTTTCTCCCTCCGGTCGCGCCAGCGGCTTTTTCTTTCGCCGAGCCCCTCGTTCGGAGCCCGAGCCCTAGCCTGACAGGAAGGAAGCCCCATGGCCGACGAAGCGCTCGTTGTCATCGACCTGCAGAACGATTTTTGCCCGGGCGGCGCGCTGGCGGTGGCCGGCGGCGACGAGATCGTGCCGCTGGTCAATGACATGATCCGGCGAACCGACAATGTCGTGCTGACGCAGGACTGGCACCCCGCCGGCCATTCCAGCTTTGCCTCCAGCCATCCCGGCGCGCAGCCCTTTTCGATGATTGAGATGCCCTACGGCCCACAGACTTTGTGGCCGGACCATTGCATTCAGGGCAGTCTCGGCTCGGATTTCCATTCCGGCCTTGCGTGGACAAAGGCCGAGCTCGTCATCCGCAAGGGTTTTCGGTCCGCCATCGACAGCTACTCCGCCTTCTTCGAGAACGATCACGCGACGCCCACCGGGCTCGCCGGCTATCTCCGGGAGCGCGGTATCGACACGCTGACCCTGGTCGGCCTGGCGACCGATTTCTGTGTCGCCTTCTCGGCGCTGGATGCGGTCAAACAGGGTTTTAGAACCACGGTCAGGCTCGATGCCTGCCGTGGCATCGATCTCAACGGATCGCTCGAGACAATGCTGGCGAGAATGCGCGATGCCGGCGTGACGCTCGAAGATCACACGTCCGGCTGACCGCACCGTGGGGGGCAGAAGGGGATCTTTGCCGATGGCGATCGGGACGGCCGGTGCGATCGTCGTCGCGATGCTGTTTCCGGTATCGGCATTCGCGGCTGAAGAACACGGCCTGCCTGGCGCCACGATGTCGCTCTGGTGGGCGCTGCCTTTTGCCGGGCTGCTCCTGTCGATCGCCACCGGGCCCCTGCTGTTCCACCATGTCTGGGAACACCACTACGGCAAGATCACCGCCTTGTGGGCGGCGCTGGTGATCGTGCCGCTCGCGGTCGCCTTCGGTGCCCCGGCGGCAACCGAGGCGGTGCTGCACGCGCTGCTCACCGAATACATGTCGTTCATTGTCCTGCTGTTTGCGCTCTACACGATTTCGGGCGGCATCCTGCTTGCCGGCAATATTCACGGCACACCGCTGGTCAATGCCGGACTGCTGATCGTCGGGGCGCTGCTTGCCTCGGTGATCGGCACGACCGGCGCCTCGATGATCCTGATCCGGCCGATCCTGCGCGCCAACGACAACAGGCGTTTCAATGCCCATGTCGTCATCTTCTTCATTTTCCTGGTGTCCAACATTGGCGGCTCGCTGACGCCGCTCGGCGACCCGCCGCTGTTCGTCGGCTTCCTGCGCGGCGTCGATTTCTTCTGGACGACCACCAACCTCTACCGGGAGACGCTGTTCGTCGGCGTCGTCGTGCTGGCGGCGTTCCTGGCGATCGACCTCATCCTGCACCGGCGCGAGGCCGGCGCGCCGAAGATCAAGGATCCGACCCCGGATACCAAGGTGCGCCTGCGCGGCCTGGCCAACCTTCCGCTGTTGGCCGGTGTGATCGGCGCCATCCTGCTGTCGGCAGCCTGGAAACCGGGCGTGAGCTTTTTGATGTTCGGCGTCAGTCTCGAGCTGCAGAACCTGATACGCGACGCAATCATCCTCGCGCTGGCCCTCCTATCGCTTCCCCTCTCGTATAAGAGCCACCGCGAAGCGAACGGCTTCAACTGGGGTCCGATCGCGGAAGTGGCCAAATTGTTCGCCGGCATCTTCACCTGCATCGTTCCGGTCGTCGCCATTTTGAGGGCCGGCCATGACGGCGCGCTGGCGCCGCTTGTCGCGCTCGTCACCTCGGCGCAAGGCGCGCCAAACGACCTCGCCTATTTCTGGCTGACCGGGGCGCTGTCGTCCTTCCTCGACAATGCGCCGACTTATCTGGTGTTCTTCGAGTTGGCGGGCGGCGACCCTCAGCACCTGATGACCGAGTTCGCCTCGACGCTTGCCGCGATCTCAGCGGGTGCCGTGTTCATGGGGGCCAACACCTATATCGGCAACGCACCCAATTTCATGGTCTATGCCATTGCCAGGCATCGCGGCGTCAAGATGCCGGGCTTCTTCGGGTATATGCTGTGGTCCGGGCTGGTGCTGATCCCGACCTTTTTGATCGCGGGGTTTCTGTTCTTTGGCTAGTCTAGATCCATTCGACGCAATTCCCAAGCGAAAGCGCTACACGCTTTTCCCGGAAAAACCGCTGCACACTTTTCCTGGAATTGCTCCCGTCAGCCGACACCGACATAGCGCCTGACCGCCGACGGGTCGGCGCGCAAGGTCTCGACATCGACCGTCTCGCGGTTGCGGCCGTTCTCGATAAAGCAAACGCGATCGGCGACCGACAGCACGGCATCGACCCGCTGCTCGACCAGGATGGTGGAGACACCCATCTCGCGCAGCTTTGACACCGTCTCGCGGATCTTGGCGATCATCGACGGCATCAACCCTTCGGTCGGCTCGTCGAGCAAAAGCACCTGCGGCTCAAGGCAGAGCGCACGCGCCATGGCCAGCATCTGCTGCTCGCCACCGGACAAGGTGCCGGAGCGCTGCCGCAGCCGCTGACGCAGCAGCGGGAAGAGGTCGAGAACGTTCTCGCGCGTCGCATTGCCCTTGCCGCGCGCCATCAGCCCGATCGCGATGTTCTCGGCCACAGTCATCTCGGCGAACAGCCGCCTTCCCTGCGGCACATAGGCGACGCCTGCCTTCGGCACGTCATGCGCCGGCAGGCCGGTCAATTCTTGCCCGGCGAGCCTGATCGAGCCGGCACTCGCTGGAACCAGGCCCATGATCGCCTTCAGCGTCGTCGTCTTGCCGGCGCCGTTGCGGCCGAACAGGCAAAGCACCTCGCCCTTGTTCAGCACGAGATCGAGCCCGTAGAGCACCTGGACCTCGCCATAGAAGCAGTCCAGCCCCGAGATCGCCAGTGCATCGGTCTTGCTCGTCTCCCTCATGGAGCCGTCCCCAGATAGGCGTCCTGCACCGCGGCGTTGTCGCGGATCGCTTCCGGGGTGCCCTCGGCCAGGATCCTGCCGGCGTTGAAGACGGTGATGCGGTCGGCGAGTTGCATGACGACCGGCATGTTGTGCTCGATCAGCAGCACGGTGGCGTTCTTGGCGATGTCGCGCACGAGTTCGATGAAATTATCGATCTCGCTGTCGGCCAGGCCTTGCGTCGGCTCGTCGAGGATCAGCAGGCGCGGCTTCAGCGCCAGGCCCATCGCCACTTCAAGCAATCGTTGATGCCCGTAAGACAATTGCCCGGCCGGCATATGGGCGCGGCCGGCCAGCCCGGTGCGTTCGAGCGCCGACATGACGCCGGCCCGTACCGCACCCTTCGAGCGGCCGTCGCTCAGCGTGCGCTGCACCGGCAGCGCGACATTGTCATAGGCGCTGAGGTTGGCGAAGACGCTGGTGATCTGGAATGTGTAGGCGATGCCCTGGCGGACCCTGACATAGGCCGGCAGGCCGGTGATGTCGGCGCCGTCGAAGAGGATCGCCCCCGAAGAGGGCTGGATGCGGCCGCTGACAAGGCTGACGAAGGTGGTCTTGCCCGCGCCGTTGGGGCCGATGACGGCGCGGATTTCTCCGGGCATCAAGGTGAAGTCGACGCTGTCGACGGCGCGCAAACCGCCGAAATTGCGCGACAGACCCTTGGTGGTCAAAAGCGGCGTCATGGCAACCACCCGAGCCAGCGCTGGCGGCTGCTGCCGAGAATGCCCTTCGGGAAGAACAGCACAAGCAGGATCAACGCGATGCCGACGATGAGCAGATAGGCCGATGTGTAGCCGCTGGTGACGTCGATGACATAGTACATGAACAGCGTGCCGATCAGCGGTCCAAGCGTTGTGGCAGCACCCCCGAGCAGCACCCACAGCAGCGGCAGGATCGAATACTGCACCGAGGCGAAGCTCGAGCCGACATAGCCGAACAGCAGCGCGTAGGCGGCGCCGGACGCCGCGCAGATCGTGCCGGAGACGACGACGGCTGCGAGCTTGTTGGAGAAGGTGTCGTAGCCCAGCATCTTCGTGCGCTCTTCGTTTTCACGGATGGCGACCAGCACGCGGCCAAAGCGGGAGCGGACGATGGCGAGCATCATCAGAAGCACGAGCGAGAACAGCGTCAGCGCGCTCATGTAGCGCACGGTCGGATCGGTGAGGTCGAGCGAGGTTCCGCCGAAAGTGAGGACACGCGCCGGCTGCGGCACGACCATGCCCTGGTCGCCCCCGGTCCAGGCTGCGAAATAGAGGATGGCGAGATAAAACACCTGGGCGAACATCATGGTGACGATCATGAAGGCGACGCCCGTGGTGCGCAGCGCCAAGAGGCCGATGATCAGGGAGAGAACGGCCCCACAGCCGAGACCCGCGGCGAATGCCGCCGGCACGCTCCAGCCGAGCTGGATGACCGCAAGGCCGGCACCATAAAGCCCGGCGCCAAAGAACATGGCGTGGCCGAGGCTGAGCAGGCCGACATAGCCGAACAGCATGTTGTAGCCCATCGCGAAGACCGCCAGCACCATGATGCGGGCGAGCAGGCCGTGATAATACTCCGGCAGCAGGAAGCTCAGCACGAAGAGCAGGGCAATCACACCGAGGTGCAGCGCGTACGCCTTTGCCGGCGAAGCTTCGCTCATCGCGATGCCGTCCCGAACAGGCCTTGCGGCCGGAACACCAGCACCATGGCGACCAGCAGCGTGGCGATGATCTTGGCCAACGTCGGCGAGAAGAACATCGAGATGATGCCGTCGGACAGGCCGATCAGTACGGCGGCGACGACGGTTCCGCGCAGCGAGCCGAGACCGCCGATGATGACCACGATGAAGGACAGCAGCAGCGGGTCCTGCCCCATCAGGTAGTGCGCCTGGCTGATCGGCACGATCAGCACCGCGGCGATCGCCGCCAGCATGGCGCCGAGCGCGAAGACGCCGCCATAGACACGGCCGACAGGGATGCCGAAGGCCTGCGCCGTTTCGCTGTCATATTGCGTGGCACGCATGATCAGGCCGATTTTCATGCGCGTCAGCACAAGCCATGTCGCTATCAACAAGAGAGCGGATGCGGCGATAACAGACAGCTTGTAGCCGGAATAGCCGAACCACGGCAAAAGGATGCGGTAGCTGAAAGGCGGCTCGACGGGTCGCGCTTCGGGACCATAGAAAGTCAGCGCCAGCTGCTGGATGATGTAGAGCATACCGATGGTGGCGACGATGGTGGCTTCCGGATTGTAATTGAGCCGGCGCAGCACCAGCCGTTCGGCAATCAACGCGATGGCGCCGACGATCAGCGGCGCAATCACCAGCGCCGCCAGGAAGCCGAGGGCCGGATGGCCGCCGATTGCCGATGTGATGGCCCATGCAAGCACGGCGCCGAGCATGAAGAACTCGCCATGGGCGACGTTGACGACACGCATGACGCCGAACACCAGCGACAAGCCAAGCGCGGTCAGCGCCAGCACGGCCGAGGTGACGAGGCCTTCGAGGGTTGCGAGGAGGAGGTGGGGGCCGAAGTGCATCGATTACACGTCCGATAGGGTGGCGCGAAGCGCCCCCCTCTGACCTGCCGGCCGGCCCGGAGCGATAGCGCAGGGCCAGGTCCGGCAGGACAGAGGGGGGTGGCTTGGCGCTCACGCTTGCTGGAATGAGCCTAGAGCGCCTGCGTCGTGTAATCCCCTTCGGCTTCGTAAAGCCCGTCCTCGATCTTGGTCTTGTGGACGACCTTCAGCTTGCCGCCTTCGACCTTGGAGATGTTCTGGATGCCAAAGCACTGGTGGATCTTGCCGTTGAAGGTTTTTGGTCCTTGCGGATGCTCCGGCCCTTCGGCGAATTCCTTCAGCGCTTCGGTCGCCTCGACCAGCTTGGCGCGGTCTTCCGGTCCCTTGTAGCCGGCGTCTTCCATCGCCTTCTTGACGACATAGAGCGTTTCCCAGCAACCGAACATGTGCGCGGCGGTGGAGACGTCCTTCGGGTCGCCGACGGCGGCGCCATTGTCGTCGATGCCGACGGCGGCGCGATAGGCCTTCTGCGCTTCGGTGTCATCCGGCTGGGCGTAGCGCGGCGAGCCTTCCCAGAAATGGCTGCCGTCGAGGAATTCGAGGCCGGGGCTGTTGATGTCGACGGCTTCGAGCGAATCGATGAAGCCGAACAGCTGCGGCCGGTTCGAACCGTAGAACTCGCCGAGCTCCTTGACGAAGGTGAGCACCGCCGGACCGACCATGACGTGGTAAATCACCTCGGTTTCGGCCGGTATCTGCGGGAAGTATTTGGTGAAGGAACTCTCCGTCGGCGGAATGGCGATCTGCGCGATCACCTCGGCGCCTTGCGCCTTCAGCGCCGGCGGCAGGTAATCGCGATGGTCGTAGCCGAAGGCGAAATCGGGGAATATCTGCGTCACCTTCTTGCCGGCATTGGCCGCGATCCACGGCGCCATCGACTGGATCTGGCTCTTCACGTCGGTGATGCCGGGCTGGAAGACGTAGCGGTTGAGCTTGGTCGAGGCGACATGATGCCCTTCGCTGACGACGAAATAGGGCATCTTGGCTTCGCCGGCGGCCGGAGCCGAACCGATGACGACGTGCGAGAACAGTGTGCCGAAAACGATGTCGGTCTTGTGCTGCGTGGCGAACTTGCCGACCACCTCGGCGCCGCGACCGGGATCTGTGCCGTCGTCCTCGATGATCACCTCGACCTGGCGGCCGTTGATGCCGCCGGCGGCATTGATCGCCTTGATGGCGGCGGCGGTGGTCTTCTCGTACCAGCGGCCGTAAGCGGCGCCGATACCGGTGCGGTGCGACTGGAAGCCAATCTTGATCGGCGCGGAGCTTTGCGCCTGGGAATAACGGACGAAACCGGGCGCCATGGCGAGGCCGGCACCAGCGGCGATCCCCTTCAGCGCGGTGCGGCGGGTGAGTGTGGTTTTGGAGAGGTCGAAAAATCCGTTCTTGTCAGTCACGTTCGTTCCCCTGTTTTTGCGTTTTGACCAACGATAAGGCGGCTCGAACATCCTCGGCAAGAGGATGCAAAATTGCATGTGTACAAACTAAATCACCAAAGGCTTGGCCTGGCAAGCGAGCTTTCCGTCAGGGCATGACCCATAGGAAATGGCTTGTCTCATCCGACCGTCGGCGTGGCAAGCAGCCAGAGACCGAAAATGGTGTAGGCGATCATCAAGACGGTGAGCGGAAACTGGCTGAGCGCGGCGCGGGCAGGTTGCGGATGCAGGCGCCAGGCAAGGCCGTGGGCGACGAGAACCGCGAGCACATGGCCAAGGATGATGGCGCCGGCCTGGACATTCCACAGCCACCACGCTGACGCTGCGCCGGCAACGACGCCGGCTTCGACCTGCATGTCGGCGGTGCCGAACAGATTCCAGCGCAGCGCGAACGGATCGGACAGGGAGGCCAATGCATACTGGCCGTCGACCAGCAGCACCGTCAGATAGTGCGCGACATGGTAGGCGAGCGCGATCGGCACGATCGACCACACCAGCAGGCCCGCCGCCTGGGCGAGCGGTTTATCGCTGCCGGCAAGGCACTGACCGAGGATTACCGCAACCAGGAACACTCCCGCGAGCAGCACGAATGCCAGGACAAGGCCAAGGCTGCCGCTGCCGATCACCGCCGTACGGCCTGGAAATTCGAGCGGGTTGATGCCGAACAGGCCGAGCCAGAAGAAGGTCTTCGACAGGCCGTCGAAGGAGACCGAGGACAAAGCGAGCAGCAGGAAGGCGATGCCGCTGGCGGGCAATGGCTCGGCCGTGAGCAGCCTGGCGCCCGGCCAGCACAGCGCAAGACGGCCTTTGTCATCGCTCTCGACCGGCGCGAAGCGGGCAACCATCGAGAAGAAGACGCCGAGAAATTCACCGCTGCGGCTCCACTTGTCGTAGCCGAACACCCGCATGGCGATGAAGGTGAGCAGCCAATAGAGGCCGGCTGCCCATGCCAGCCGCGCCGGATCGTCAGGGGATGGATAGACGAGTTCGAACCAGGCAAAGGCGAAGAACAGGATGACGGCCGGCCAGCAGCCAAGCCACTGCGGAAGTTGCGCGTCATCGCTTCTGCCGCGCGACAGCAGCCGCCACGGGCCGCACCAGGGGTTGAGCCACGACCAGAGATCGCCGAGCACGCCTTGCAGCAGGGTCAGACCGGCCCATAGCAGCGTCCAGATCACCAATGGCAGCGGGTTGGAGAGGGGGTCGCGGCTGCCGAGCAAGCCGGCGGCGATGAAAATTGCAAAGCCGGCAAAGGAGATCAGGCTGATGGTGGCGCGGGTGCTGTCGCCGAAGGCGAATAGCGGCAGGCGCCGGCGCCAAAGGAGCCCGAGGGTGTCGGGTGGGAGCAATGCCAGGACGAGGAAACTGGCTGCTACGGCGAAGGCGCCGCCGATCAGGTAATAGCCGGTGGGGAGAAGCAGGACGTGGCCGCGGTCGGAGGCGTGGGCGAAGGCGGTGGTGGGGGAGACGAGCCACAAGGCGGCAAGCAAGAGGGCCAATGACGGACAGTGGCGTTCTACGGCGGAACTCGACCTATCCAGGTTTTCCATCCCGCGCGAGCCTTCAACCTCAAACCTTGACCAGTTGCTCCACGCGATCCTTCTGCCCAAAAATCCTCAAATACCGCTCGATCTCCTTGAGATCGCCGGTCGCCTTGGCTGGATTGTCGGAAAGCTTCACCGCCAGCCGGCCATTGGCCTCGGTGACCTTGCAGACCAGCGATATGGCGTCGAGGTTCTTGGTTTCGGTCGGCGCGCAGCTTTCGAAATCATTGGTCAAATTGGTGCCCCAGCCAAAGGACATGCGCACCTTGCCCTTGAAGTGGCGGTAGGTCTCCTCGATGGTTTCGACCTCGAGCCCGTCGGAGAAGATCAGCAGCTTCTGCCTTGGGTCCTTGCCCTTTTCGCGCCACCAGGACAGGATCTTTTCGCCGCCCTCGATCGGCGGCGCGCTGTCGGGGCGAAAGCCCGTCCAGTCGGCGACCCAGTCCGGCGCGTCGCGCAGGAAGGAGGCGGTGCCGAAGGCGTCGGGCAGCACGATCAGCAGATTGCCGCCATAGTAGCGCTGCCAGTCCTGCAGCACCTTATAGGGCGACTGCTTCAGCTCTTTTTCCGAATTGGCGAGTGCCGCGAACACCATCGGCAGTTCATGCGCGTTGGTGCCGAGCGCTTCGAGGTCGTTGTCCATGGCCAGCAGAACATTGGAGGTGCCGGTGAATGCCTCGCCGATGCCCTCCTTCAGCGCCTCCACGCACCAGCGCTGCCACAGGAAGGAATGGCGACGGCGTGTGCCGAAGTCGGAAATGCGGATGCCGGGCAGCGCCTTCAGCCGTTCGGTCTTGGCCCACATCTTGGCCTTGGCGCGGGCGTAGAGCACATCGAGCGCGAAGGGCCCATAGGCCCGCATGGCCGCGCGAGATCGGAGTTCGTTGATGATGGCGAGCGCCGGGATTTCCCACAGCGTCGTGTACATCCAGGGGCCGGAGAAAGTTAGTTCGTATTGTCCGTCGTGCTTGGAAAGCTCATAGTCGGGCAGCCGAAAACCTTCCAGCCAGGCGAGGAATTCCGGATCGAAAATCTGCTTGCGGCCGTAGAAATTGTTGCCACCCAGCCAGATCATCTCCTTCTTGGAGAAGCGCAGCGTGCGGGCATGGTCGAGCTGTTCGCGCAATTCGCCCTCGTCGATCTCGTCGGCGAGCCGCACCGAGGTGGTGCGGTTGATCAGGGAGAAGGTGGCGTCGACCTTGGGATACATTCCCCAGATCATCTGCAGCATCAAAAGCTTGTAGAAGTCGGTGTCGAGCAGGCTGCGCACGATCGGGTCGAGCTTCCAGGTGTGGTTGTAGACGCGCCGCGCAATATCGGTCTTGGCCATGTCTCGTTACCGCCTTCGCTGCCCTGCCACCATAATAGCGACAGGCCTCATAGCATCGAATTGACCAAAACGCTGCCCGCTTTCAGGCTGGCCCGACAAAAAGAAAGTCCTGCGTGCGGCTACGAAGATTTACCGCCCATCACCTTGAGCGCGGGACGTTTGCGGCGGGTGACGAGGCGGCCCGCCACCGGGGCGTCGGCGCGGCCGTCATCCCCGGCCTTCTCGGCGAACAGCCAGTCCATGAACACCTGCACGATCGGCGTCGCCCGCATCTCGTTGCGGCAAACGACATAGAAGTCGTCGACCGCCGGCACCGACAGGCTGAACGGCGCGACCAGCATGCCCCTGGCGAGCAGCGCGCTTGCCGTCACCGAGTCGCCCAACGCCACGCCATGGCCGTGCACGGCGGCTTCCGCCGTCATGCGCGCATCGCCGAGATGATGGCGCCGGCCGCGCTCGAGGTCCAGCGCGTCGGCGGCGGCCAGCCAGGTGTGCCACTCGCGGCCGTCGTCACCATGCAGCAAGACATGGTCGGCAAGGTCGCGAACATTGCGGATCGGCCGGTTGTTGATCAGCGTCGGGCTGACCACGGGAAACAGTTCGAGGCCCGACCATTTGCGCATCCAGCAATCGGCCCAGCTGCCATCGCCATAGTGCACGCAGACATCGATATGCGGCGCCCGGATATCCCTGGGATCGTTGGAGGGAATGAGCGTCAGCTGGATGTCGGGGTATTGCGCGGTAAAGCTGCCCAGCCTCGGCGTCATCCACAAAAGCAGCAGCGCCGGCACGCAGGACACCGATAGCGCGCCGCTGCTTGCCGGTCGGGTCAGCCGTTGCGTGGCGGCGGCGATGCCGTCGAACGCAACCGATACCGCAGGCAAGAGCTCGGCGCCGTGCGGGGTCAATTTGACCCGCTGGCCGACGCGTTCGAAAAGCTTGACGCCAAGCGATTGCTCCAGCGCCTTGATTTGGTGGCTGACGGCGCCGTGGGTGACATTCAGTTCGCTCGCCGCCTTGGTCAACGAGGCATGGCGCGCCGTTGCCTCGAAAGCGCGCAGCGGGTTGAGAGGTGGCAAGCGCTTGGCCATGGATGCTCGGCTTCATTGTGAGATTTTCTCACAGAAAACACCCTAACAATATCAATTGCTTTTTCAAAGCGGCTGCCGGACACTTTGCCCCAAGACAATATCAAGACGTGAAATCTGCGGACAGCCAGCGGGACAGCGGCCCGGCCGGATGACGGTCGGTTCGCCCGAAGTCACCGACGGCAACACCGCATCGGCTGAGGAGGAGCGGATATGGGATACGATCGCGGCAAGCTCGACGCGCTGCGTCGCAAATATGGCGAGAGCCATGGCGGCGAAATGTTCGACCCGAAATTCCGCAAGGTCGCGGACAAGATTTTTTCCAAGAGCGGCACGCGGCTGGCGCCCTATTCCGGCATCCCGACCTTCCTCACCGCGCCCTATCGTGAAATCGCCGCCGAAAATCCGGACTTCGGCGACCTGCAGGTGGCGATCATTGGCGTGCCGATGGATCTTGGCGTCACCAATCGGCCGGGCTCGCGCTTCGGGCCGCGCGCATTGCGGGCCATCGAGCGCATCGGCCCCTACAACCATGTGCTGGAATGCGCGCCGACGCATGAGCTCAGGGTGGCCGACATCGGCGACGTTCCGTTCCAGAGCCGCTACCGGCTGGAGACCAGCCATGAGGATATCGAGCGGCGCATCAACCAGATCGTCGACGCCGGTGTCATTCCGCTGTCGGTCGGCGGCGACCACTCGATCACGCACCCGATCCTGAAGGCGGTCGGCAAGAAGGCGCCGGTCGGCCTGATTCACATCGACGCCCATTGCGACACCAGCGGCCTGTTCGACCTGACCAAGTTCCACCATGGCGGCCCCTTCCGCAACGCTGTGCTCGATGGCGTGCTCGATCCGACGCGCACCATCCAGATCGGCATCCGCGGCTCGGCCGAATATTTGTGGGAGTTCACCTACGAATCCGGCATGACCGTGGTCCATGCCGAGGAGGTGACCGGACTCGGCATTCCCGCCATCATCGAGAAGGCGCGCAGAATAGTCGGCGATGGCCCGACCTATGTGTCTTTCGACATCGACAGCGTCGACCCGGCCTTCGCGCCGGGCACGGGCACGCCGGAAGTCGGCGGGCTGACGACACGCGAAGTGCTTGAACTGCTGCGCGGCCTCAAGGGCCTCAACATCGTCGGCGGCGACGTCGTCGAGGTGGCGCCGCAATATGACGCGACCACCAACACCGCGCATGCCGGCGCCCAGGTGCTGTTCGAGATCCTGAGCCTGATGGTGTTCAGCCCGGCCCTCAGAAGCAAGGGCGCCTGACGATCAAAGCAAGGCGGCCGCCGCGCTGGAGCCGGCGGCCGGCCCAAACAATCAAAAAGCTTCCAGAAGGGGAATGACAATGACAATCCGCTCGACATTCAAATCATCCATCGCCGCCGTCCTGGTCCTGGGCGCGGCAGGTTTCAGCCTTGGCACACAGGCGGCCAAGGCTGACGCGCTGGCCGATATCACCAAGGCCGGCACCATCAATGTCGGCGTCTTCGCCGATTTCCCGCCCTTCTCCTCGGCCAGCGCCGACATGAGCCTCAAGGGCTATGACATGGACGTCGCGCAGTACATCGCCGACACGCTCAAGGTGAAGCTCAATCCGATCGCCGTCACCGGCCAGAACCGCATCCCCTATTTGAACGATCATCGGGTCGATATCCTGATGAGCGTCGGCTACTCGAAGGAGCGCGAGCAGGTCATCGACTTCGCCGCCGCCTACGCGCCCTATTACATCGCGGTGATCGGTCCGGCGGCGATGTCGGTCAAAGGCAAGGAAGATCTTGCCGGCAAGTCGATCGCCGTCAATCGCGGCACGCTGGAAGATACCTCGCTCACCGAGGCAGCACCCGCATCGGCCGACATCAAGCGCTTCGACAACTACAATTCGGTGATCCAGGCCTTCATCTCCGGCCAGACCCAGCTGATGGTCGTCGGCAACGACGTCGGCGCGCAGGTGCTGGCCAAGCAGGACGTGCTCAAGCCCGAGCAGAAGTTCCAGCTTCTGACCTCGCCCTCGCATATCGGCCTCAACAAGAACGAGGACGCCCTCAAGAAGGCGGTCAACGACGCCGTCGCCAAAATGTTGGCCGACGGCAAGCTGGACGAAAGCTCGAAGGCCTGGCTGAAGACGCCGCTCAACCCCGACAACCTCAAGGATTGAGTTTGCCGTGGCCTTCGGCTGGCTTCCAGGTGCCGTGGGCGACATCGCGCACGGTGCGGCGACGACGATCCTTTTGATCGCCGTCACCACGCTGGCGGGAACGCTGCTCAGCATCCTCGGTGCTGCCGGGCGGCGAAACGGCCCCGCGCTGCTGCGCCGGGCCATCGCCTGGTATGTCGAGGTGATGCGCAACACGCCGTTCCTTGTGCAGCTATTCTTCATCTTCTTCGGCCTGCCGAGCCTCGGCATCAGGCTTGACCCGATCCTGGCCGCCATGCTGGCGATGACGCTCAACATGGCGGCCTACACGATCGAGATCGTCGGCGCCGGGCTCGACGCGGTGCCTAACGGGCAGACGGAAGCGGCGCTGGCGCTCGGGCTGAGGCCGCGCCAGGTATTCATCAAGATCGTGCTGCCGCAGGCGCTCAAGATCATCTATCCCGCACTGACCAGCCAGATCGTCATCATGATGCTGGAATCCGCCGTGGTGTCGCAGATCGCGGTGCGCGAGCTGACCTATGAGGCCGACATGCTGCAGGCGCGCACTTTCCGTTCTTTCGAGACCTATTTCGTCGTGACGCTGGTCTATCTCTTGATGTCAATGGCCTTGCGGCGGCTGCTGGTGTCAGACGGACGCAGGGCGCTCGGAGCGGGCGTGTCATGATCGAGTTCACGCTCTGGGACATCGTGCGCAACCTTCTGCTTGCCGCGCGCTGGACGGTGCTTTTGTCGCTGGCCGCCTTCGTCGGCGGCGCGGTGGTCGGAATGGCGGTGCTGTTCCTGAGGATCGCCAAGAACAAATGGAGCCGGCGCCTTGCCTCCGGCTACATCGCCCTGTTCCAGGGAACGCCGCTTCTGATGCAGCTCTTCCTGATGTTCTTCGGCCTGCCGATGCTCGGTCTGCGCATCGAGCCCTGGACTGCGGCGGTGCTCGGCCTGACCTTCTTCGCCAGCGCCTATCTCGCCGAAATCTGGCGCTCCGGTGTCGATGCGCTGCCATTGGGCCAGTGGGACGCCGGCGCCAGCCTCGGCCTGCACTATCTGCAGGAACTCAGGCTGATCATCCTGCCCCAGGCGTTCTCGATCACCCGCGCGCCGACGGTCGGCTTCCTGGTGCAGCTGATCAAATCGACCGCGCTGACCTCGATCATCGGCTTCGAGGAATTGGTGCGGACTTCGAATGCCATCAACAACGCCACCTTCGAGCCATTCAAGGTCTATGGGCTGGTGGCGCTGATCTTCTTCGTCATGTGCTTCCCGCTGACGCAATATGCGCGGTCGCTGGAGAAGCAGACATTGACGCGCTGAACCGCGAGCATGTTGTGTTGACCAACATCGACGCGACCGCAAGCTGGGAAGCTGTGTGCTGTTAGAGCGCTTGAATGCTCCATTTGGGCACAGATGACGGCTTTGCGCCGCATCCCAGCCGTTCAGACGACATCTGCGAGTTCCCTAGAGCGGACGGTCAACTAGGCGGGAGATTACGACGGCATCGGGGTGGTCTTCGAGCTCGGCCAATTATCGCGTTGGCAGTGGAGTTGGATCCAGGGCGATACCATCACAATCGGTCCTGTCACATTGTTGGCGATGTGACGGACATGTTGGCTTCGATGAGTCTGAGGGGATCAGGTAAGTAGCCATCCTAATTTTCAGCATGGCTGAAGGCGACAGTGCCATTGTCCTTGCGAACTTCAACGCAAATGATCCCCTCGTCACCCCTTCGGGTCTGAAACATGGAGATTGCGTGATCTTTTGCCACCTTTTCGGCGTCAAAGATCACCTTGTCGATGATGCCCTGTCTTCCATACCAAATAACGGTGAACGCCATTCGCCGCCTCCATTCGAGGCACCATAGGCGCTCTTACCGGTACGTTCAAACGGCGTCTGTGGCCAAAAGGCGGCGCGAAACGGCCGCCTTTCCCGCAAATTCAGCCACCCATCTTCTTGGCCATCGCGCAGAAATCCGCATGCGACTTGTTGATCGTGGCGTCGCCGCAGTCTTTCAACACCGCCTTCTGTTCATCTGGCTTCATGGACATCCATGCGGTCTTGAAATCCGCTTCCGACCTGAGTGTTTTCATGCCGGCATCGGTGAAGAACGGCGACATCTTTGCCGGATCGTCGAGCGCGGAGGTGCCGGTACCAGATCCAGCCAGCGCCGAGCCAGTCATCATTGCGAGCGCCATCGCGCCCATAGTGAGCATTTTGAAGGTCACTTTCATCTCCTCACGATTTACGTCGATCGTATGCAACGATCATCCCTCGAAACGTCATCGTGCAGGAAAGGTTGCCCGCCTGCGTCGAAAGATGGAATTCTATTCCGGGAATGCAGTTTGGACGCAAAGGGCGCGGAGACTCAGCCTGAACCGAAGTCCTGCCGTTGCTCGTCCAGCCGCCGACCTGACCTTCGTGCCCAGCGGTCGTTTCGCGGCAGTTCTGAAGGCGCCATTTGATGCGCCACAATGTTGGGACGAGCGACCGCCGAACCGACGGCCGTCTTGCGTTCAGTGCCCGAGCGACGGCGCGATGCGGTCGCGCCGTAGCCAGCGTGCCAGGAGCAGGGCCGCCACCACGGCCAGTCCCGACGACAGGCCGATCCAGATGCCGACGCCGTGGAAGCCGAAACGGAAGGCCAGCAGCACGCCAAGCGGCAGGCCGACGCCCCAGTAACCAATCGCGGCATAGATCATCGGCACCTTGGTGTCGTGCAGGCCGCGCAGCATGCCGGCGGCAACCGCCTGCGCGCCGTCGAAGACCTGGAACAGGGCAGCAAACACCAGGAACGACACGGCAAGCGCGATCACCCTGGCATTGGCCGGATTGCCGAGGTCGATGAAGGCGCTGATCAGGAGATGCGGCCAAAGCACCATCACCAGTCCCATCAGCGCCATGAACGAGACGCCGATGACGAAGGCGGTCCAGCCGGCGCGCGAGACGCCCTCGGGATTGCCGGCGCCATGCGCGAGCCCGACCCGCACCGTCACCGCCTGGTTGAGGCCGAGCGGCACCATGAAGGAGATCGAGGCGATCTGGATGGCGATCGCGTGCGCGGCCAGAGAATCCGCGTCGATCAGGCCCATCAGCAGGGCTGCCGCGTTGAAGATCGTCACCTCGAAGGCAAGGATGCCGGCGATCGGCAATCCGAGCCGCAGCAGGCCCTTGAAGCGCGGCCAGTCGGACCGCCAGAAACGGCCGAACAGATGGTAGCGCCGGAATTTCTTCTCCAGCATCACCACGACAGCCATGCCGACGAACATCAGCGTGCTGGACAGCGAGGTGGCAAGACCGGAGCCGGCGATGCCCATGGCCGGCACACCGAGATTGCCGAACATGAACAGCCAGTTGAAGAAGGCGTTGCAGGCGACGGCGACGAAAACGATGATCAGCGCCCAACCCGGCCGCTCCAGGGCCGAGATGAACGAACGCAGCACGATGTAGCCGTAGAAGGGCAGCACCGCCCACTCCAGCCAGCGCAGATAGATGCCGGCCTGATGCGCCAGCGCGGGCTCCTGCCCCATGGCCAGCAGAATGGCCTCGCCGTGCCAAAGCACAAGCCAGATCGGGATCGCGATCAGGATCGCCAGCCACAGGCCCTGGCGCACGGTGCGGCGCAGATCGCGCACTGAGTGGCGGCGGCGGCCAAGCTCGGTGGCGATCATCGGCGAGGTCGCCAGCATCAGGCCGAGGCCGAAGATCAGCGGCATGAAATAGAGGTTGGCGCCAAGCGCGCCGCTGGCCAGCGTGTCCGCGCCGAGGCGCCCCATCATCATGACGTCGGTGGCGGTCATCGCCGTCTGGCCGAGATTGGTCAGCACCATCGGCCAGGCCAGCGCCAGCGTCGCCCTGATTTCCCGACGCCAAAGATTTTCCGGCGCGCGAGCGCCGGCTTCGATCGCAGACATTGTCCTGCTCTTTCAGAACACGGCGCGTCGGGCCACGCCCGGAAGCCGCACAGCAACGGCACGAAATGGCACCGTTTGCGCCGTCTATTGAACGAAATGCGACATGAAGGCAAGGGAGGAGGCGTCAGAACAGATTGAGCCAGCGCCTTGCCCGGGAACCGCCGCCTCGTTCCCTTGCCGGCCAGGGACTGCTACGGATCAGACATCGGCAACCGGCGAATTGTGGGAGGCAGGATGGCGTTCAGACGCAGAAAGAACACGGCAGCGATCCCGCGCACGGCGCCTTCCTTCGAGCATATCGTCACCGAGGCGAACGACAGTTTCCTGTGGCGGCTGGACGACTATCCCTGGGAGCGCAATGTCTGGAACTTCCACCCGGAGTACGAGATCCATCTGCTGCGGAAATCCTCCGGCGTGGTCCTCGTCGGTGACCATATCGGCGAGTTCGGGCCGGGCTACCTCACCATCGTCGGCGGCGGCCTGCCGCATGACTGGGTCACCGCGGTGCAGCCGGGCGAATTGATCGATGGCCGCGACATCGTGCTGCAATTCGATCCCGAGCGGCTGCGCGGGTCGGCTGACATGCTGCCCGAACTGCGCGAACTGGAGCCGTTCCTGGAACGGTCTCTGCGCGGCATCGTCTTCCACGGCGGGACCGCGCTTGAAGGCGCCGCGCTCATGGAGCGGATGGGCACGGTGCATGGGTTGGCCCGGTTCTGCCTGTTCCTCGAACTGGTCGATCTTCTGGCCAGGACCGACGAGTATGAGCTGTTGTCGTCGCCGGACTTCCAGCCGGTCCTCGACGCCGCGTCGCTCGACATCGTCCAGCGCACGCTGACCTATCTGTTCCAGCATTTCGCCGAAGATCTGAAGCTGCCTGAGGTGGCCGAGCTGGCCGGCATGAGCGAAAGCACCTTCTCGCGCTTCTTCCAGAAGAACACCGGCAACTCCTTCAGCGACCATCTTGCCAAGCTCAGGCTGTGGCAGGCGTGCAAGCTCCTGGCCGACACCGATATTCCGATCACCGACATCTGTTTCCAGGTCGGCTACATGAACATCTCCAACTTCAACCGCGCCTTCCTGCGCAAGCACAAGATGACGCCGTCATCCTATCGCAAGCTGTCGCGGCAGCGCCTGGCGATGCGCGCATAAGCGCATCCTGAATCATCGTTTTGGACCAGATCGATACTCATGTGACGCGCTCCGTACTTGGGCGCAGTTTTTTGCGCTGCACAATGCATAAAAGTACAGGTCAGCTGCAACGGGGCTTCTAGCGTCGCCCAACGCAACTGCGCATTTTGGCGATGGGTGGCATGTCGTTCGGGCGATGGTGAGGATCGCGTAACCCGAGGACCTGCGCTTCCTGCGACGTATTCCTGGAGGAGAAAAGATCGTGAAACCAGTTCGGCTCGCTGCCAGCCTTGGCGCAGCTTTCGTGCTTTCCGCTACCGTTTCAACCCTAGCCCTGGCGCAGGCGCCGGTCTGCTCGGCACCGGTCAAGGTGCTGGCGCAGCCCCGCGATGGCCTGACGCTTCTGGAGGACTCCAAGGCCGAGTTCGAGAAGCTCTCCGGCGCGAGCTTCAAGATCGATTACCTGAACGAAAACGACCGCCGCGCCAAGTCGCGCGCGGACGCGTCCACCGTCGGCAACTACAACGTCTACTATGTCGATGAAGCCAATGTGGCGCTTTTCGCCTCGTCGAAGTGGATCGTGCCGCTGACCGATTATTATCCGGCTGATTACGACTATGCCGACTTCGATCCGGGCCGCCAGAAGGTCGCCACCTATGACGGCAAGGTCTGGTTCGCGCCGCTGACCGGCGGCGGCGACCTGATGGTCTACCGCAAGGACGTGCTGGAAGCCGCCGGCATCCAGCCGCCCAAGACGCTGGACGAGCTGATCGCCGACGTGCCGAAGCTGACCAATGCCGACAAGGGCATGTACGGCATCGCGCTGCGCGGCGCGCGCGGGTCGGGCGCCAATGTCTGGCGCTGGATGCCGTTCTTCAAGGCCTATGGCGGCAAGTGGTTCGACGGCGACAAGCCGGCCTTCAATTCGGACGCGGCCGTCAAGGCGACCGAGGCCTATCTGAAGCTGTTCAGGGATTCGGCACCGGGGACCCAGACCGGCAGCTGGGACGAATCGACCGGCGCCTTCCTGTCGGGCCAGGTCGCGATCCTCGTCGAATCGACGCCGCTTTCGGGCATGGCGGTCGACCCGAAGACCTCGCAAGTGGTCGGCAAGATCGGCTTCCTGCCGCCGCCCTCGCCGCTTCCCGGCGGCGGTTACGGCCACGGCCTCGCCATCGCGGCGAGGGCCAATGCCGACGACGCTTCGAAGAAATGCGCCGGCCTGTTCATCGCCTGGGCAACCTCGAAGGAAAATGAGAAGCGCCGGCTCGACGCCCACCAGTTCGGTGAGCTGAACCGCACCAGCATCCTGTCCAGCAAGGAGTTCGCCGACATCTACGGTGCCGATCTCGGCGAGGCGCTTGCCGAAACCGGCAAGGTCACGGCGGTGAACTTCTGGCAGGATCCGCGCTGGCCGGATCTCGGCGACCGCTGGGGCATCATCCTCGAGGAATTGATTGCCGGCACACGCACCGACGTCAAGGGCAGCCTCAACGAGCTCGAGGCCTACGCCAATGAGCTGGTGAAGAAATAGGCCCCTCCCTCTTGCGGCGCGCGGTTCGCGGCATTCCCTGAGAATGCCGGGACCTGTGTGTCGCAGGAGGGCCTGCCCTGTCCCGCGCGCGGGTTCCGCCATGTCCAGATATCAGAGACACAGCAAGGCCTGAGACCAATGCCTCGACGTTCATCCCTGCCGGTCACCTTTGTCGTGCCGACACTGGTCATTCTGCTGATCCTGTCGATGGTGCCGACGCTCTACGCGATCATCATCGCGCTGCAGAACCGCGAGCTGAGCTCGGCTGCCTGTTCCTGGGTCTGGTTGTCGAATTTTGTCGACCTGTTCTCCGACCGCCGCTTCCTCAACGCTGTCTGGGTGTCGGTGAAGTGGGAGGTCGTCACTGTCGTCGCGACGATGGTGGTGGCGATCGGGCTCGGCGTGCTGATGTTCGAGGTCGCCTCGCCGCGCCTGCGCAACCTCTACTGTCTGCTGTTCATCGTTCCGGTGCTGTTGCCGCGCGTGTCGGCGGCCTTCGTGTGGAAGTTCGCCTATCATCCGCTCTATGGCATCGCCACTTATCCCTACCGGCTGCTGACCGGCGGGCTGATCTTCGACCCGCTGTCCAAGCCGTCGACGGCGCTGTTCGCCGTCGCTTCGGTCGATGTCTGGCAGTGGGGCCTGTTCTTCGCGGTCATCGTGCTGAAGCTCTTGGAAACCTTGCCGCCGCAGCCGATCGAGGCGGCCCGGCTCGACCATGCCCGGCGCTGGCAGATCCATGCCTATGTCACCTTGCCGATGCTGAAGGCGCCGCTGATCAGCCTGATGTTCGTCAAGATGATCGAGTCGCTGCGCTCCTTCGACCTGATTTATGTGATGACCCGCGGCGGGCCGGGGGTCGCGACCGAAACGCTCGACATGTACGCCTTCTCGCAAGGCTTCATCGAATCCGGCAAGGTTTCCTATGCCTCGGCGATGGCCGTGCTGATGATGATCGCCACCGTCATCACCTTCACCATGCTGTGGAAGCGGGTGCAGGCATGAGGCTCGGCCGCATCATCGCCAAGGCCGTCCTGGCCTTCGCCGGCTTCCTCGCGGTGTTTCCGCTGCTGTGGACAGCGCTCAATTCGCTGAAGAACAGCGTGGATATCATCACCCGCGTTCCCCGCCTGGTGTTCACACCGACGCTTGCCAACATCAGCTACATACTTGGCCGCGACAGCGTCGTCACCGGCCTCTACAATTCGGTCGTCGCTTGCGGCACAGCCGTACTGATCGGCGTCGTGCTCGGTTTGCCCGCGGCTTACGCGGTGGCGCGTTATCCCAACCGCTGGGCCGGCGACATCCAGTTCTTCGTGCTGTCGCTGCGCTTCCTGCCGCCGGTGGCGGTGGCGATCCCGCTTATGGTGATCTGGCTGCAACTCGGTCTCTACGATACGCTGCCGGCGCTGATCGTCACCTATTCACTGCTCACCATCTCGGTGATCATGTGGCTCGCCATTCCAGCCTTCCAAGGCGTGCCGAAGGAGATCGAGGAAGCCGCCTTCGTCGACGGCTACGGCGCCTATTCGGTGTTCTGGCGGATCGCGCTGCCCGTGGCTGCGCGCTCGCTGATCGGCGCGGTCGCCTTCAGCTTCGTGCTGGTCTGGAACGAATTCCTGATCGCGCTGATGCTGTCGAGTTCCAACGCCAAGACCTTGCCGATCGTCGCTTCCGAACTCTCCCAGCAAGGCATGAACGTGCCGTGGGGCATTCTCAACGCCTCGGTCGTGCTCCTGTCGCTGCCGCCGCTGCTGTTCCTCGGCGTGCTCAGCGGCTTCCTGAATTCTGTTTTCCGGCAAAAAAAGACTTGAAGTGAGGACTTACCCGATGCGGGCTTTGGTGCTTGAGAAAAAAGGTGAATTGTCGCTGCGCGAGATCGCGTTGCCGCTCGATGTCGGCCCCGACGATGTCAGGATCGCCATCCACACGGTCGGCGTCTGCGGCAGCGACGTGCATTATTACACGCATGGCGCCATCGGCAGCTATGTCGTGCGGGCGCCGATGGTGCTCGGCCACGAGGCTGCGGGCACAATCGTCGAGGTCGGCGCCAATGTCAGGAGTCTGAAGGTCGGCGACCGCGTCTGCATGGAGCCGGGTGTACCGAATCTGTCATCGCGCGCGACAAAGCTCGGCATCTACAATGTCGACCCCGACGTCACTTTTTGGGCGACCCCGCCGGTGCATGGCATCCTTGCTCCCTATGCCGTGCACCCGGCCGCCTTTACCTACAAGCTGCCGGACAATGTCTCCTTCGCCGAGGGCGCGATGGTCGAGCCCTTCGCCATCGGGATGCAGGCGGCTAGCCGCGCCCGCATCGTCCCGGGCGATGTCGCCGTCGTCGTCGGCTGCGGCCCGATCGGCATCATGGTCGCCCTTGCCGCCCTTGCTGGCGGTTGTTCGAAAGTGCTGATTTCCGATTTTTCCGCGCCCAAGCTGAGGATCGCCGCGCAATATGCCGGCATCGTGCCGGTCAATGTCGGCGAGCAGTCGCTGGTCGATGCCGTCGCGGCAGCTACCGACAATTGGGGTGCCGACATCGTCTTCGAGGCGAGCGGCAGCGCCAAGGCTTTCGCCGATCTGTTCGACGTCGTGCGGCCAGGTGGCGCGGTGGTGCTGGTCGGGCTGCCGGTGGAACCGGTGGCCCTCAATGTGCCGGCGGCGATCTCGAAGGAAGTGCGCATCGAGACGGTGTTCCGCTATGCCAACATCTTCGACCGCGCCCTGCAGCTCATCGCCTCCGGCAAGGTCGACCTCAAGCCGCTGATCACCGGAACCTATGATTTCGCCGACAGCATCAAGGCGTTCGAACGAGCCGCCGAAGGCAACCCGCAGGACGTCAAGCTGCAGATCCTGCTTACCGGCGAAAAGGGCTGACCATGTCCGCGATCGTTTGCTCCCATGTCGACAAGGCCTATGGCGCCACCACAGTGATCCGCGATCTCAATCTCTCGATCGAGGAGCACGAATTCGTCGTGTTCCTCGGCCCGTCCGGCTGCGGCAAGTCGACCTTGCTGCGCATGCTGGCGGGGCTGGAGGACATCAGCGGCGGCGAGGTATCGATCGGCGGCAAGGTGGTCAACGACCTCAATCCGGGCGACCGCGGTATCGCCATGGTGTTCCAGAACTACGCGCTCTACCCGCACATGAGCATTTTCGACAACATCGCCTTCGGGCTGCGGCGCCAGAAGGTCCCGGCGCCCGAGATCCGCAAGCGGGTCGAAGCGGTGTCGAGGACGCTTGGGCTCGACCCCTATCTCGGCCGTAAGCCAGCCGAACTCTCCGGCGGCCAGCAGCAGCGCGTGGCGATCGCGCGGGCCATGATCAAGACGCCCAAGGTGTTCCTGTTCGACGAGCCGTTGTCCAATCTCGACGCCAAATTGCGCAACCATATGCGCGTCGAGATCGCGCGGCTGCACCAGTCGCTGAAGACCACCACCGTCTATGTCACGCACGACCAGCTGGAGGCGATGACGCTCGCCGACCGTATCGTGCTGCTCAAGGATGGCATCATCGAGCAGATCGGCTCGCCGGCGGAAATCTACGGGCGGCCGGGCAATATTTTCGTGGCCGGTTTCATCGGCACGCCGAACATGAATTTTATCGATGTGACGGTCGGCCGGGCAGGGAACGGCTGGACGCTGACCGGCGCCGGGACGGTGCTTTCGATAGACGGGGCGGGCTTTCATCTCCAGCCGGGCGATCGCGCTGTGCTGGGCATCCGGCCCCCGGACCTGAAGACGGCCGGTGTCGGCGCCGCAAGCCTATTGCAAGGCACCGCCGATCTCATCGAATTCCATGGCAATGACGCGCTGGTGACATTCGGCTCCGGCGGCAAGGAAATCAGCGCCCTCGTTCCGGCACGCGACTGCCCGGTAGTGCGTGCTCCCGTCCGCTATACATTCGAGGAGAATGACATTCACCTGTTCGACGCGACATCGGGCGCGTCCCTGCGCAGGCAATAGCGTAAAAGCCTACCGGATCGCGTCAAGCATCTGCCGCTGCCGGTGCATTTCCAGGAAAATCCGGTAGTCGCGATCGAAGCGGACGCCGGCTGCCGGATTGGCGGCGCGTGTCTTGCCGCCCTGCTGCATGGCAAGGCAGGCGGCGTTGAGATCGGGGAAAAGCCCGGCGGCGGTCGCCGCCACCATGCCGGTGCCGAGCAGCACCGCCTCGTCGGCCAGCGGCTCGACCACCGTGCAGCCGGTGGCGTCGGCATAGAGCTCCATCAAAAGCGGGTTCTTGGTGTGGCCGCCGGTGACATGCAGCGTGTCGATCAGATAGCCGTTCTCGTTCAGCGCCTCCAGCACATGGCGCACGCCGAGCGCGATGCCGACGGCGGTGCGCCAGTAAAGCTTGCACAGGCTGTCGAAGGACGAATCCAGCGTCAGCCCGCTGACGACGCCAACGGCATGTGGGTCGGCAAGCGGCGAGCGGTTGCCGTGGAAATCCGGCAGCACATGCAGCCGGTCGGCAAGGCTCTCGCCCTCGGCGGCGCGCAGTTCGGCGACGCGCGCGGCGATCCTGGCATGCATGGCCGCATTCGGCTCGCCGCCGGCGCCGTGCCAGCGGATGATGTGGTCGAGCAGCGCCCCGGTCGCCGACTGACCGCCTTCCGACAGCCACAGCTTCGGCAGTGCGGCGCCGTAATAGGGGCCCCAGACACCGGCGAAAGGCTGCGGATCGGGCGACATTGCCATGACGCAGGATGAGGTGCCGGCGATCAGCGCCAGATGGCGACCGATATTCTGGTCGTCGCCGGCAAAGCCGCCGAGCACGCCAAGCGCCCCGGCATAGGCATCGATGACGCCCGCGCCGACGCGGCAGTTTTCGGTCAGACCGAGTTCTGCCGCTGCCTGCGCCGTCAACGGACCGATATCGGCGCCGACCGGACTGGCCCGTTCCGGCAGATTGCCGTGCTCAAAAAGATCGTCGAGGCCGACGAGTTCGAAGAAATCGCGCTGCCACGCGGTGTCCTGGTGCGCCAGATAAGTCCACTTCGCTGTCAGCGTGCATTGCGAGCGAGCCAGCGAGCCCGTCGCCTGCCAGGTCAGGAAATCGGTCAGGTCGAATAAATAGCCGGCTTCGTTCCACGTCTTCGGCAGATTGCGCTTCAACCACATCAGCTTCGGCGTCGCCATCTCGGGCGACATAACGCCGCCGATGTAGTTCAGCACCTCGTGGCCGCTCGCGGTACATTCGTCGGCTTCGGCGATGGCACGGTGGTCGAGCCAGACAATGGTGTCCCAGCGCTTGTCGCCGCTGGTCGACACACTGAGCTGGCCGCCCTGCCTGTCACGCACGACCAGCGAACAGGTGGCATCGAAGGAGATACCGGCAATATGCTCGGCGGCGACGCCGGCCTTTTCCCGCGCGGCACGCACGGCGGTGCAGACGGCGGCCCAGATATCGCGTGAATCATGCTCGGCATGATCTGGCTTTGGCTGGTTCATGGCGATCGGCCGCTCGGCGCGGCCAAGCAAGGTACCACTGGCGTCGAGAATGCCCGCGCGAGCGCTCCCGGTGCCGACATCGACCGCGCAGACAAACTGTTTCGTCAAGATGCTCTAACTCTCGCTTCCAGGCCTGCAATCAAATCGGGCAATTGCAGCATGTCAGCGAATATAAAGTCCGGTTCGGTCGACGCAAGCCGCGCTTTCAATCCCGGATTGCCGGCGTGTGCGCCGCCGCTGAAGGCGAAGACGCGCATATCCGCCGCGAGCGCGGCCGCGACGCCGGCCGGGCTGTCCTCGATGACCAGGCAATTTCTCGGTTGCGCCCGCATGGCGGCGGCCGCGTGGAGGAAAAGGTCCGGTGCCGGCTTGCCCCTGGCAACCATGGCAGCGCTGAACAGATGCGGCTCCATCAGCGTGAGCAGGCCGGTGACGTCGAGCGCGTAACGAATACGTTCCAGCGTGCCGGAGGAAGCGACGCAGTACGGCAGGCCGAGCTTCGGCAGCATCGCCTTGACGCCGGCGATCGGCTTCAGCTCCTCACGGAACTTTCGCATGAGGTCGACGCGCATGGCGGTGAGATGCTGATCGGTGATCTCCAGGCCGAAGTCGCGGCCGAGGATTTCGCGCACGCTCTTCATGCTCTTGCCAAGGAAATGCTCGTAGGCGGCGTCTTCGCCGACGCTGCCGCCGGCAAGTTCGATCATGCCGAGCAGCGCCGAGACGGAGAGCGCCTCGCTGTCGACCAGCACGCCGTCGCAGTCGAAGATGACCAGTTCAGGCGTCATGATGCCGGCTGGCTCTCAGAGCTTGCCGGCGAGGTAGCGCGTCAGCGTGGCGCGCGTGCCATTGGCCCAGAGCACGTTGAACGCGTGGACGAAGGCGTCGACGAAGGCCGTGGCGCGGCCGACATCGCCATAGATATCGTCCATGGCAAGCCAGGCGGCGGGCGCGTCCTTTGCCGCCTTTGCCGTTGCCTGCAGCCGGTCCCAGCTCGGGTCGTTGGGCTCGATGACCGCCCCGCTGTCCGTCGTGCCGAAGCAGTAGCGGCACCACAGCGCCGATTCCAGCGCCAGACCGGCAACGCCTTTGCCGGCCTTCAGCCGGTCGGCGATGGTCGGGATGATGAATTTCGGCTGGCGGTTGGAGCCGTCGAGGCAGAGGCGGCGCACCGTGTCGCCGATCTTGGGATTGGAGAAGCGCTTCTCGATGAGCTGGTAATAATCTTCCAGCACCGTGTCCGGCACCGGCGGCACTGTCGGGATGATCTCGTCATGCTCGAGCTTGTCGAGGAAACCGAGCACCAGCGGCTCCTGCATCGCCTCATGGACGAAGTGGATGTCCATCAGCCCGGCCGGATAGGCGATGGTGGCGTGGCCGCCATTGAGGATGCGGATCTTCATCAGCTCGTAAGGGGCGACGTCCCTGACGAACTGCACGCCGACCTTTTCCAGCGGCGGGCGGCCATCGGTGAAATGGTCTTCCAGCACCCATTGCCGGAACGGCTCACAGAACACCGGCCAATTGTCCTCGAGGCCGAAATCATCGGCAAGGATCTTGCGCTCACGGTCGCTGGTTGCCGGTGTGATGCGGTCGACCATGGCGTTCGGGAAGGCGACGTGGTCGCTGACCCAGCTCGCCAAATCCTCGTCGATCAGGCGGGCGAGGCCGATAACGCCATCCGACGTGACATGGCCGTTGTGGGGGATGTTGTCGCAGGACATGACCGTGAACGGCACGATGCCATCCTGGCGGCGTCGCGCCAGCCCGGCCAGGATGATGCCGAATACGGTTTTCGGTGTGGCGCCCGGCTGGGCGTCGGCGACGATATCGGGATGGGTCGGATTGAACACGCCGGAGGCCGGATCGATGAAATAGCCGCCTTCGGTGATGGTCAGCGATACGATCCTGATGGCCGGGTCGGCAAGGCGATCGATGATACCGGCCGCATCGCCCGGCATCAGGAAATCGATCATCGCGCCGGTGACGCGGGCACTCATATGGCCCTCGTCCTGCTCGACAACCGTGGTCAGCCAGTCCTGTTCTTCGAGCTTGCCGCGGCCGATCTTCTCGCCGTCGAACACGCCGGCGCCGACCAGCGCCCAATCATGACCGACGCCTTGACCGAACAGGTCGTCGAGATAGACGGCCTGATGTGACCGGTGAAAATTGCCGACACCGAAATGCACGATGCCGGCTTTCAACGCCGACCGGTCATAGTTCGGACCTGCGACCTTGGACGGAAGCGTGGCGAGGCTCGAGGAAGAGAGTTTCACGGTCATCTGCTTTACCCTTTGGCCGATTTGCAGCCCGACTGTTTCGCCTCCTTCGGGAGGGCGAGGATGAGGGGCCGCACCTGGTTTTCCAGTATGCTGCCCCTCATCCGCCCCCGTGGCGTCTTCTCCGGAGGAAATGAGAGAAGCGCCTTCCCCCTCAACTCGTCCTTTTCAACTCATCCATTGGCCGCCATCGACGTTGTAGGTCTGGGCGACGATGTATTCGGCCTCGTCACTGGCGAGAAACACGGCCATGCCTGCGAGGTCTTCCGGCTTGCCCATGCGGCCATACGGAACGCCTTCGCCGACCAGCCGTTTCTTTTCGCCTTTCGGCCGGTTCTCGTATTTGGCGAACAGGGCATCGACCTCGTCCCACATGTCGCTGTCGACGACGCCGGGCGCGATGCCGTTGACATTGATGCGGTGCTTGATCAGGTCGAGCCCGGCCGACTGCGTCAGCGAGATGACCGCGGCTTTGGTGGCGCAGTAGACCGCGACCAGCGGCTCGCCGCGACGCCCGGCCTGGCTCGCCATGTTGATGATCCTGCCGCCCTTGCCCCGCGCGATCATCGAGCGGGCGGCTGCCTGCAGCATGAACAACGTGCCGGCGACATTGACGGAGAAAAGCTTTTCGTAGCTCGCTCGAGAGATCTCCACGATCGGCGCCAGGTCAAACAGAGCGGCGTTGTTGATCAGGATGTCCAGACCGCCGGTTTTGCTCTCCACCGCTTTGACCGCAGCCTCGATGGATGCCTGGTCGGTGACGTCGAGCTTGACGGCATAGGTGTTGTCGCCGATCGCGGCGGCCGTTTTCTCGGCGGCTTCAAGGTTGATATCGGCAATCGCCACCGTGGCGCCTTCGCGCACATAGGCTTCGGCGAAGGCTTTGCCGATGCCGCGCGCCGACCCGGTGATCAGCGCCGATTTGCCTTTCAGCCTCACTACCCCACCCTCACTGGGCCATCGCCTTGCCGTCAGCGCCGAAGCGATGCAGCTTGGCCTTTTCGGGTGTAAGGTAGATCGTGTCGCCATGATGCACGGCCAGTTCGCCGTCGGCGCGCACCGTCAGCGGTCCGACGCCATCGGCCTGGACATGCAGAAACGTGTCGGAGCCCAGATGCTCGGCAACGCCGACCGTCGCCTTCCAGTCGCCCGCCGTGGTCGAGATCTGCATATGTTCGGGCCGGATGCCGATCGTCTTGGCGCGGTATTTGTCAGCCGGCGCGCCCTCGATCAGGTTCATCTTCGGCGAGCCGATGAAGCCGGCGACGAACAGGTTGCGCGGCGTCTTGTAGAGCTCCATCGGCGAGCCGACCTGCTCGATGTTGCCGGCGTTCAAGACGACGATCTTGTCGGCCATGGTCATGGCCTCGACCTGGTCGTGGGTGACGTAGATCATCGTCGTCTTGAGCTGGTGGTGCAGCTCGCTGATCTCGAGCCGCATGGTGCCGCGCAGTGCCGCGTCGAGGTTGGACAGCGGTTCGTCGAACAGGAAGGCCGAGGGCTGGCGCACGATGGCGCGGCCGATGGCGACGCGCTGGCGCTGACCGCCGGAGAGCTGGCCGGGACGGCGTTCGAGATAGTTGGTGAGATTGAGCACGCGCGCCGCGTCCTTCACCTTCCTGTCGATGGTCGCCTGGTCCTCGCCTGCCATCTTCAGCGGAAAGGCGATGTTCTTGGCAACCGTCATGTGCGGATAAAGCGCATAGGACTGGAACACCATGGCGAGCTTGCGCTTGGCCGGCGCCTCGCCGGTGACGTCACGGCCATCTATGTTGATGGTGCCACCGCTGGTGTCTTCGAGGCCGGCGATCAGCCGCAGCAATGTCGACTTGCCGCAGCCCGACGGGCCGACGAAGACGACGAACTCGCCATTCTCGATCACCAGGTCGAGACCGGGGATGATGGACGTCGATCCAAACGATTTGGAGACGTTCTTGAGCGTGATGTTTCCCATGGTTTCCTCCCCGAGAGCTATTTTTCGTCGATTGCTTCAGGCAATTTCCGTTACTTCACCGCACCAAAGGTCAGGCCGCGCACCAGCTGCTTCTGGCTGAACCAGCCCATGATCAGGATCGGCGCGATGGCCAGCGTCGAGGCCGCCGAAAGCTTGGCCCAGAACAGGCCTTGCGGGCTGGAGAAGGAGCTGATGAAGGCGGTCAGCGGAGCAGCGTCCGTGGTGGTCAGCCGGATGGTCCAGAATGCCTCGTTCCAGGCCAGGATGATGTTGAGCAGCATGGTCGAGGCGATGCCCGGCACCGCCATCGGCGTCAACACGTAGATGATCTCGTTCCACAGCGACGCGCCGTCCATGCGAGCCGCTTCCAGGATCTCGCCGGGGATCTCGCGGAAGTAGGTGTAGAGCATCCACACCACGATCGGCAGGTTGATCAGCATCAGCATGACCATCAGGCCGATGCGCGAGTCCAGCAGGCCGAGATTGCGGAAGATCAGGTAGATCGGAAACAGCACGGCAACCGCCGGCATCATCTTGGTGGACAGCATCCACATGAGGATGTCCTTGGTCCGCTTGGTCGGCGAAAACGCCATCGACCAAGCCGCCGGAATCGCGACCAGCAGCGCCAGGATGGTCGAGCCGACGGAGAGCAGCACCGAGTTCAGGAAGAACTTGAAATAACCGCTCTGCGCCTGGACTTCGGCATAGCTTTCGAAGGTCCCCGACGGGATCAGGTTGAAGCCCTGGATCGCCTCCTGTTCCGACTTGAACGAGGTGATGATCGTATAGAGGATCGGGAAGAAAATCAGCAGGGCGACGATCCAGGCGGCGACGGTCGCGATTGTCTTGTGCTGGGTGGTGACTGCGCGTGCCATGATCAGGTTCTCCCGTATCGGCGATGGTGGCGGCAGGGTCGACCCCCACTCCGGTTTGCTGCGCAAACCACCTCTCCTCCGATCGACGGGGTAGAGGAAGGGCGCAGCTTCGATGCAGGCATTTCCTCTCCCCCGGGCCGGGGGAGAGGTGTCCCGCGCAGCGGGACGAAGTGGGGGTGGTTCAGCGCACGTGCCATCTTGACCTCCCTTACTTGTCCAGGTTCTTGCCGACGGCGCGCATGGCGAAGAAGGCGACGATGTTGGCGAGAATGACGGCGATCACACCGCCCGCGGATGCCTGGCCGATTTTGAACTCCAGCAACGCCTTCTGGTAGACAAGGAAGGGCAGATTGGTGGAGGCATAGCCCGGGCCGCCATTGGTGGTGACCAGGATCTCGGCATAGACGGAAAGCAGGAAGATCGTCTGGATCAGGATGACCACGGTAATCGCCCGCGACATGTGCGGCAGCGTCAGATAGATGAAGCGGCTGATGAAGCCGGCGCCATCCATCTCGGCGGCCTCCTTCTGCTCGCCGTCGAGCGACTGCAGCGAGGTCAGGAGGATCAAAGTCGCGAAAGGCAGCCACTGCCAGGCGACGATGATGATGATCGCCGCCATCGGATGCTGCCCGAACCAGTCGATCGGTTGCGCCCCGAAGAAGCGGGCTATGTCGGCGAAGACGCCATATTGCGGGTGCATGATCATGTTCTTCCACACCAGCGCTGCCACCGGCGGCATGACGAAGAACGGCGAGATGACGAGAATGCGCACGATCCCCTGGCCCCACATCGGCTGATCGATGAGCAGCGCCAGCAGGATGCCGCCGATCACCGTGATCAGCAGCACGCTGACCACCAGGACAAGCGTGTTGAGGATCGACTGCAGGAAAGCCGGGTTGGAATAGAACAGCGCGTAGTTCGAGAGGCCGACGAAGCCATCGCGCATCGGATTAAGCGGATTGTACTGCTGGAAGGAGAACCACAGCGTGAGAGCGAGCGGAATAACCATCCAGACCAGCAGCAGCACCACGGATGGCGCCATCATGAATCGGGCAAGCGAACGGGTCTGCTGAGTAGCCATGACGGTCACCCTTCAAGGATCAAACTGAATTATCAGAGGCGTTGAAGGCGGCCGCCCGAACTGGGTTTCGGGCGGCCGTTGCCGGTCATGATGGTCGGCCGGCATTCGGCACCGGGAGGAGCCTTACTTGATATAACCGCCCTCGGTCATCGCCGCGGTCGCGGCGTCCTGGGCCTGCTTCAGCGCATCGTCGACGCTCGACTGACCGGCAAGAGCCGCCGAGAAGAGCTGGCCGACAGTGGTGCCAAGGCCCTGGAATTCAGGGATGGCGACGAACTGCACGCCGACATAGGGCACCGGCTTGACGGTCGGATGCGTCGGGTCGGCGGCGTTGATGGAGTCCAGCGTCATCTTGGCGAACGGAGCCGCCTTCTGGTACTCGGGATTGGCATAGAGCGAGGAGCGCGTGCCCGGAGGTACGTTGGCCCAGCCTTCCTTCGACGCGACGAGCTCGGCATAGTGCTTGCTGGTGGCCCAGGAGACGAACTTCTCGGCGGCGTCGGCCTTTTGCGTGCCGGCCGGGATCGCGAGCGACCACGCCCACAGCCAGTTGCCGCGCTTGCCGAGGCCGTTATCGGGCGCCAGGGCGTAGCCGACCTTGTCGGCGACGGTCGAGTTCTTCGGGTCGGAGACGAAGGACGCCGCCACGGTGGCGTCGATCCACATGCCGCATTTGCCCTGCTGGAAGAGCGCCAGGTTCTCGTTGAAGCCGTTGGACGAGGCGCCCTCGGGACCGTCGGCCTTCATCAGGTCGACATAGAACTGCAGCGTCTTCTTCCACTCGGGCTGATCGAACTGCGGCTTCCAGTTCTCGTCGAACCAGCGGGCGCCGAACGAGTTCGACATGGCGGTCAGGAAGGCCATGTTCTCGCCCCAGCCGGCCTTGCCGCGCAGGCAGACGCCGTTCACGCCACTGGCGCGATCGGTCATCTTATCGGCGGCCTGCTTTACAAAGTCCCAGGTCGGCGCGTCGGGCATCTTGAGGCCGGCCTTCTCCATCAGGTCCTTGCGGTACATGACGAAGGAGCTTTCGCCGTAGAAGGGCGCGGCATAGAGCTTGCCATCGACCGAGAGGCCGCCGGCGATGGCCGGGATGATGTCCTTGGCGTCGTAGTCGTCGCCGAGCTTGTCGAGCGGCAAGAGCCAGCTCTGCTTGGCCCAGATCGGAACCTCGTAGGTGCCGATGGTCATCACGTCATACTGGCCGCCCTTGGTGGCAATGTCGGTGGTGACGCGCTCGCGCAGCACGTTCTCTTCGAGCGTGACCCAGTTGAGCTGAATGTCGGGGTTGGCCTTGGTAAAGTCATCGGTCAGCTTCTGCATGCGGACCATATCGCCATTGTTGACTGTGGCGATGGTGATGGATTCGGCGTGTGCGGCGAACGCAAGCGCGCTGGCGGACAACAAGCCCAGGGTGAGCGTGCGAAGTTTCATCAAATTCCTCCCATAAACCAAGATGAGCATTTGCCTTGGTTATGAGCAATTACTCACTTGGTGTGAATTATGTCAAGCCGGATTCGATGCTGCAGCGCAGCACGCAACCCGGCGCATGGCGGCGGACGATCGGCAACAGGGCTCGGATTGCCACCGCCTGGGATCTGGGCGGCAGGGCCGAAAGCCTCCTGAACGAGATGTGGTTTTCTTGCCCGGTCTGCCGGTCAGCTTGTCTGCCAGTCAACTTGTCCGCCGGTCAGCAGGCGATCTCGGCCAGCAGCCAGTCACGGAAGGCGCGGATCTTGGGCACGTTGCGGCGCGCCTCGGGGTAGACCAGCCAGTAGGCGTGCCCGTCGTCGCCGACCAGGTCGAAAGGCTGGATCAGCCGGCCGTCCGCGAGTTCGGACTTGAACAGCGCCCGGGTCAGGATCGCCACCCCATGGCCCGATATGGCCGCGTTGGCTTCGTAGGCCTGCGCGCCCATGCTGCTGCCGGGACGCCTGGCAAGGTCATGGCTGTGCACGCCGGCGGCCTCGAACCATTGTGTCCACCAGATATCGCTGGGATCGAGGATCGGCAGCTTGAGCAGATCGGCCGGTTCGTTGATGCCGCCGATGCTCGCCGCGAGCTTCGGGCTCAGCATCGGCGTGAAATCGGCATCGAGCAGCTTGTGGGCTTCCAGCCCCGGCCATTTGCCACCGCCCGAACGGATGGCAAGGTCGACATCCTCGCGGGCGAAATCCGTCAGCCGGCTCGACGTCTCGAGCCGCACGGCAAGCGACGGGTGCGCGATCTGGAACGCGCCGAGGTGGTGCGCCAGCCAGTTGGAGGCAAAGGTCAGCACCGTGGTGACACATAGCAGCCCGTCCGCTCCGCCGCGCGCGGCGGCATAGGCCTGGCTAAGAATGGCAAAGGCCTCGCTAACGGCCGGCGCCAGGCGTTGGCCGGCTTCCGTGAGTTCGATCTGTCGCGGCCGGCGCAGGAACAGCGGCGCGCCAACGCGCTCTTCCAGCACCTTGATCTGATAGCTGACCGCCGCTTGCGTCATGGCGAGTTCACCAGCGGCCTTGGTGAAGGAAAGGTGCCGCGCCACCGCCTCGAACACCCGGATGGCCTGCAGCGGCGGGAGTTGCGAAAGCTGTGGCGCGCCGAGGTCAGGCATAAGGCGTCCTTATGGGTCGTTATCGACGTTCGATTGGCAAAGGCGGCCGGCAAGGCCGACATTGATGCTCAACCCGTCATTCGGGTTCAGGATAACGAAGGTTGGCGATCATGACCATGGCGCAGCAAAAATGCACTCCCGCTCCCGATCATCGCTGGATTTCGTGGCTTGTGGACGGGTTTGGCTGGTTCGCGACCCGAAAAAAGGCACATCTTGATATCAGGGACCTGTCGCCGCATCTGCTGCGCGACCTCGGTTTTCTCGACGGCAACGACCCTTTCGGCCGGCACCAATAGCCTTGCTGGCTTTATCACGAAGCCGTCAAATGCTGGCCAGCAGGGCGGCGGCCGTCCGCTCGTCGGTGATGAGCCCGTTGACCAGTCGGCGATTCACGGCCGCCATGATACCCGGCAGCTTGCGCTCGCCCATGGCAAGCGCAATGACCAGCGACTTCTCACGCGACGGCAGCGCCGCCGACGACACCCGGTCATTGGTGATGCCCTCGATCATGCGGCCCTCGCGATCGAACACCCAGCCGACGATTTCGGCGACGCCGCCGGCCTTCTGCAGGGCTTTCAGCTCGCTTTCGGAAATGAAGCCATCCTCGTAGAGCGGCGCCTTCGGCCCAAGGTCGCCAATGCCGATGAAGGTGACATCGGCCTCGGCGGCAAGCGCCAGCGTCGGCTGGATCATCGGCTGATTGAGCAGCATCTCGCGCTCCTGCGGCGAGGAGGCGATGACCGGCAGCGGCATCGGGAAGGACCGCGCCTTGACCCTGTCGGCCATGGTGAAGATGACGTTGTAGAAGGCGGCCGAACCGTCCGGCGAGATGTTGCCGGTCAAGGACACCACCTTGTGCTGCGGGCATTCCATCGGCGGCAATTGTTCGATCGCCGCCTTCAGCGTGCGTCCGGTGCCGATGCCCATGACGAGCGGTGTCGGCGACCGAAGCCGCCGCTCGATCTCGGCGGCCGCCGCTTCGGCGATGCCGATGGTCGTGGAGGATGAACTGGGGTCACTCGGCACCACCTCGACAAGGTCGAGCGCGAAGCGCGATTTCAGCCGCGCGGCAAGGTCCAGGCAGTTGGCGATCGGATGATCGACGCGGACCTTGATCAGGCCTTCCGACACCGCCAGCGACACCAGCCGCTGCGCCGTCTGCCTCGATATGCCGAGCGTGGCGGCGATCTGGTCCTGTGTGTTGCCGGCAACATAGTAGAGCCAGCCGGCGCGCGCTGCGTCGTCCAGCCTGTTGGTGCCGCCATCCTGCCGGGTATTCACGTCCTGCCTCCCGAAAACCGCCGATCATCGGGCGGTCATATCAGTTTCGCAGGGAATGGCCGCCTGCGCAATTGTCAATCTCAAGAGCAAATGCTTACACCGATACAGCGGAGTTTTCTTCACTATCATCCGGCTGGAGAAAGCACGGCGGGTTCCGTCTTCATCGGAAGGCATGTTCTGCGGCCGCTAAAGGTTTATCTCCCGTCGCAAACCCTTTAAGGGATCGCAAAAAGGAGCGCTGCATGACACCGAAGGCGGTTTTCTGGGACATGGACGGCACACTGGTCGACAGCGAACCGCTGCACGAGGCAGCTCTCATTGCAGCAATGCGCAATGCCGGCCTCACGCCGCCTGACGATCTGCATGAGCGCGTGCTCGGCGTCGCCGCCTGGCCGGTCTACGAAATGATGCGCGACGAGTTCGGGCTGCAACTGCCCTTCGACGAATGGATCGTTCACAAATATGAGCATTACCTGCCGCTGGTCGAGGGGCTGAAGCCGCGCCCAGGCGCGATCGAGGTCTTCAACGAACTGCGCGCGCTCGGTGTGCAGCAGGCGGTGGTCTCCAATTCGGACCGGATGATCGTCGACGCCAACCTGCACATGGTGGGGCTGACTTACCCCGGCATGAAGACGATCAGCCGCAACGACGTGCGCGAAGGCAAGCCGCACGCCGAGCCTTTCCTGCGCGCCGCCTATCTGGCGGAGGTCGATCCTGCGCACGCCGTCGCGGTCGACGACAGCTGGCCGGGCGCCATGGCGGGCCTGGCGGCGGGAATGAAGACCATCTTCTGGCCTGAAAAGCCGATGGAAGGACCGCCCGGCGCGGTCGTCATCAACAGCGCCGCGGAATTGCGGGCTCAGCTCGGACTGTAGCCCTCAGTTCCGGTACGCCGGCTCCTGTTCGTCGAGGATCGCCTTCAACTCGGCGAGATGGCGTTCGGCCTGGCCTGGATAGTCGTCCATTTCGCTCGCCGCCTTCTCGGCGATCGCGTCGGAGAGCGTGCGCAGCGGCCGGCCGGTCCACAACGCCTTGATGTAGGTCTCGGCGGCGCGCTCGAAATAGAACATGCGGTTGAAAGCATCGGCGACGGTGTCGCCGATAACCAGCACGCCATGGTTGCCCATCACCATCACCTTGACCTTGGGGTCGGCGAGAAGCTGCGAGCAGCGTTCGCCCTCTTCCTCGAAGGCCAGCCCGCCATAATGCGCGTCGACGATGTGACGGTTGAAGAACATCGCCGAATTCTGGTCGATCGGCGGCAGCGTCGAATCGGCAAGCGAGGCCAGCACGGTGGCGTGGATCGAATGGACATGCATGACGCAGCGCGCGTGCGGCACGTTGCGATGGACGGCTCCGTGCAGCCCCCATGCCGTCGGGTCGGGTGCATTCGGCGCTGAAAGCGTGTCGGGGTCGTTGGCGTCGATCTCGATCAGGTCACTCGCCTTGATGCGCGAGAAATGCACCTGGTTCGGGTTCATCAGGAACCTGGTGCCGTCGTCGTTGACGGCCAGCGAGAAATGGTTGGCCACCGCTTCGTGCATGTTGAGCCGCGCCGTCCAACGGAAGGCGCATGCGAGATCGACGCGCTCTTCGTAGAAGGGCAGGTTGGTCAGCGTTTCCTTCTGCAGGCGGGCAATGCTCATCCTAGAAATCCTCCGGTTTCGGCAAGAATGCCGCGCTCCGCTGGTGCCCGCAACCGCTTTCGCTTGGTGCAGACCGCCAGCTATGCCGCCGTGCTTGCGGCGCCAACAGTCCGCAGTCCGCCGTGCTCGACGATGAAATCGATCACCTCCTGCAGGCCCTTGCCGCGCGAAAGATCGGTGAAGCCGAACGGCCGCTTGCCGCGCATGCGGCCGGCGTCGCTCTCCATGACATCGAGATTGACGTCCACATAGGGCGCCAGGTCGCTCTTGTTGATGATGAGGAAATCGGAACGCGTGATCGCCGGGCCGCCCTTTCTCGGAATCTCTTCGCCCTGGCAGACCGAGATGACATAGAGCGTCAGGTCGGCAAGGTCCGGCGAGAAGGTGGCGGCCAGGTTGTCGCCGCCGGATTCGATGAAGATGATGTCGAGATCGGGAAATTTGCGGTTCAGCTCGGCGATAGCCTGCAAATTGATCGAGGCGTCCTCGCGGATGGCGGTGTGCGGGCAGCCGCCGGTCTCGACGCCGACGATGCGGTCCTCCGGCAGCGCCTGCAGCCGGGCCAATATCATGGCGTCTTCCCGGGTGTAGATGTCGTTGGTGACGACGGCGATGGAAAACTCGTCGCGCAGCGCCTTGCAGAGTTTTTCGGTGAGCGTCGTCTTGCCGGAACCGACGGGGCCGCCGATGCCGATACGAAGAGGACCGTTCGCTTGTGTCATGTCGGAAACTCCATAATGGCAAGAACCGCGAAGCCGAGCCCGATCAGCAGGCACAGCGGCGAATAGAGATTGGTATCGAGCCGCGCAAAAGGCTGTTCGGGTGCCAGCCGGCGCCACCAGGGCATGAAACCGGCGATACCGCGCCCCAGGAACACCAGACCGATCAGCATCGACGTGGCGGCAAGCCCCTCCCTTGGAAACGGCGAGGCAAAGAAACCGATGAGCGCCAGCGGCCACAGCGTTGCCAGGCCAAGGCAAGCGGCAACGGCGAAACTGGCGAATGGCGTCGGCATTTCATCGACGCCGCGAAAACCGACGACGGCGTGGGCGCAGGACGCCGCATCCCTGCCCGGCCAGATGCCGCCTATGCCCCAATAGACGTGCAGGGCCGTGATCAGCAGCAGGACGAATGAGAGGACGAAGGCGAGGAGGATCATGAGCGGAACAGTCGTGAGTACTGGGTTTCGTGCTTCATCGCCACGATGTCGGAGATGAAGGCGCAGCCGCCGAGATCGTCCGGTGTCGAGCGGGACGCGCGGGCAGCGGTCGAGAGCGCCAGCGGCTCGAACCCTGCCAGCAGCGTCGTGGCCTCGTTCTGGCCGATGACGCCGAGCCGGATCGCGGCCTGGACGAGGTTGGAGAAGAAGGCTTGCAGGAAGGCGGACAGCGCGTCCTGCAGCGCAACGCCGTTGCCGCCGGCGACAGTGCCGACAGCGACGCAATAGGCGCACTCGGCCGGCAAGCGCTCCAGCACTGGATTGGGCCAGGCGGCGGCGGCCTTAAGAAAGGCCGCACCTTGCAGCATGGTCTCGGTGTGGCGCTCGCGCGAGCCTGCCAATGCCTCGGCCAGTGCTGCGACTTCGGCCAGATCGCCGCCTTCGCGGGCGCGGCGCCAGCTCTCGGCGAACAGCACGGCATCGTTCCAGCCCGAACCCATCTCAACCAGCGTCTCCAGCCAGCCGGCAAGGCCAGCGGCATCGGTCACCAACCCATCATGCACTGCCCGCTCAAGGCCATGGCTATAGGCAAAACCGCCGACCGGAAAGGCCGGCGACAGCCAAGCCATCAGCCGCAGCAGGGCGATGCCGGAGGGCTGGTCAGTCATGATGATGATCGTGATGCGAATGCGCATGGCTGTGCGAATGGGATTCGCCGTGGCCATGGCTGTGCGCCTCGGCGTGGGCGTGGCCTTGCCCACCGGAGTAGGCGCCGCGGACCGGCTTGAACGGTTCCGAGACGTCGCGCACCGTGGCGCCGAGCCCCTCCAGCATCGCCTTGATGACGTGGTCGCGAAGGATGAGGATGCGGTTCGCCTCGATGCCGGCGGCGAGATGGCGGTTGCCAATATGCCAGGCGAGTTCGGTCAGATGCACGGCGTCGCGGGCGCGGATGTCATAGACGGCTTCGGGCGCCGCGATGATCTCGATATGGCCGCCATCCTCCAGCACGAGCCGGTCGCCATCGTTGAGGGCAATAGGTTCACGCAAGTCGACCAGCACCTTGCTGCCGTCGGCAAGTTCGATGGCGCGGCGGCGCAGATGCCGCTCGTCATGGGCGAGAACCGCACGGCCGGATGGCGCGGTGGCTCCAACACTGCCCGCAGGCAGCACCGAGACGGCGCGCGGAAATTTGGTGAAGTCGGTGTTGAGGTTGAGCTTCATTTCATGGAGCCTCCGTTAGCTTGCGCCCGCGCACGGGCAGGCCGCGACAACACGCGGTCGAAATAGGCGTTGACGCGGTCGGAGTCGATCGGGAACCGGCCGGCACGCGCCCAGCCGCCCATGTCGCCGAGCAGCACGTCGACGGCCGAGAACCGGCCCAGCGCGAACAGCCTGTCGCCGAGCCGGCGGTCCAGCGCCTTGACCTCCGTGGCGAAGTCATAGGCCGCGGCAGGACCGACATCGACCCGAACTTCCCTGGGTAGGAGGAAGCGGTGGCGCAATTTGTTCCACAGCGGCGCTTCGAACTCCGACTGGGCGAAGTGCATCCAGGAATCGATTTCGGCACGGCCGGCGAGACCGGGATTGGCGCCCATCCCCTTGTCGGCGTGCTTCTCCGCCAGATAGACGCAGATCGCCGCCGAATCCGTCACCGTCAGCTCACGGTCGATGAGGATCGGTACCTTGCCCGACGGGTTGAGCGCATAGGCTTCCGGCGAGCGGAGCTTGACCTCGACGAATTCATAGGGCTCCCCGAGTTCCTCGAGCATCCAGAGGACGCGGCTGACCCGGGATCCGCGCGATCCGACGGCCTTGTACATCGTTGAACCTGCCTTTCCCCGGAACTCTAGATCATCGGGAGGTGTCATACGATCGTGTCGAAGAGCCGCAGGATGAACGATATCTGGTAGATGAGCGCGGCCGCGACGAAGGCGATGTGGAAGCGGCGGTCGTGCACCAGGATCGCGGCGATGCAGAGCGCGACGAAGACCGGCGTGCGGAACAGATATTCGTTGCCGAAGCGGGCGAAATGCTCCGGACCTTTCAACAGGGTGTCGATGACGTCGAGCAGGTAGCTCCCCGCCAGCAGTCCAAAGAACCAGGCCCGGCGCGAATAGAAGAAATCCTCGTAGCTGGTGTAGTCCAGCATCGAATCCGGAAACAGCAGCGCGCACAGCAGGAACAGCGTGATGGCATAGAAAATAATGAAAAGGTATTTGCCGAAGGTCCACGTTTCGATGGCGTAGAGGTCGAACTCCCACCACCAGAAATGCACCAGCATCAGCAGGACCGAGGCGACCCAGGCCAGATGCACGGGATAGAGCCGATACTGGCCGGGATGCTGGACGATGCGCGCTACCCCCGACAGCAGGCGGGCGACGCCAAGTCCGATCACCATGCCCATGACGATGCGGATATGCGGGAAGATGTCGTGGGCGGAGGCTATTTCGGTGGCCATGGGTCTGGGAGAAACGCTGGTGGGGAAAAAGAGGCAGCTAGCCTCGCAGGAAATCATCCATTGAAAGAGGGCCGCCAGGCCAAAATCTCCCATCGAGCGCCTGCTTGGCATTGAACGGTGGCTCACTTGGAAATTGCGATTTCCGCAGGCCGGTCTCCTGAATGGCAATGGGCAACGCGTCTTTGTAGGACTGATCGAAGATTTGAGCGGGATAGCGACGAAGACTCGGACTATCCTTGAGGATACCTTCGATCCAGACACGCTGCTCGGAAATCGACGATTGCCAGCTGTGGCATCTGTGGCCCGGCTGGAATTCCCATTTCAGGAGGTGTGCAATCAACACCCGCATCCGACTGCGAATTTCTCTCCGGTCACTTCTCCCCAAGCTTTCTATCTCCTCGGCAAGGTTCTCGCGGTCGAGATCGGAGAGACGACCCTCGCGCAGCAACGCGCCCTGCTCGGCGCACCACTGGGCGTAGTCTGTTTCATAGGGT
Source organism: Mesorhizobium sp. B2-3-11 (assembly GCF_006442215.1). Taxonomy (NCBI): domain Bacteria; kingdom Pseudomonadati; phylum Pseudomonadota; class Alphaproteobacteria; order Hyphomicrobiales; family Phyllobacteriaceae; genus Mesorhizobium; species Mesorhizobium sp. B2-3-11. The sequence goes on along the minus strand of NZ_VFVS01000011.1, from coordinate 113,946 downwards.
GTCATGGCCCTGAGACGGTCAATCCTGTTCATATGCGCATAATGCCCTAAAGCGCGCCGCGTTTAAACGGCTTCTTGGCGCGGGCACCGGTGAGGCTCAAAACAGAAAATACCGTTGCGCCATCGGCAGCACCGTCGCCGGTTCGCAGGTCAGCAACTCGCCGTCGGCGCGAACTTCATAGGTTTCCGGATCAACCTCGATATGGGGCGTGGCGTCGTTGAGCACCATAGAGTGCTTGCCGATGCCGCCGCGCGTGTTCTCGACGGCGACGAACTGCTTGTCGACGCCAAGCCTGCCGTGCAAACCTGATTCGAGCGCGGCCTTCGAAACGAAGGTCACCGACGAATTGGTCCGGGCTTTGCCATAGGCGCCGAACATCGGCCGGTAGTGCATCGGCTGCGGCGTCGGGATCGAGGCGTTGGGGTCGCCCATCGGGGCGGCGGCGATCATGCCGCCGATCAGCACCATGTCCGGCTTGACGCCGAAGAAGGCCGGGTTCCACAGCACCAGGTCGGCGCGTTTGCCGACCGCGATCGAGCCGATCTCCTTCGAGAGGCCGTGGGCGATGGCCGGATTGATCGTGTATTTGGCGATATAGCGGCGGACGCGGAAATTGTCGTTGTCGCCGGTCTCCTGCGGCAGTGACCCGCGCTGGCGCTTCATCTTGTCGGCGGTCTGCCAGGTCCGGATCGCCACCTCGCCGACGCGGCCCATGGCCTGGCTGTCGGACGAGATGATCGAGAAGGCGCCGATGTCGTGCAGGATGTCCTCCGCCGCGATGGTTTCCTTGCGGATGCGGCTTTCGGCGAAAGCGATGTCCTCGGGGATCGACGGCGACAGATGATGGCAGACCATCAGCATGTCGAGATGCTCGGCCAGCGTGTTGGCGGTGTAGGGCCGCGTCGGGTTGGTCGAGGACGGGATGACGTTGGGAAGGCCGCAGACCTTGATGATATCCGGCGCATGGCCACCACCCGCACCTTCGGTGTGGAAGGCATGGATGGTGCGGCCCTTGATCGCCGCCACCGTGTTCTCGACAAAGCCGCTCTCGTTGAGCGTGTCGGTGTGGATCATCACCTGCACGTCGTAGTCGTCGGCGACCGACAGGCAGCAGTCGATCGCGGCCGGCGTCGTGCCCCAGTCCTCGTGCAGTTTGAGCGAGCAAGCGCCGCCCAGCACCATTTCCTCGAGTGCGGCGGGCAGCGAGGCGTTGCCTTTACCCGACAGGCCGATATTCATCGGGAAAGCGTCGAAGGACTGGATCATGCGCGCCATGTGCCATGGCCCCGGCGTGCAGGTGGTCGCCAGCGTGCCATGCGCCGGGCCGGTGCCGCCGCCGAGCATGGTGGTGATGCCCGACATCAGCGCTTCCTCGATCTGCTGTGGGCAGATGAAGTGGATATGCGCGTCGAAGCCGCCGGCGGTGAGTATTTTGCCTTCGCCGGCGATGATTTCGGTGCCGGGACCGATGACGATAGTGACGCCATCCTGCGTATCAGGATTGCCGGCCTTGCCTATTGCGGTGATTCGGCCATCCCTGAGGCCGATATCGGCCTTGAAGATGCCGGCACTGGCATCGATTACCAGCGCGTTGGTGATGACGGTGTCGACCGCGCCCTGGGCACGGGAAACCTGGCTCTGGCCCATGCCGTCGCGAATGACCTTGCCGCCGCCGAATTTCACCTCCTCGCCATGAATGGTGAAATCCTTCTCGACCTCGATGATCAGCTCGGTATCGGCAAGCCGCACTCTGTCGCCAACGGTCGGGCCGTACATCTGGGCGTAGGCGGCACGGGTTAGTCTGGCCATCAGCGATTGCTCCCGAAATGCGGTATGGTCGAAGCCCGTCTGCACATTGTCGCCTTCCAATGGTCACGCAATGACCCGCTGGGCGACACCTTCTGATCCCATTTGGCGGTTGAGGTTGGGACGCCACCCCAAAGCGACCGTTTGCCAAATCGATGGAAGGAAAATCCATGCGCAAAACGATAGTTCTTGCAACCGCCGCCAGCCTGATGCTGGCTGGTGCCGCCAGTGCCCAGCAGCAGCCCGCGCAACAGCCCGCTCCGACCACCCCGGCTCCAGCCGCCCCTGGCGGTCAGCAGGCCGCGCCAGCGATCCAGAGCGTCAACGTCATCGACATCAGCGAGCTGCCGAAGGACACGCAGACGCAGGTCAACCAGGTGATCGCGCAGCGTGGCGACGCCGGCCTGCAGAAACTGCGCAGTTCGATCGACGCCACCCCCAAGGTGAAATCCGCTCTCCAGGCCAAGGGAATGACCTCGGCTCAGGTGGTCGCGGCCAGCATGGAGCCGAATGGCGCGCTGACCCTGATCACCAAGAAAGCGAGTTAAGGACCCGGCGTGGCGGGCCGGTATCCGGTCCGCCCGCCGAATCACGACGGGAACCGTGGCAGGGCCGGAGTCGTTTCGTTTCCTGAGCGTCGAAACAAACCGCGAAAGTGGACGATGACCGACACTACCTTGCCCGATGCCCGTTGGCTGCACGCCGTTGCCGCGGCTGCGTTTGTCGCGGCGAGCGTTCCCCAGGCAGCGCTGAACGCGCAGGGCCTTCAAAGCCCGGAGACTGTCGACCGGATTGTCGGCTCGCAGGTCAACCAGGAAGAGGCCAAGACGACCGCTGAGATCGGAAAGGTCAATTCGGCGATCGACCGCACGCGCGAAAACATCAGCACGGTGCGCAAGACGTCCAAGCTCGACAAGGTCGATATCGTGTTCCTGACCGACGCGGCGCGCAGCGAGGGCGGCCCGCCTCCGGCCATCGAGAACAAGGTTAGGCAGCATCAGGACGATGTCGCGGAACTGCGCAAGGAGATCGAGGCCAACGCCCTGCTCTACAATGCCATCGAGTCGCGGCGCGTGCTTGCCGATGATGTGCTCGCCGTGGAGTTCGATGATCCCGGAAAGATCGTGATCTATGCGGCCGCCAAGCCGTCGGGCTGAGCCGAAGGCATCGCCTGTGTGCAGGCTTGCCCCGAAGCCATTCGCCGGCCTTGCGCGCCACGCATGAGACACCCTCACAGCTTGCCCATCACCTTCTGCTGGAATCCATAGACCTCGCGCTTGCCGCCGAGCGGCACCAGGGTGACGTCGCGTTCCTGCCCCGGTTCGAAGCGCGTGGCGGTGCCGGCGGCGATGTCGAGGCGCATGCCGCGCGCGCGCGCGCGGTCGAATTTCAGCGCCTCATTGGTTTCGTAGAAATGGTAGTGGCTGCCGACCTGGACCGGCCGGTCGCCGCCGTTGGCGACTTTCAGGATGACGGTCGGCAGACCCTTGTTGAGTTCGATGTCGCCTTGGGCGGGAATGATTTCGCCGGGGATCATGGGACCTCACACCACGCCGAAGGCGAGGCCGACGCCGATCGCCACGCAGGCGGCACCCGCGATACGGGCCACACCGCGGAACCTGAGGCCGAGGCTCAGACCAGCGGCGATGCCGATTGCGTGAAGCAGCACGGTGGCAACGGCAAAGCCGGCCATATATTCGAGGCCGCCGGCATTTTCCGGCACTTCCGTGCCATGGGCATGGCCGTGAAACAGCGCGAACAGGCCGATGATGGCGACACCGGCCGAAACGGGGAGATCGACCGCCAGCGCCACCAGCAGCCCAAGCGCCACGACGGAGGCCAGTATGCCCGGCTCAACGAAGGGCAGCGGCACGTGCAGCATGCCAAATGCGCCGCCGGCCAGCATGACGCCGACGAACGCCGCCGGCCAAACCCAGATCGCCTTGCCGCCCTTGAGGGCCGCCCAAAGGCCAACAGCGAGCATCACCGTCATGTGGTCGAGACCCGACAGCGGATGCGTGAAGCCGACTATAAAGGAGGAGGTCGTGCCGATACCGACATGGGCGTAGGCGGGCATGGCTGCCGCGACGAGCAGGATCGCCGAGAGGCACAGGCGTTTGACAGGGACCATTTTATTTTGCCTTTCGTTTTGCGGTGTCAGGCGGCCTTGCGGGAGCCGCAGCCCTCGGCCTTGAGCACGCGCTTGGTCGAAGCCGGATATTTCTTCAGCATCGCGGCGGGACGGATCGGCCGGGCGGTAAAATCGCCGCCGCAGTTGGGGCAGACGCCGCCAAGCACGTTTTCGACACAGCCCGCGCAGAAGGTGCACTCGAAGGTACAGATCAACGCATCCTTCGCTTCGGGCGGCAGATCCTTGTCGCAGCATTCGCAGTTCGGGCGCAGCTCCAGCATTTTCTCTCTCCTCACCGGATCGGTTCGTGCACGGTCACCAGCTTGGTGCCGTCGGGAAAGGTCGCTTCCACCTGCACGTCATGGATCATCTCGGCGATGCCTTCCATCACCTGCGCGCGGCTGACGACATGGGCGCCGGCCTCCATCAGCTCGGCGACCGGGCGGCCATCGCGGGCGCCTTCGACGACGAAATCGGTGATCAGCGCGATGGCTTCCGGATGGTTGAGCTTGACGCCGCGCTCGAGCCGCTTACGCGCCACGATCGCCGCCATGGCGATCAGCAGCTTGTCCTTTTCCCTTGGCGTCAGGTTCATGCGTCTTCCTGAAGTGATGCGGACACAGTCACAGTGACCATAATTTGGGCAACCCCGCCCTTCCGTTGAGCAATTCGACGAGCGGGACCAGCCGCTGGCGCAGGTGGTAGCCGTCCCCGGCGTAAAGCCTCGCAAGAAGCTTGCCAGATGTCTTCACGGTCCAGAGGCTGACGCCACCCCGGTCGCCAATGATCTGCTGGACCGGTTCGAGCAAGGCTTCCGCGCGCGGCGATACCAGCAGCAGCGTAGCCACGGCGATCGCGCCGCCTGATATCGCCGGACGGGACAAGGTGTCGGCGATGGCAGGTCCGATGCGGAAATCCTCGGCATGGATGAGGGTTCCTTCCCTACGAACACGCCAGCGGTCGCGAAAAGTGCCCTGTGCGGCACGTTCGCCCATGGCCAGGCGGCCGAAGACGGCCGCTTCCAGCACCAGCGCCTCGGCTCCGGCCGCGAGTTCGACATCCAATGTGCGGGCAAAGGCGGCGCGGTCGAAGACGATGGTTTCCTGCGGCAGCCAGGCGATGCTGCCGTTCGCACCCACGGTCAGCTTGACACGCACTTCGGCATGGTCCGACGCGGCGCGATAGACTTTTTCGCAGGCCTGGGTCGTTATCGCGGCGCTGGCATCCACGCCGATATCGACATCCCAGCCGAGGCGGTCGCCGCCGGTCAGCCCGCCGGCGGTGTTGATCAGGACTGCCTCCAGCGGGCCGGCTGGAACGGCCGGCAGCCTTATCTTGGCGGAGCCGTCCTGATAGAGGCGCCGCAGCCGCGTGCGTCCGCCGACGCTGGCGCAACCAAGCTGCGCCTTGCCCGCCGCGCGCTGGGGCAGTTGACCTGAGAACTTCGTATTTTCGATCGTATCCACGCCATCAGGTTAAGCACTGTGGCGCTTTTGTCGACATATAGCTTGTTGCTTGATGACGTTTCCGTTTCTATAGAGGGAACCACCTTGGTACGGTCAGGCAACGCTTGGCGGGGGTAGAAGGCGAAGATCGCGATCTGATATCGAGGACAAGAAGGCGCTGTTCAGCGTCGGAACCGACAAGTGGGGAAGAAACCGAATGGCTGACCAGCTGGCAACGGACATCATCGAGAAGATCAAGGCCCATGCCGAGCCGGGCGGCGAGGAAATCACCACCACGACCGAATTGACGGCGCTCGGCATCCATTCGCTGGAGCTGACCGAGATCATCTTCGACCTCGAGGAGCAATATGGCATCGAGATCGAGATGAACACGGTCGATGCCTGGAGCAATCTGAAGAATGTCGGCGACATGGTCGAGGCCGTTCGCGCGCTGATCGCGAAAAAAGCCTGACCGAATGCTGAAGCGCGTCGTCATTACCGGCATCGGCGGGTTGTGCGGATTGGGCACCAATGCGCAGGCAATCTGGGCCGAGATGCGGGCCGGCCGGTCAGCGATCGGCCCGATCGACAATCCCTTCCTGCACGACCTGAAGGTCAAGACCGGCTGCGAGATCAAAGCGCTGCCGGATCACGGCATCGAGCGCAAGCAACTGGTGTCGATGGATCGCTTCAGCCTCTTGGCGGTGATCGCGGCGAAAGAAGCCATGCGGCAGTCCGGATTGATCCCGCATGCGGACAATACCTATCGGATGGGAACCATTGTCGGTGTTGGCGTCTGCGGGTTCGAGACAGTCGAGGAGAACTATCGCGCCATCCTGATCGAGGGCAAGAATCGCGCCGGCATCTTCACCGTTCCCAGGGTCATGCCGGGCGCCGCCGCCGGCCAGGTCAGCATGCATCTGGGTTTGCGCGGACCGGTGTTCGGCGTCACTTCGGCCTGTTCGTCGGCCAATCATGCCATCGCCTCGGCGGTCGACCAGATCAGGCTCGGCCGCGCCGACGTCATGGTGGCCGGCGGCACCGATGCGCCGCTGGTGTGGGGCGTTCTGAAGGGCTGGGAGGCGCTGCGCGTGCTTTCGCCCGACACGTGCAGGCCGTTCTCGGCCGACCGCCAGGGGCTGGTGCTGGGCGAAGGCGCCGGCATGGCGGTTCTGGAAAGCTACGAACACGCGATGGCGCGCGGCGCCACCATTTTGGCCGAGATCGCCGGCGCGGGCCTTTCGGCCGATGCCTCCGATATCGTCGCGCCGACCGTCGAGGGGCCGGAAGCCGCGATGCGTTTCTGCCTGGCCGATGCCGGGCTCAATCCCGAGGATGTCGATTACCTCAACGCGCACGGCACCGGCACCAAGGCCAACGACCAGATCGAAACCCTCGCGATCAAGCGCGTCTTCGGCGATCATGCGCGGGCGCTCTCCGTGTCCTCGACCAAGTCGATGCACGCGCATTGCCTCGGCGCCTCGGGCGGGCTGGAGATGATCGCCTGCGTCATGGCGATCCGCGAAGGCGTCGTGCCGCCGACGGCGAATTACCGCGAGGCCGATCCCGACTGCGATCTCGACGTGACGCCGAATGTCGCGCGCGAGCGCAAGGTGCGCGCCGCCATCAGCAACGGCTTTGCCTTCGGCGGCACCAATGCGGTGCTGGCCTTCAAGGCCATCTAATCCGGGCGGTCACTACCTGCTACCTGCCCCGGGCGGTTACTACCTGCCCCGGGCGGTTACTACCTGCCCAGGGCGGTCACTACCTGCCCGGGCGGTTCGGATCGATTGACTGTCGGTGCATGTGAAGCGTCGCCGCATATTGATCCGGCCGCGCCGCAGCCCTAATTCTTGGCCGACCCCGCCGACATCGCGCCGCTTGGCGCAAATCCCCCTCAGGAGTTCTCGATGGCCGACTTGTCCGCCTTTCCGATCGCAACCCGTTGGCCGGCCAAGCATCCGGACCAGATCCAGCTCTATTCGGCAACGACGCCGAACGGAGTGAAGATATCGATCGCGCTGGAGGAGATCGGCCTGCCCTATGAGCCGCATCTGATCAACATCGGCAAGAACGAGAGCTGGACGCCTGAATTCCTGTCGCTCAATCCCAACGGCAAGATCCCGGCGATCATCGATCCCAACGGCCCGGACGGCAAGCCGATCGGCCTGTTCGAATCCGGTGCGATCCTGCTCTACCTCGCTGAAAAGACCGGCCTGCTCATCCCAGCGGATGCAGCGCGGCGCTACGAGACGATCCAGTGGGTCTTCTTCCAGATGGCGGCGATCGGGCCGATGTTCGGCCAAGTCGGTTTCTTCCACAAATTCGCCGGCCGAGAGATCGCCGACAAGCGGCCGCTGGAGCGCTACCGCGACGAATCACGGCGCCTGCTCGGCGTTCTCGACGTCAGGCTGAAGGGCCGCAAGTGGATCATGGACAATGACTATACCATCGCCGACATCTCGCTGCTCGGCTGGGTGCGCAACCTGATCGGCTTTTACGAGGCGCGCGATCTGGTCGGCTTCGATGATTTCGCCAATCTGGCAGCGTGGCTTGAGCGCGGCCTGGCGCGGCCAGCAATACAGAAGGGCCTGACCATTCCGGCGCGGAGCTGAACCTCCGGCCCTTGGGGAAGCGCGTCCCTACTTTGCTTTCGCCTTGGGTCCGCCCCTGCCGACCACGGAGGCAGCAAGAGACGCCACACCTCGCGCCGTGGCCACCACCGCTCCGGCGGCAACATTGGCTGCGGCGCGAACCTTCGAGCCGCCGCTGGCGGCCGACTTCTTCGGGTGGGCGGACTTGGCAGCTGCTTTCGACGCGCTACCTGGCACGACTTTTTTCGGCGGCGCCTTGCCGAAGGCCTTTGTATCCTTGGAGCGCTGGGCGACCGCCGGGCCGACCCCGGCCGTAGATTGCGGCGCCTTCGGTTGGGCTGACTTGCCCCTGGGCTTTTTTGCCTTGGTTGCCATCGGACGGAATCCCTCTTCTGGCATGATTGCCTGATTGGGATAACGTCTTGTAAGTCTTAAAGTTCCCGCCGAAAAATACTGAAAATTAAACAGGTTAATCGAGCTTAACCGGGTTCACCAATGACCAGGTCGGCCGCCCGGCGCCTTGCCAGCACCCGTTCGATGTTGGGCATGTCGTTGGAGGCGATCCAGGCGCGCGCATCCGCCTCGGAACGGCCATGCTCGTGCCAGCGTTCCATCAGGCGGCGTTCGAGCTCATTGCGCGGCACGTCGACGAAGATCGAGAAATCGAACAGCGGTGCCAGGCGCGACCACGGCTCCTCGTCGAGCAGCAGGTAATTGCCTTCGACCAGGATGAACTTGGTCTCGGCACCGATGATCGCCGCGGCAGCGCGCGACAATTCCATGCCGCGGTCGAAGACCGGAATGGCGATCTCGGCCTCGCCGGCGCGGATGCGCTTCAAAAGCGTCTCGAAGCCGCCGAAGTCGAACGTGTCGGGCGCGCCCTTCCGCGCGCGCAGGCCGCGCGCGGTGAGCACGATGTCGTCATAGTGGAAGCCGTCCATGGGCACGACTTCCACCGCGCCTTCCGGCAAAAGGTCGTGCAGGCTTGCCGATAGTGTCGACTTGCCGGCGCCCGGCGGTCCGGCAATGGCGACGATGAAGCGCTTCGCCTTGCCGGCGCGCTTGAAGATGGTGGCGGCGAGGTGGGCGATTTCGGACATTTTTTGGCTCCTTCCGCAGGATTTTGGGCGCATCTTGTCGGCAGTCGCAGGAGATTTCAAACCGCGATTTGCACGATTTAGAGCGAACGATTGTGGAAGTCAGCGCTGGCGAGTGCGATTAATCCCTTACGGCTTTGCGCTTCAGCTTGCCGGTGGCAGGCCGATACGCAGGAATTCGCTGTCGAACGGGACCTCCGATGCCGCGGCGCCAGCCAGCCGCAGGCGGCCATCCGCCGTGGTGATCTCCCGCGGGGGCTCGCCGCCCGACAGCGGCAACGCACCGATGACATGGCGGAACGAGACGCCGCGGCGCTCGCCGAGCGCGAATGCCGTCGCCACGCCCTCGCGCTTCAGCCAGTTGTCGCCGAGCGAGGCGGCGTGGCCAATCGCGGTTCGCCCATCCTCGATGCCGAGCACGCCGAGATGGCGGCCGCTCCACGGCGCGTAGTCGCGCCCGCCATTGCTGAACCACAGCATGGTGACCGGCAGTTCGGCCGGGTTCTTGAGCACCAGCATCAGGTCGTCTTCGGCGTGGCGCGCAAGCGCGGTCCAGCCCGGGCCGCCATGGTCGGCCTCGACCAAGGTGAGGAAATCCTCGCGCCGATCCTCCATGCGGTAATCCGTGAGATCGAGCGTACCGCCGCCGGCAGCAGGAAAATGGTCGAGATCGGACGACCGCGCCGGATACGCGAGCATAAAGCGGCCGCGCGCGGGGTCCGGCTCCAGCGGATCGGCTGGCGTGGCGGCAAACCGCTTCGGCGAGAAAGCCAGCCTGCCGCCGCCTTTCATCGCCGTCATCGGGTGATGGGCGACCGAGATCGCGCCGGATCCGCCGGAAAATACATGTTCCTGATAGAGGAAAGGATGGTCGTCGCGCAGCGTGAGAATCTTGTCGACGCTGGCGCCCATCACCTTGTGCCGGAGGCGGAAGATGGCGCGCCAGCCGCCATCCGTGGCGCCGCTGTCGACCACATCCCAGGCGCTGTTGGCCGGCCAGCCATGCAGCGGCGCCTCCTCGACATCGCTGCGCGAAAACGGCGCGCAGAGAAAGTCGCCAGAGAGCCGGACGGTGCCCTGCGGCAGGTCTGGAGGCAGCGTCTCGCTTGCGTCGACCCAGGGTGCGCGGTGCAGTGGCCGCAATTGGCGCCCGCCGCTCTCGATTGTCATGTCGGCGATGTGGCCGACCATGAGGTCGAGCGAAACCGAAATGCCCCTGGCGTTGATCGTGACTGTATCCATGGCGTTCTCACCCGAATCTGACGGGTGCCAAGAAGAACCCGTTCGGCGCGCCGCGCAAGCGCGCGGGCGCGCATTTTGCATCAGATTTGCGTCCACCTTTCTACATGCCGAAGGTGCCAGCCCTATTGCCGCTTGTAGTCCCGTACCGGCGATTTTGTCCCGTCGGTATAGGTCACCTGCACCGACATCGACTTCACGCTGTCGGCGACCTTGAAATAGGGCTGGAAATCACTGGGGATGGCATAGGGATCCTTGGCATTGCAAGGCGGCATGGGAAGCGCCTTGTCGAGCGTGGCGCCGTTCAGGCTGTAATGCACCTCCTTGATGGCGCAGCGGTAGGACAGCATCTGCGTGAAATAGACCAGCCCATGATTGCCGCTGGCGTCGAAGGCGATCCACGACGTCCAGAACTGGTCGAGGATCTGCTTGTTGCCCTGTTGCAGGGCGGCATCCGGATCGAAGCGGATGTCGAACGGGCCGGTCTCGCGTCCCCTGATGTCGAGATATTTGATCCCGATCGTGGTCGCCGCCGTGCTGTCGGGCAATTCAAAACTCGGATTGGGTATCGGCTTGCCGGTGCGCTGGTCGTTGAGCGCCAGCAGGCCGGTGTCGGTGAAGGGGCCGGTGCCGCCAAGACGCCAGGATATCGCGGTCGCCGGCTCGGGCAGCGAAATGGTCATCGACCAGCCCTGGTTGGAGCGCATCGGCGTCAGCGAAGGCGCGAAGCGGGCAGGGTTGAGCACGTCGCCAAGGGCCGCCAACCGGCTGCGGCTGCGGTCCAGCCAGTCGGCAAGCTGGGTCTGGTCGACGAAATATTTGAGCAGCCCGCCTTCTTTTTCGTAGGAGACGAATTTGGTCAGCGCCTGGGCTTCGCTGCGCTTGTCGGCCAGCGTCTGGCTGCCGAGACGATCTTCCGAAAACTCCTGCGCCTGGAGGTAATAGGCTGGCGCGAAGTCCGGATTGGCCGATATGAAGGCGCTGAGCTTGTCGAGCCGCTGCGCATCGTCGAACTGCATGACATGCACCAGCTTGATCGACAGCGCCTTGCCCTTGTCGGCCAGTTGACCGAACACTTCGCGGGCCCCGGCCTTGCCGTCCTGGACCCTGAGCAGCGTGGCAAAGCGCGTGTAGGGATCGATGGCATCGACATCGAAGCCGGCAAAAGCGAGGTAGGAGCGCCGCGCGTTGAGCATGTCGCCCGACAACTCGTAGACGCGGGCATTGTGGTAGAACTCGTCCGGCCGCTTCGGCTCGGCGATGGCGCCGCCTTGCGCGGCCAAGGTCGCAAACCCCTTGGCTATCGTGTCGATCGAGACGGCGATCTGCTCGGTCGTCGCCTGCAGCTTTTCGGACTGGGCCACTTGCTGTTTTTGGCCGGCTGCGAGCGTTTCCGTGGTCTGCTTGACCGCTTCGACGGCCTTTTGCGTCTCGACCCCTTGCGCGGTTTGCTGCTGCTGGGCGGACGCGATCTGGTCGGTTTTCTGGGCAACCGTGTCGGTCGATTTCTTGACCTGCTCGACCGTCTTTTGCGTTTCGGTGACGGTCTGCACGATCCTGGCGACCTTGGCCGAGACGATGCCCATCGACTGCTGCAGCCCGGCAACAACAGGCACCAGGCCGGCGATCAGCCCGTTCTGGGAATTAGTTTCCTTCTGCATGGCATAGACGCCGCCGGCGACGGCCGCCGCACTGGTGGCGAACACCAGCGCCGGCAGCGCCTTGGCCGCCAGCACCAGCCGCAGCACGATGGCGATGGCGATGATGACCGCCGCGATCGAGGCGGCCAGTGCGATATAGGCCGCGAACGGCGCCAGCGGGTTGAGGATGTCGGACACGGCACCGCCGATGAAGGCGATGCTGCCTGCCCATTTGCCGGTGCGGCTGAGCGATGCCCTGATAAGCGACGGCGCAGCGCCGCCAGCCCCGATATTCGTCATGCCAAGCCCCCAAGCCGCCCCTTGCCGTTTCCTTCCCACGGGAAACGCCGCATTGGCAAGCAAGGACAGGAAAAGGTAGTGTCCCGGTTTGAAAATTTAGTCGTTGAGCAACCCGCGTCTGCCGGGTTTGGGGCTGCGGCGTCCATCTTCTCGCAAAGATCATCCAGGAGGGTCTTCCTCCTCGACTGTCGAAATGCGCATGACGCGTACGACATTGCCGATTACATCGGCGGGGCGCTTCGGACCTTAGGTCCGGGTGGGCACGAACCTTCCTGAGCGAGCAAACCTTCTACTGCCCAACTATGGTCGCTGCCGGCCGCGCTGAGGTTATCGGATCGGCGTGGCGAAGGACGATCTTCCACGCGCCATCCTCCTGTCGGAAGATGGTGGTGACCCGAAGCGCAATCGGCACCAGTTTGTCCGCGCCGCCGACTTTGGATTGAAGCCGCTCGATTTCGATGATGTAGCCTAGGTCCGCTGTCGCGTACTCGGCGATTCGTTCAAAGCCGATGACCTCGCCGTCTCGGTAGTTGGTAGCAGCCCGATCCATGGTCTCGGCCGCCTTTATCCACCCCTTGGCCGGTGGACCGAACGGGTTGGCGATTATCACGTCATCCCGCCGCGAGTAGAGGTTTTTCAGAGGCTCAGGGTCGCCCTTCACAAAAGCACCCAAAGCCAGATGATCCTGCTCGATAAATTTCGCTAGGTCGGAAGCCAACATCCTACCGCCCTCGTCTGATCTGAAAAGCGAACTCTACTCCAAAATCCTCTGCTATCGAATACGCTCGCTCTGTCTCACGAGACATGACGCCAGACACCGCGACCCAAACGGGCGATTTCACGGCGGCTTGTAAGCTTTGGTTCGTCGCGGGGTCGAGAAACCCAAGCTCACAAACCTGGGGCTAACAGCCATTAACCAAATGGACGCCACTCACGCGTTAGTTTAGCTTCGCCTTAACCCAAGCAGAACAGACTTGCCCTTGCCCCCCTTGCGCCCCCTTCCGCTCCTCCAGAAGTTGTTTGCAGCCCTGGCATTTGCTGTGTTGTTCGCCGGCTGCACGACGGCCGCGCCGCCCGACAGCGTGCTGGCCGTGCCGGCGCCGCCGCAGAAATACGCGGCCATCGTCGTCGATGGACGGAGCGGCAAGCAGCTGTTCGAGGTTAACTCGACGGCGCAGCGCTATCCGGCCTCGCTGACCAAGATGATGACGCTCTATCTGCTGTTCGAGGCGATGGAGACCGGCCGCGTCACCAAGGAGACGCAGATCCCGGTTTCCGACCACGCAGCCTCGCAGCCGCCGACCAAGATGCGTTTCCGGCGCGGCGAGACGATCGACGTCGATTCCGCCATCCGCGCCATCGTCGTCAAATCGGCTAATGACGTGGCGGTGGCGGTGGGCGAATATCTTGGCGGCTCGGAAGACCAGTTCGCCGCCATGATGACATCCAAGGCGCGCCAACTCGGCATGAGCAGCACCACCTTCCGCAACGCATCCGGCCTGCCCGACGACAGCCAGATGACGACCGCGCACGACATGGCTGTGCTCGGCATGTCGTTGCAGCGGCGCTTCCCGCAGCATTTCCACTATTTCTCCGAAAGCGACTTCATGTTCCGCGGAAGGCTGGTGCGCGGCCACAACGACATGCTCGGCCGCGTGCGCGGCGTCAACGGCATCAAGACCGGCTACATCAGGGCTTCCGGCTTCAACATCGTCACCTCCTACGATGCCGACGGCCGCCAGCTGATCGTGGTGGTGATGGGCGCCGACAGCGCCCGCCAGCGCAACGACCATGTCGAAGCGCTGATCCAGCGCAGCCTGTCGCCTACCATGGCCGACACCAAGACCAGGCTGATGTTCGCCGAACAGCAGTGAGGTGAGGGGGGGCCTCCCCATCTCTTCGTCATCCAAAGACTCGCAGCCGGCTATCGTCTTGCGACTGTCACGCAATCGTGCGGAAGACGTGGCATAGGCTGAGAAATCCGACAGTGGATATGCCCCGCCGCCATGGCGTATTCTAAACCAAGCACGACAGCAGGAGCCCATCATGAGCACCGTTCCCAAGGCATCCGAGCAGAAGTCGGCCGACAATGAGAACGACAGCGGCGGCGAGTATTTCGAGGCGCCGACCACGCAGGAGGATTTGCACGAGGTTTCCGACGAGCATTTCGACACGCCAGAAGTGCCGGACTCCGAACCATCAGGCCCCGGCGCATCGCGGCTGAAGCCGAAGAAAAAGCCATCGGCGATCTCAGGCCGCAAGTTCCGCAAGCGCGACCTTGTGCGCATCGACACGCTGCGCCCGAGCCTCGCCGACCGCATCCATGCAGACCACCCGGACCTGCCCAAGGGCGCGCGCATCAGCCGCGAGGAGCTCGGCCGCTATCGCATGCGCTACATGGAGGAGCTGCTGCAGCAGGAGCACGGCGAGTTCTCCGAGCTCGACCGCCAGGTGGTGGAATCGATCGCCCGGCAAGACACGATTTCGGAAAACAGTGAAGAAGAATTCGAGGAGCACCGGACGTTCGCCGACCGCGTCTCCGACGGCATGGCCGCCTTTGGCGGCAGCTGGTGGTTCTTGATCTCGTTCGGCAGCGTGCTTCTGGTGTGGATCGGCATCAACCTGTTCGAGGGCACGACCGGCGCCTTCGATCCCTACCCCTTCATCCTGCTCAACCTGCTGCTCTCCTGCATCGCCGCCATCCAGGCGCCGATCATCATGATGAGCCAGAAGCGCCAGGAGGTGAAGGACCGCCTGCGCTCCTTCAACGACTACCGCGTCAACCTCAAGGCCGAGCTCGAAGTGCGCCACCTGCACGAAAAACTCGACTACCTCATCTCGCGCCAATGGACGCGGCTGGCCGAGATGCAGCAGATGCAGCTCGATGCGATGCATGAGCTGGCGAGTGCGAAGAAGGCAAAGCGGGCGACGCGCGCACGGCGGCCGGTGAAGAGCCCGGCGGGAGCGTGAGGGTGGTGCGCAGCGGAGGAGGCCTCTGCTACCAAGCCAAGTTCGCAACGCAGCCAATTGCCCGTGAAGCCGCGCCCGCTTCCGCTAAGAAGCCGTGACTTGCCGGTTCACCGGCTGGTTCGTTTTCCGGACTCTTGTCCTGAAAGCAGCCGTAGCTCAGCTGGATAGGGCGCTGCCCTTCGAAGGCAAAAGTCACAGGTTCGATGGCCGCCCTTTTAGGGGCGGACAGGATGCTTCGGCTCATGAAGGTAGTCGCCGACGCACTCTTTGCGTTACGCAAACGCACTTTTCCTGGAATTGCCTTAGTACTCAATCGAGCTCGATCCAAGCTGGCGCATGGTCGCTTGGCTTCTCCCAGCCGCGCAATTCGACGTCCACGCCGGCATCGCGGAGTTTGTCCGAAAGGGAAGGGCTCACGAGCAGATGGTCCATTCGGAGGCCGGAGCTTCGATCGTAGCCGCCCCGGTATGAGAAGTTCCAGTAGGTGTAGATGCCCTTCTCGGGGTGGATGCGCCGGACGGCATCGATCCAACCATTCCCGAGCATTTCGGCATAGGCTTGCCGGCTCTCCGGAAAGTACACCGCGTCCCCTAGCCACCGTCGGGGCACCACGGCGTCGATTTCGGTTGGAACGACGTTGTAGTCGCCGCAGAGAATGCTCATGGCGCCGTCTCCAAGCAACAGCTGGCCGTAGCTGATCAGGCGATCGAACCAGCGGAGCTTGTAGTCGAATTTTGGACCTGGCGCCGGGTTGCCGTTGGGCAAATAGAGACAACCCACGACAAGCCCATTCACCTCGGCCTCGATGTAGCGGCTGTGCGTGTCGTCTGGATCCCCGGGCAGCCCGCGCCGACGTTCCAGTGGTTCTGCTCCCCGAGCGAGAATAGCTACCCCGTTGTAAGATTTCTGGCCGTGCCAGATTGCGCCGTAACCGACGCCCCTGATCGCGTCGGCAGGGAACTTGTCGTCAGATGTCTTGAGCTCTTGAAGGCAGACGATGTCGTACGCGGTTTCATCCAGCCATTTGAGCAGCACGGGCAGGCGGCCGTTGACGCCGTTCACGTTGAAGGTTGCGATGCGGGTCATTTTAACTTTTCGTAGGCTAGGCCGCGCCTCTCAACGCCGGGCGGGTTACTACGACCCCGGTCTAAGTGCAAAATCGGGAGGTTCAACGGAACCGGATGCAGTTGTTTCTTGGCCTTTGACGAATCGGCCCAGGAAGCGCCGTGAGCAACTCGCAAAGGGCGTCCACCGAAGCAGCCGGAGAGCCAATGGGCCGCTCCGCGTCGGCCACCATGGAAAAGGCCGCCCCAACCGAATGCAAATGGAACAGCCTTCTCATGGCATAGCGGTGTTAATAGGCTTTTTTAGACGCCGCGGTCTTCGCGGTGTGCTTCTTGTGCTTCACCGGGCACTTGTGCTTCTTGGTCGGCTTGCAAGCCTTCCTGGCCACAGCGCTGTTCTGGTGCGGCTTCGCAGCCGTTGCCGTCTTGGTCATCGTGGTCGTTGCGGTCGCAGCTGGAGCGGTCGCCTTGGCGGCGGCGGCGGTGCCGGGAACTGGCATCGACAAAGCCAGGGCAACGGCGAGACCGAGGGCGGAGAGAAGGGACTTTTTCATGGTTTTTTCTCCTTGCTATGCAGGTCGGTTTTCGCTGCATCGGGATCGATCGGCGTCACGCCAAGCAGCTTCACAGCATTTGCGAGCATTCGGATTCCCTGTGCCTGCTTCATGTTGGCGCAGAACCGGTTTCCCCTTCTTTGCAGTGCCTTCGCCGCGGTGACCTGCCTTGACGCGGCATGGGTTTCGAGGGCTTCGTCAACTTGGCGGCTGAGATTGGTGCAGCGCTCGGTTCGGGTCGCCGCAACGTTTGCCTCGCCAGCTTCGACCGGGCCGGTGGCGAGCGAAACGCCGAGCAACGCACTCATCAAGCTGGTCGAGAACCTTTGCATCGCTTGTCGCCAATCCGAACAAGTGCCGCGGTGCGGCAGCCGATGAAACCCTCTCTAGCCAATTCTACGCCCGAACGATTTCTGGAATTTTTCTGGTTTATTTCTGAATTGTGTCTGAGGCTGCGCGCGCGCTTCGCCCGCGTAAGAACGGTATATTGGGGGCCTAGGGGAGTTGCGAAGCCTTTCGGGCGAGTCCGCCCTGATCGCCTCGGGTGCGGCAACTTTCGCATGACTCTGGCATGAATTCGCCCGGCTCGGCAAGCATCACCCGCCTCCGAGTCCAGCAAAGGCTCAGGCATCCCAGTTCCGCCGGGCCCGCCCTCTACTGCTTGGCGGCGGCTTCCAGGTAGGCGATCACATTGGCGATGTCGGCATCGTTCGGGAGCCCGGCGAAGGGCATCTTGTTGCCGGGCACCTTTGTCTTCGGCGACTTGATGTATTCAGCGATATTGGCCTCGTCCCAGACCAGGCCGCCTGCACCCGCCTTTTTCATCGCGTCGGAATATTTGGCCTGGAAGCTCGGCAGCGAACCTGCCTTTCGGCCGATGACGCCGTGCAAGGATGGACCGATCTTGTCCTTGTCGGTCGCCGCTTCATGGCAGACCATGCATTTGGTGAAGATCTTCTTGCCGGCATCGGCATCGCCCGCTGCAAAGGCCGGAGTGGTCGCGATAAATGAAATTGCAAGAAGGGCCGCTGTCAGTCTCATGGCATTCTCCTCCCTCAAATCGGCGCTGTCGGCGCCGTGGATGCTATCGCATGTCGCCCGAAAGTACCTTGGTTTTGGGACAGCGACATGCATAAGGCCAAAATTAGCGGGTTGCATGGCTCCTTTTCGACGCCACGCGCTACAATGCCGCGCAGGGTAACGCATCACGCCGTATTTAGGTTGCAGACCGGGCCGCCGAACGCGACAAGGCCTGGGAACAATGCTATGATCCCGGCGGTGCAGGTCGCGGTTTCGCGTGGCCAGTCACGCAGACGGCAGCACCGAAAGCCGCGACCGAACCGGGCCCGATCCTGGAGGAATGGTCATGGCAAATTTCCATGTCTACGCAGCAGGCACCGGCAGCAAGCTCGAACATCCCGCTATCCGCCGGATAGCGGTAGCGGATGTTTTTGACGCGCTTCGCCGGGGATTTGACGATTTTTGGGAAAAACCCTCGCACTACGTCTTTTTATGCCTGATCTATCCGGTTGCCGGTATCGTGCTGATCACCTGGAGCTCCGGCGGCAACGCGCTTCAGCTCGTCTACCCACTGATGACCGGCTTCGCGCTTCTGGGCCCCTTCGCCGCGCTTGGCCTCTACGAGATCAGCCGCCGGCGCGAACAGCAACTCGACGCGTCGTGGCGACATGCCTTTGACGTCCGAAAATCGCCCGCCATGCCGGCTATCGCCGCTCTCGGGGTCATGCTGGTGGTGCTGTTCATCGCCTGGCTGGTAACCGCGCGCGCGCTCTACGGGTACCTCTATGGCGACGCCGCGCCGGCATCGTTCTTCGGCTTTATCGCTGATGTGCTGACCACGCAGCGCGGCTGGACGCTGATCATTCTGGGCAACCTCATCGGCTTTCTGTTTGCCCTTGTCGTGCTCAGCACCACGGTCGTCGCCTTCCCGCTGCTGCTCGACCGCGACATCGGCGCCTACGCGGCTGTCGAAACTTCGGCGCGAGCGGTCATGACGAACCCCGTGCCGCTGCTGCTGTGGGGTCTCATCGTCGCGGTTGCGCTGGGTCTCGGCTCGCTGCCGCTGCTCGTCGGGCTGGCCGTGGTCCTGCCCGTGCTCGGCCATTCGACCTGGCACCTCTACCGCAAGCTGATCGAACCGGCGCCAGCCCCTGCTCCTGCTCCTGCCAAGACAAAAACACGCAAAGGGAGCTGATCCGACTTGCCCAATGCATGCGCGCAAGGGCGACGCGGCAACGACATGACATGCACAAATAGAGGCGGCGTCGCCTTGCCGCCGATTGCTCGACGAAGGAGGGCGCCCACCCTGTAAAGAGGCGGTCGCTTCTGGTTCACGCCGGATGGCTGAAGCGAGCGACCCGCGCATCCCTCAGCAGATTGCGGAAGTCGCCGCCCGTGACATGCACCAGCGTCTTGTGATCGCCGGCTTCGAAATAGACGTCGTCTTCCGCGCCAAAGCTTTCGTCGAGAATGACCGGCACGCCATAGGCGGCGCCCAAGGGCGGCACGGCGCCAATGTCGCAGTCGCTGAACACCTCGCCGATTTCATCTTCGGAAGCGAGGCCAAGCCGCCTGTCGACGACGTCCTGCAACGTATTGAACTCGACCCGGTGGCTGCTCGGAACCACCGCCAGCGCATAGCCCATCTCGTGATGGACCAGCACCGATTTGGCGAGTCGTCGACCCGGAACATGCGCTGCCTGCGCCGTCTGGCTGCTGGTCGAGGTTCGGTGGTGGGCAACGGTATCGTAGGCGATGCCCTTGCCGGCCATATAGTCCTGGAGTTTCCTTGCGATCGTCATCGTAGGCGCCTTTCTGTTGGAGGTGGGGACGCGTCAGAGAACGTGGCAACCATTGTCCTCCCGTCATTTTTCCTGTCAACAAAGAAACGCGATCCGGCGAGCCTCTATGGCCCCATGCCGAATGACAGTACACGGGTCAGCTCGGTGTAGCCGGACTCGAGAACCATGATCCACACGAACACCAGGATCAGCAGCGGCGGCACCAGGATCGCATAGGCAAGCGCCAGCCGTTCCCAGGCCATGTGCATGAATACGGCGACGATCAGCCCTGCCTTGAGCATCATGAAGGTGAGGATCAGCCCCCATCTGAGATAGCCCTGGAGGCCGAAATAGTCGATGCTGTAGGAGCCGGCGCTGAGGACGAACAGCCAGCCCCAGACGACGAGATAAAGCCTGATCGGGTGCTGCTGGCCTTCCGCGTGCCCCACCGCCTGGGCGGGAGCAGCGTGTCCATGCAGCCCGTGTTCGCGCGCTTCTGCCTGTGCCATCGCTCCACCTCACCAAAGATAGAAGAATGCGAAGATGAATACCCACACCAGGTCGACGAAGTGCCAGTAGAGCCCCATGATCTCGACGCTCTCGTACTGGCCGCGCCGGCTGGTGAAGAACCCGCGCGCGCCGTCTTCGAAGTCGCCGCGCCACACCTTGCGCGCGGTGATCAAAAGGAAGATCACTCCGATGGTGACATGGGTGCCGTGGAACCCGGTGATCATGAAGAAGGATGAACCGAATTGCACGGCGCCCCAGGGATTTCCCCAGGGCCGCACGCCCTCGGTGATGAGCTTCGTCCATTCGAACGCCTGCATGCCGACGAAGGTCGCGCCGAGCGCGGCGGTGACGAGCATCAGCACCGCCGTCTTCCTGCGATCGTGCCGGTAGCCGAAATTGACCGCCATCGCCATCGTGCCGCTCGACGAGATCAGCACGAAGGTCATGATCGCGATCAGGATCAGCGGAATGTCGCTGCCGAACAGATGCAGCGCGAAAACCTCGCTCGGGTTGGGCCAAGGCACCGTCGTCGACATGCGCGCGGTCATGTAGGACAACAGGAAGCAGCCAAAGATGAAAGTGTCGCTGAGCAGGAATATCCACATCATCGCCTTGCCCCAGGAGACGTTCTTGAACGCCCTCTGGTCGGACGACCAGTCGGCCGCGATGCCGCGCAGGCCCGGCGGCCGCGGAGCGACCGGTGCGGCGTGTTCCAGGGTGGTCTCGGCCATGAGCATTTCCTCCTTCGGTAGGCCCGTCGCGCGGCCGTCTAGGTCAAGAGCCCCCGGCAGATGTCGATCACGTTATCCGCCCAGCCCATGAGCACGCAGAAAAGCACCAGCCAGACGGCAAGCAGGATGTGCCAGTATATCGCGCAGAGCTCGGTCGACAGAACGAGGCTTCCGGACCGGGCACCTTGCCATGCGCGCACATTGACCCGGCCGAGCGCCACCAATCCGCCGATGATGTGAAGGCCGTGCATCGCGGTCAGCAGATAGAAGAAGCTGGCGGCCGGGTTCTCTGTCGCGAAATAGCCTTCGGCGGCGAAATCGCGCCAGGCGAGCAATTGCCCAGCCAGGAAAGCCACCGATGCCAGGGCGCCGGCGAGAAGGGCGAGCCGGAGATTGTCCAGTCGGGCTTTGTGCGCGGCAGACACCGCGCCTTGCAGCGCCGAGCTCGCCAGCACCAGCATGGCGGTGTTGAGCCACAGCAGCTTCGGGGCCGGAGCGGCCTGCCAGTCGGCATAGTCCATGCGCATGACATAGGCGCTGATCATGAGCGCGAAGAGCGCGCCGACCACGGCAAGGAACACGCCGAGCCCGATCTTAGCCGGATGCATGAGCGACGCTTCCGTCTGCGGAAACGCCGTGACCGGCCCGGCCTCGAGCCACGGCTTGGACATCAGCCGCTGGCGCGACAGCCACCAGCCGACAACGCCGGTTACGGCGGACAGCAAGATCAGGATCACGATCATGCGGGGCCGCCTTGCGTCAATGGGCGCGGATCGTTCTGTGCAATGAAGTCTTCCGGCGCGCCGGGCACGCTATAGTCATAGGCCCAGCGGTAGACCACCGGCAGTTCCTTGCCGAAATTGCCGTGTGGCGGCGGCGTGCCGGCCGTCTGCCACTCGAGCGTCGTCGCCCGCCACGGATTGCCGCCTGCTGGCCGCCCATGGCGAATGCTCCACAGCAGGTTGAACAGGAACACCATCTGGGCGAAGCCGACGACCAGCGCGGCCACGGTGATGAACGCGTTCAGCGTATGCACCGAAGGCGGGACGAAGGCCGTATCGCCGAGTTCGGGATAGCGGCGCGGCACGCCGACCAGCCCGACATAGTGCATCGGGAAGAAGATCATGTAGGTACCGATGAAGGTCACCCAGAAGTGGAAGCGGCCCATCGCCTCG
This sequence comes from Mesorhizobium sp. B2-3-11, assembly GCF_006442215.1. Classification (NCBI taxonomy): domain Bacteria; kingdom Pseudomonadati; phylum Pseudomonadota; class Alphaproteobacteria; order Hyphomicrobiales; family Phyllobacteriaceae; genus Mesorhizobium; species Mesorhizobium sp. B2-3-11. The sequence goes on along the minus strand of NZ_VFVS01000011.1, from coordinate 91,889 downwards.
TTGAGCATCCGGCCGGTGATCTTGGGGTACCAATGATAGATCGCACCGAATACCACCATGATGGGCGCCACGCCCATCACCATGTGAAAATGCGCGACGACGAACATCGTATCCGACAGCGGCACGTCGACCACCACGTTGCCGAGGAACAGCCCGGTCAGCCCGCCATTGACGAAGGTGACGATGAAAGAGAGCGCAAACAGCATCGGGATGGTCAGGTGGATGTCGCCGCGCCACAATGTCAGCACCCAATTGTAGACCTTGATGGCGGTGGGGATGGCGATGATCAGCGTGGTGGTGGCGAAGAAGAAGCCGAAATAGGGATGCATGCCCGAGACATACATGTGGTGCGCCCAGACGACGAAGGAGAGCGCGCCGATACTGACGATCGCCCACACCATCATGCGATAGCCGAAGATGTTCTTGCGCGCATGTGTGCTGATGAGGTCGGAGACGATGCCGAAGGCGGGCAGCGCCACGATGTAGACTTCAGGATGGCCGAAGAACCAGAACAGATGCTGGAACATGATCGGGCTGCCGCCATCGTGCGGTAGTGGGTTGGCGCCCATTTCCACGATCGCCGGCATGAAGAAACTCGAACCGATCGCGCGGTCGAACAGCATCATGACGCAGGCGACGAAGAGCGCCGGGAAGGCCAGCAGCGCCATGACCGTGGCGGTGAAAATACCCCAGACGGTCAGCGGCAGGCGCATCAGCGTCATGCCGCGCGTGCGACCCTGAAGCACGGTCACCACATAGTTGAGGCCGCCCATGGTGAAACCGATGATGAACAGGATCAGCGACACGAGCATCAGGATGATGCCCCAATCCTGTCCGCCGGGCGTGCCTGAGGTAATGGCTTGCGGCGGATAGAGCGTCCAACCGGCGCCTGTCGGTCCCCCCGGCGCGAAGAAGCTGCCGACGAGCACCAGAACGGCAAGCAGATAGATCCAGTAGCTCAGCATGTTGACATAGGGAAACACCATGTCGCGTGCGCCGACCATCAACGGAATGAGGTAATTGCCGAAGCCGCCAAGGAACAGCGCGGTCAAGAGGTAGATCACCATGATCATGCCGTGCATGGTCATGAATTGATAATACATGTCCGGCGAGATGGACGCGAAAGTGTCGGGAAAACCAAGCTTCAGGCGCATCAGCCAGGACAGCACCAGCGCGACGAGCCCGATGGACAGCGCGGTGCCGGCATATTGGATGGCGATGACCTTGGCGTCTTGTGAAAAGACGTATCTCGTCCACCAGCTGTGCGGGTGATAGAGTTCCACCTCCGCCACTTCCGCGGCCGGAATGAAGTCTGCTCCATGAGGCGTGACGTCAACCATCCCTGAACCTCTCCGCTCTTTCCGGTCCTCCTCGGGGCCGGTTTCATCAATGCCTTACTCTGCCTTCGCCTGTGCCGTCGCCGGTGCGGCAAGCACGCCCACCTTGGCGGGTGCCGACATCTGGGCAAAGGTCGACTGCTGCTGCAGCCAAGCCAGATAATCCTCTGGGGTGTCGACCTTCACGACGCCACGCATGAAAGCGTGACCGACGCCGCAAAGCTCGGCGCAAAGAACTTCGAAACTCCCTGTCTTGGTGGGGGTGAACCAGAAATAGGTGACGGTGCCGGGAACCATGTCCATCTTGGCGCGGAACTCCGGCACGTAAAAATCGTGCAGCACGTCGATCGAGCGCAGCAACACCTTGACCGGCTTGCCGATCGGCAGATGCAGATCGGTCGCCACGACGACGACATCGTCCTGACCGTTCGGGTCCTGCGGGTTGATGCCAAGCGGGTTCTCGGAACCGATGAGCCGGGCGTTCGAGGTGCCAAGCTTGCCGTCCGCGCCTGGCAAGCGGAAGCTCCATTGCCATTGCTGCGCAACGACCTCGATCTCGGTCGCGTCCTTGGGAACGGTGACGAACTGGCTCCACACGAACAGCCCAGGCGCCAGCAATGCCGCGACGCCGACAGCGGTGACCGCGGTCAGCCAGGATTCGAGCTTCCTGCTTTCGGGCTCGTAGTGCGCCCTCTGCCCTTCCTTGTGCCGGAAGCGGTACACGCAATATGCCATGAACAGCACGACAGCGGAGAAGACCGTCCCGGTGATCCAGAATGTGATGACGAGAGTGCTGTCGATATAGCCCCAGTTGGAGGCTATCGGCGTCCACCACCAAGGGCTCAGCACATGGAACAGCACCGAGCCGACGACAATCAGAACGAGTACGAGCACAACGGCCATCCTCGGTTCCTCCCGGCGTTCCGAGGGACTCTGTCCCGCAGGAAGGCCGCGCCCATTATGCGCGACTTACTTCGGAAATACTAGGGGAGGTGGCTGGCGGGGGGAACGTCATACTTCGCAGGGGCGACGCGCGCGCGGCGGATGGTGAAGAGCGAGGCGGGGCAGCGAGGGACAGCGCGGATTGACCGGAAGAAGCGGGCCGCGGCGCCCTCGGAAAGGCTCGGGTTCCTTAGCCCCGGCGGAGTGGGGTTCCGAAGGACGGGCGAGACCCGTGGCTTGCCGGCAGGTGGCTCGGCGAAGCGGACACGGAGAGGCGAGCGCCATACGCGACAAGGTCCTCGCCTTACGAGGGGAAATCTCCAATCCTCAATTGCCCGTTGAAGCCCGCGCCCGCTTCCGCTAAGAAGCCGTGACTTGCCGGTTCACCGGCTGGTTCGTTTTCCGGACCCTTCGTCCTGAAAGCACCCGTAGCTCAGCTGGATAGAGCGCTGCCCTCCGAAGGCAGAGGTCGCAGGTTCGAATCCTGCCGGGTGCGCCACTTTTATACTGCAAAAACAGTTGGTTAGCAAGGCCATTTCTTGATGGGAAGGGGTCGGGAAAGACGTCGCGGAAGCGCCACGGAAGCAGCCGGCAGGATGTTCGAATTAGCCATAGGCCGGTTGCTGTCCAGTCAGGCGCCTGTTTCGCGTCAAACAAACCACCGATTGCGGCGATAGCTACGCGTGTGGCCGTGACGATGATTTTGGACAACGGCCAGTTTCAACACCCCCGCGTTAGGGAACTTGCCAGCGGCCAAACCTTGGACAGTCTATCAATGTTTATAAAGTGGTTGCGTTCAGCAGAGCATCCTCGTCCGCAAGCGCCCTGAGAAGCTTACAAGCATCCTGCCAGTAGCGCGCTGCATCCGCGCGTGTCGAGGCGCGATCCGGCCGATAAGGAGGCAATTCGCCCGCAACGGCCTTGAGGTCGCGTAGCACCGAAGCAATATGCGGCCACGGGAAGTCAGTAGGGTCACCGATATCTCGATCTGCGCCTACGATCATCTCCAACTTGGCTATGACCCCGGTGAGCGACGAAGCCGCCACTTGGGGGATAAGATCTTGTAGCTTTAGAGTCTCGGTCATCGCTAAGACCTCGGCCTCTCGCGCAACCGCATACGCCGCCGAACCACCGACAGTGTGCCCTGCTTTGCTTTGAGCCTGGTTTCGTAAATCTGCGGTCAATCCCCAATTTCCGGTATTGACTATCAGTCGGCTCTCCAAACGCTGCTGCACGCGACATAACAGCAGGGAGACATATCGAGCTATCTGCCAATCGTTCACTAACTGCAGCGCGGGGTCGTGCACGCCTGTCAGTTGCGGCTGCACCTCGTTCCGGCTTGCGGCAAAGACACGCGGATTTGTCGTCGACACGGTATGAGCTCCAGGTGAGTTTCGCGCTCAGTGAATACATATTATAGTTGATAAACTTAAAGTGTGTAAACCTCGATTGTCCGACGCATGGACATGCGTCAGCTGGTTGGAACAAACTTCGCGCGGATACGGCGAGAGAAAGGCCTGACGCAGGAGGATGTGGAAGCACGCTCCGGTTTCAGTCAGCAGTATCTAAGCAGCCTCGAACGCGGTCGGCGGAATCCCACCGTAATCACTCTTTACGAGCTTGCCCAAGCATTAGGGGTAAGTCATTTGGAGTTGGTCAAACCTGACGACTTTTAGTCCTGGAATAGTTACGAGCACTCGCGAGCACGCGTGGAGCTGACCTGCAGCTAACGAGCAGCAGCTTCGCGCCTTCATTTCGGTCGTGGAAATCAGCTCGCCGTTTCCCAACAGCAGGCATAGGCCAAAGTGATGCTAGAGGGTCGCGATTGCCTCACCTAGGCATCCAGCAGCGCGTGGCCATCTTTATCAAGCTGATATTGCTGATGACCCACGCTTGGACCTAGCGCAGCTTTGAGCTCTCATCTAGCTAGAAGTGCTTCAATTTCCTCGTCATCTGCAGTGTGGATGCCTGCAAGCCTATTGTTGCGGAAGTAGTAGTCCTCGCCTTTATTTTGTTTCCAGGCGCCAGCGATTTCACCCACGGTGGGATATTCTCCCTTAATGATTTTCGGCTTGGTTGCCGTCAGCAAGACAAGATCGACCGAAAGCGGCCAGTTGTTTTTGAATTTCGGCCACGGAATATTGAGGCGGCCATTTTCAATGACAGGCTTGTCCCCGGTCGCGGCGCGGTCGGCTGCTGAAAACGTGAAACTGGCGTACCCTCCCTGCCTCCCTGAGAATGCTGCCCAATCCTGCAGTAGCTTGGTCCGAACCGGTGCATCCTCATGATCCAAGAAACTCGGCGAAGTCAGGATCGCTACACACCCCCAGCCTGCCGAAATCACGTCCGTGCCTCCTGGCTGCTCCGCTCTCCAGAGCGCACTTGCCTCCCGGGTCAGATCGTCGATGCTGTTCACCGAATTGTGACAGCGGAGGACTTTGCCGACGCCAAGGCGCGCACCAAGCTCGGGTGAGAAGACCATCGTGTAGGTGTCGCCACGACCCTGTGACAGCCGCCCGTATCGTATCGGCACTCGGACGTACTGTGTCGACCGCTTGTCCGATTTAAGTCGTGTTTCCCGCCACTTCGCACGAACAGGGTGCGGCTTTCCAACAAAATCACCACCGTAGCTTTTGCTTTCCCAGTCGAGCGAACCGACGACAAGTACTCCAGCGGTCAGATTGAGTGGCATGGTCAGTCCCTCTGCGACTTATCAAACGCTTAACTGCTTGTCCGTCAAGGATTCTCGCGCCTGCGCGGTGCCATAAATCGGTTGTTCGGAAGAAGGAGATCGTTAGGTCATTTGCGCTCTTTTTCGACCATCGGACACTCGGCTGTCTTTGTACCAGGGTCAAAACTTTCCGATGTGCTACGATTTTGCCATGACCGAATCGTCCGAACCCAAACCCGATCTGCCGGCGGCAGGTGACTTTGCTAGCAACCTCGGCAAGCCGATCAAGCTGGCCGATTTGCAGCTCAACGGAGTCTCCGCCGAAGCTGCTCGCGGTGGCGAGACGATCAAGGTCTGGACCCGACTTTGTCTGACAACCGATGATCGGCTTTTCCACCGCATTGTCGAGAGCCTGAGCGCCCATATCGAGTATCGCTCGGCTCAGGCTGGGCACCCTGTCAGCCTCACCAGGCCGGGGTTTATTCTGCTTGTGGTTCACCCCGACAACACAGGAGATCTGTGGCTCGATGCGGCGGCCGTGTCGATCAAGGCTCTGGTCAAACGTCCGATGGCGGCGGGGACCGTCATTTTCGACACGGACATCGCGGATGTGACTGCACTGTCGTTCCCGCTGGTTGAGATCGGCAAAGAAGATCGCGTCCTCTGCATCTTTCGGGAGGGTTGGCGTTTTGCGTTGTTCTGCGACTTCAACCCGGATGGTGACCTCTCCATTGAAAACATGGAAAGGGATCTCGGGACGCTTCACCGCCGGCTCAAATATCGTGACTTCTATGACGCAATTGCGGACGCAAATGTTTTCGGACGACTCATCGAGGCCGGGTGGTTTCCGTTCGTCGAGATACTTAGCAAGGAGTTCCGCGAGCTCGTTAGCCACTGCGAAGCGGGATTCGAGCTCGACGAGGTCGAGGCGAAGCTGCTGCGGACTTTCGACGTGCAGCGGGTCGAGAGCATGTTTGCGCGGTGGATGTTGAAACCGCATTTCGCGGGCAAGGAGAAACTGCTTAGATCGGCACTGAACAATTTCGCGTCCGGCGATGCCGTTGCCGTGCTGAAGATCGTCCTGACGGAGATCGAGGGTATACTTCGGGATGCGTACCGGAATCTGCATGGTAAAGGCGCTAAGCTCGGCAAACTTCTCGAATTCGCTGTGGAATCCGCCGAGCAAAAGGCGGGCCACCCAGACACATTGTTGTTTCCGGCGGCGTTCGCGCACTATTTGAAGTCGCACACCTTCGCCCAATTCGATCCAGCAGCTCGAACCGGCAAGGCAAGTTCGCGTCACGCCGTTGGACATGGCGAAGCCGATGCCGAGAGCTATACGCAGGTGCGGGCGCTGCAAGCATTCCTTACGCTCGACCAACTGGCATTTTACACCTGATCCAACCGAGCCGGCGCTGGAAGCGAGCCCGGGCGGCGCGGCGCCGTTCCCAGGTATAAAGCGCGAACTCGATGCGGGGGAGCGCGAGTTCGTCGGTGATGTGCCGGCTGGTTCGGCGGCGCCAGCCATAGAACCCGGTCTGGCCTTGTCACGGCACAGGCGGCCGTAGTCTGCTAAGATGATCAGTCGTCGCCCGGTGACGATGGTCGCGGGATGGTGTTGTCATGAACCGTACGAGAGCATCGACAGGTGTGCTCCCGCGCTGACAAGTTTGCCGCTCGAACCAACTGGGTGCCTGGGAGCTAGTCATTGATGAATGCGCGCATCTGTTCTGGCGTAACCGCCTCTGCCTCGAGCTGAGGAACCTGGTCAAGGATTGGAGAAGGTGGAATAGGCACCAGCTTCGTAACTGGTTTTCCTGCCAGGGATCGCGCCAGAGCTTTCCCAGTCTGAATGAGATCGACCCATCGCAGCAATCGATGAGCGCATGCAGTAAGGGTCACTGCCGGTACCATACGGCTGCCGTTCCGGTCGACCGACTTCCCGCACTTCAGCAAATCGGTCCCGTCGGCGTTGCCCGACCCCTCGAGGAGCTTGGCCTGGTTGATCACTTTGACCAGCAGGTCGAATTCACTGGTCTGCCGGTAGGCGCCGGCTGCTGGGTCGTACTCGAGTAATAGACCTGAGCTCAAGTGAGCCTGAAGGGGAGTCGGATCAACCTTCGCGTCCATCGAGAAAAGCACGAGCACTACTAACCGGTTCCAGGTTTTCTCGCTGACTTGAAGCGTGCCTGTGAAGTTGCTGGAGTTCAGGCCGAGTTCCTTAACAACATTCAATGCCGCATTAATCGGGTTTGAGGGACCGTCAGTGATACGCGGGACGATCCCTAGCAGCATGGCCAGTAGCTGCTCCTCCAGTGCTTTCCGGGCCGCCGCGTCGCGAACCGCGAGGCCATTGAGCACCAACGGATCAATCGCTTGGCGGACCTGCGTGAACGTCGCGAACGGCCAGATCCAGTTCGCAATTGGGGCGGTACCCAGCCCTTTAGTAGCGGCGGCTGTCTCGTTGTTCTTTGCAACTTCTTCGATGAAGCTGATCACCGCCTTGGCATTCTCCATGACCAAACTCGGATGGTTCGCGAGCCTCTCGCGTTGCTGATCGCTCAATTCGGGATCGGCCCTAAGAGCCTTGGCTAGGTCACGTACGCTCTGACGATGATCCCAGACGTCAGAGCGGACGAAGCAGAGGATGCGTATCTTCTTTGCTTTCGCCAGCTCGTAGGCGTGCCTGTATTCGGCTCTGGTGATGCTGATCTGGTTGGGTTCGTCGAACCAGCCGCCTACCCTTCGGCCAATGAATAGTACGAAGAGGTCGGCCTGTTCGATTGCCGCCAGACAGGCCTCATACGAGTGCTTGTCGAGCGGATGGGTGAAATCAGTAAACTCTGACGCCAACACCCTGCATCCGCGGAGTTCAAGATAGTCCTTGAGTGCACTACGCAAGTCCAAAAAATCGTAGACCGTGGACGACAGAAACAGGGTGGGGCGGTCCATGTTTGTCCTAAGCCTTCTCTATCGATCTTGAGGTTTGTGATATCAGTGCTAACGCTCGCAAGAACAGAACAAAATGCACCCAGCGGGAAGTCTGGTAAGGTTGCCGAGACCTGTAAGGAGGGCCAGACCGTTCCTCAGCGTCGGCGTTCGCTTGGCTGGAGTATCTAGCCACCGTCAGCCGGTCCTGTCGGAAGCCCCTTCGGCTTCGTCGAACAAGACTTCAGTAATCGGGGTCGGCAACAAGTCATCGAGTGCGGATGAATCGGCCAGCTGCACAAAACCGAAGGGGCTCGCGATCAGAAGCCCGTTCTCCGTCGTCTGGCGATCATCCTGCATGGCGTGGTGCTCGACCTGCTTCAACAGGTCATCAAATCCGTTAGGGTCCAACGAAACTACATGTGGCTCGTAGCCGGCTGCTTCGATCCCATTGATTGTGATTTCGTCGTCACTGTTTCCCTGCCGCGGAAACGCAGCCAACACCTTGCCTCCGAGCCGACCGGTGATCTCCACCTGCCGGAGATAGGCGGGCGTGGTGACGGGTCCGGGCGACGATCCACTTATCGAGAACGTCCCCGTTACAGGGTCGGAGTGTACAGTCCAAGGCATTGGAAAATTACCACTGAACTTGCCCACTATTTCTTTCGGCGGATTGTAGAAGCCCATGGCCGTCCTGTTGTGGTCCTGCAGGATGTCGAAGAACGCGATCCCGCGCACCACCGCCGACAAAACGTCCTCATGTGAAATCGTGTAAACGTTGCCACCGTTGCGATGACGAAGGCGCAGCCCGTCTGACCAAATCACGTAGTCCGCATGAGCGATGCCGTTCCGGATGTCATCGCGAAAGGCGTTAGCCAGCAACTTTGCCAAGCGCGGCATGCCGATCGCCCTGGCTGTGTCCGCAAGGTCACGGAATGTCTTGTTGGCATTCGGACCTATAATCGCTGCGGGTTGCTTCCTGACGCGGACTAGCTCCCGGAACGGCCATAGGTTGTACGGGACTGCCGTGATGACCCTCATCACATTCTTGATTGACTCGTACACTCCGCCAGCTTCGGCAAGCTGGCAATAAAGCAGGAGCACGATGCGATATTCAGCGGTCGTCAATTGCCTGTCCCTCGTCAGATAGGTTTCGAGTTCCTGGCGAACGTCTGCGGCCGTGATTTGGGTGGACCAGCCCGCGTCCTGCATCCCGCGAAACTCGCCACCGAGGGACGCCGCGAAGTCCATTTCGTTCATCTGCCGAGCGAAGCCGTAAAGTCGCGATATCTCCGTAGCTAGTTCGGTCAGGTATCGTTTTTCCTGCGGTGACATCGGATTTGCGGCCATGCTCATGATAAGGGGTTCGGTCTATCTTTCGCGAAGCTGTCGTCGATGGCAAGAAATTCGGCGAAATCCACAACCTGGCCCGTTGGAATTAAGGTCGCCGGCTTTGCTCTCACTTGCCGCGGGTTGCGTTTCCCCGAGCCACGTCCTCTATGATGGGACGCAGCGCGAACTCGGACGACGTCAACGACGTTCTGTCGTGAAAAATGGCTGCCGTCAGGCGGCCGCTTTCTATCTCCAGGAGGCCGAAAGCTGACGGACCGCTCTCGCCCCGATCGAGTAACATTCGAAGCCCTACAATGCAGCGCCAACGGCCGGAGCACCGAAGGCGCTGCAAGCTGTTCGGAATTTTGCGCAGCCCACAACTCGCGCCGCCCAACGCTACGTTTACTCGTCCTCTTGCCCCCCATACCGTCCGGCAACAAAGGCGTCCTTTCCCTTCTCGGCCCACAATTCCCGCGCGTGCTCGCCTTCATCGCTCTGCAGTTTGGCGGCGATCCCGAGTAGCGCGCCGTAGATGATGGCGCGATCGTTGGCGGTCAGATCAACTATGCCAGCCTTGACGACAAGACCGCCGAGTTCGATCAGATGTCGAGTGCGCTTGCGGCGCTCCACCTGCCACCTGCGCATGTCATGCCGGGCCCGGGCCACCTGCCGGCGGTTGCGGGCTGCCTTGTTGCGTTGGAGTGCTATGTCGGTTGCTTTCAGATGCCGGAGCAGTTCGGCGGGACCTGCTTTCGAAAAACATCACCCCACGCTTGACCCATGCCTCGCGCTTTGCGGTGTCTTTCGTTTCGGCGATTGCGACCAATGCGCCCGCCAGTTCGTCGGTGCTGAGTTGATCGGCTCCGGTGGCGATCACCAGCTCGCCAAGTTGCTGCACCTTTCGCGTTTTGAGTTCTCGCGCCTTGTCTTCCAAAGCCTTCAGTTCCGAGTCGAAGTCTCGTGGTTTGCGCATGGCTTTCTCCATCTACTGTCGATGCGGCGATGATAGGGGAGCGCCTTCCGGAAGGCTTCCCTGTTGCCGAGACAGCCGGGGACGGGCTGGTCCATCCCGAGATTTTTTCGAGGGAGGGCGCGCTTATACGTCGTGCCGACGTGCGCTTTGCCGTGCAAATGATCTGGTCGCGATGGCGATCTATCATCTTCACGTCAAGGTCATTGGCCGCAAGGCAGGCTCGAGCGCGGTTGCGTCGGCCGCTTACCGCTCGGCCTCGCGCTTGCGGGACGAGCGCATTGATCGTAGCCATGACTTCTCGGCCAAGCGCGGCGTCGTCCATTCCGAGGTGATGCTGCCGGAGAATGCGCCGGAAGCCTGGAGCGACCGCGAACGGCTGTGGAACGATGTCGAAGCCTTCGAGGTCAGGAAGGATGCCCAGCTTGCCCGAGAGGTGGAGTTTGCTCTGCCGAGCGAACTCAGCCAGGCGCAAGGCATCGAGCTGGCGCGCGACTTTGTCCAGGCGGAGTTTGTCAGCAAGGGCATGGTCGCCGATCTCAATGTGCATTGGGACAGGGCGGAGGATGGCAGTCCAAAACCGCATACCCATGTCATGCTTTCCATGCGATCAGTGGGCGAGAAGGGTTTTGGTCCAAAGGTTCGAGACTGGAATGCTACCCAGCTGGTCGAGCGCTGGCGCGAGCGATGGGCCGAGCTTGCCAATGAACGCCTTGCCGAACTCGACATAGACGCCCGCATCGATCATCGCAGTCTGGAGGCGCAGGGCATTGCCTTGGAGCCGCAAACCCAGATCGGCGCACCGGCCCAACGCATTGAGGGCGGTCTTGACGTTGCCGGCATTGAAGCAGATCGCGCCGAACTGCACCGCGAGATCGCGCGCAAAAATGGCGCGCGCATCATTGCCGATCCATCCGTGGCGGTGGATGCCATCACCCATCAGCAATCGACCTTCACCCGAAAAGACATTGCCAAGTTCTCGCATCGGCACAGCGACGGAATGGAGCAGTTCAACGCGGTCATGGCAGCCATTAACAAAGCGCCCGATCTGGTCGAACTCGGCAAGGACGGGCGTGGCGAAGACCGCTTCACCACGCAGCAGATGATCGAGACCGAACTGCGCCTGCATCGCGCTGCGGAACGCATGGCCGGGGCGGAGCGTCATGCGGTGGGTGACGCACAGCGCCAGGCAGCTTTGGCGCACGCCAAGCAGCGCGGGCTTGTCCTGTCAGGTGAGCAGGCCGATGCACTGGATCACATCACCGATGGGCGCGGTCTTGGTGTTGTTGTCGGTTTTGCCGGAACCGGCAAGAGCGCCATGCTGGGTGTTGCGCGCCAGGCATGGGCAGCAGCTGGCTATGAGGTTCGAGGCGCGGCACTTTCGGGTATTGCGGCCGAAAATCTCGAAAGCGGGTCGGGGATTTCGTCTCGCACAATTGCCAGTATGGAACATGGCTGGGGACAGGGTCGTGATCTGCTCACCGCGCGTGATGTTCTGGTGATCGATGAAGCCGGCATGGTCGGCACGCGCCAGTTGGAGCGCGTGCTCTCTCATGCGGCGGACGTTGGCGCAAAGATCGTGCTGGTCGGTGATCCGCAGCAGCTACAGGCGATCGAAGCCGGCGCCGCGTTCCGTTCCATCCACGAGCGACACGGTGGCGTCGAGATCGGCCAGGTGCGCCGGCAGCGCGAGGACTGGCATCGTGACGCCACGCGCGATCTGGCAACCGGCAGGATCGGCGCTGCGATCAGCGCCTATGATGTGCAGGGCGTGGTGCATCAGGCCGCGACGCGCGACCAGGCGCGCGGCGATCTCGTTGAGCGCTGGGATCGCGACAGGCAGGCGCACCCGGAGGCAAGCCGGATCATCCTCACCCACACAAACGACGAGGTTCGTGCGCTGAACCAGGCAGCGCGCGAGCGCATGCGCGCCGCCGGCGATCTCGGCGACGAAGTGCAGGTGGATGTCGAACGCGGTGCAAGGACCTTTGCAGGTGGCGATCGCGTCATGTTCCTGCGCAACGAGCGCGGGCTTGGCGTCAAAAACGGCACGCTTGGTATGATCGAAGAGGTCAGCGTGCAAAGCATGACGGTTCAAACCGACGATGGCAGGTCGGTGCGCTTCGACCTGAAAGACTATGCCCACATTGACCACGGCTATGCCGCGACCATTCACAAGGCGCAGGGCATGACCGTCGACCGCACCCATGTGCTCGCTACACCGGGCATGGATGCGCATGGCACCTACGTCGCCCTATCGCGGCATCGAGACGGGATGGACCTGCACTATAGCAGCGACGACTTCGCGACCCACCAACGACTCGTCCGCACCCTGTCACGCGACCGCGCCAAGGACATGGCCTGCGACTATGAGAAGATCGACCCGGCGCAGAGCTATGCCGAACGGCGCGGCATCACTTTCCGCGAGCGTGTGGTCGAGATCGTGCGCCGGATCGTTCCGGAGAGGCTGCGCGACCGGATCGGCGGGCTGCTGGACGGGTTGCGCTCGCCCGGCGACGCTGAGCCCGGCCACGACCGTGGGCAGGGGCCTGGAAGGGAAGATGTTGGAGCGCGGATTGCAAATGGGGCTGTCACGCCGGAAAGGGAAAAGCCATGGCCGGGTACACAGCGCAACACGGAAGCACCGCCGGACCCGGAAGCTGCGTTGCGCAGCGCTCGCACGAAGGCGCTTGTGCGTCACGCGCGCGCGCTCGACGCGATCCTGCGCAGCGGAAACGCGGACGGGCAGGGCAGTCCCGAGCAGATGCGCGAATTGAGGGATGCCCGCAGCGCTTTCGAGAAGGTTCGCCCCCACGGTTGGCGCGATGCCGAAGCGGCCTATGTCAAAAATCCCGCACTTGTCCGCGAGGCGGGCGCCGGCCGCGTCAGCCGCATCGTGCTTGATCTCCAGCTTGAAACGGAAATCCGCACCGGGATGGACATCGATCCCCGCCGCCGCGCCGACCGTTTCGTCGAACGTTGGCAGAAGCTCCACCGGACAAGCCAGGACCAATACCGGGCCGGCGACATGTCCGGCTACAAGTCAACGCGCTCGGCCATGTCCGACATGGCCAAAAGCCTTGAACGCGACCCTCAACTTGAATCCCTCCTGGCCAACCGCAAACGCGAGCTTGGCATCAACGTGGAGTCGGGTCGTCGCCTGGGTGCGGAACTCGCCTTCAGCCATGGCATCGGTAAGGGACGAGGCATTGGGATCTAAGTCATGCCGATTTGCCGTCGTTTCCACGCCGCAGCCGGCTGAGGCGACGAACCTGATTGCCTCCGGGGTAGGTTCGTCCTGTCTGTCGCAGCAGCAATCAGCAGGACCAGTGAGGTGCAGGCAACCCATGTCCGAGCCGGATCGTATCATACGCCTCAAAACCGTCCTTGCCCGGACCGGCCTGTCCCGTTCAACCATCTATCGCAAGATCGCCGAAGGCACGTTCCCGGCCCAGATCAAGATCAGCGTCAACGGGGCGGGCTGGCGGGAATCCGATATCAATCGATGGGTTAAAAGTCCCGCCGGCTGGTGTGTTCGAATGGATTAGCGCGACATTACCCTTCGGAGCCGACCATCGAGCTGCCGATTGATGGATGTTCAATACATGCCGGGGGTTGACGGTCACCTTGCATCGCGCAGACAAGAAGCGCGGCCATTCGGCCCTCGCCTCAGTCGTCATGGTCTTACGAGGCGACTCCGATCGAATCTCGGCGGGGAACAAGCATGGACCGCATTGGCAAAGATTGCAAAGTGCAAATTTTTGTGACACAAATCCCTGAGAATGCAAAACTGATTATCACTTGGCGCGGAGACCCCAATGCTTGATGACGAACAGCGGGCACATATATTGGACGGCATCCGGCGAGACGTGCCCCGCGCCCTGCTCGTTGACGTCCAACAGGACTTCCCGATCGGGGCGCAGCAGGCGGAAGCCTCGGTCGCGGTGTCGACTGAGACGACAAAAGGGGGCGTCATGCTGTCTCGAAAGCGGCAGTCGAAAGCGGTCGGGCTCGTCCGCCATCAGGTGCTAGATGAGATTTTTGAGAAGGCAATCGTCCGCAACGGTGGCGAGTTCGTGAGTCGGGTGAAGGTGGAGTTTGGATCGGACCAGGTACGGGAGCTGCCTGTGTATCTCACGACCGGGCGCTTCGGCGGTACTCTGGTTGGATTCGCGTCGCATCGAGATGCGGACGACGCGCCAGTGAAGAATGCAACGAGGTTGGCGCTTTGCAGCCAGAACAAAGGTCTCGACGCCGATCTATTCCGCGCCCGGGAGAGCTTCACTGATCGTGAACGCTTCGTTGTAATTATGGTCCAGCGCGATCCATTCGCGATAGGGAAGCTCGCCTCGATCTCGGTTGGCGTCGCTGATACGAAGGTTGAGCAGTTTATCGTCCTGGAGAAGGTCGAGGAGTTTCTTGCAGGGTATGGGGCATCGCGGGAGGCTCCGAAGCGTGGTATCGCGCTGCGGTCAGTCACTAGAAGCTTCAAGGACACGATTGCCGGGACGGAGAGCGACCAGGCAGAGGGCTGAGAATATTGCGTAGCGGTGTAAAGGGATTTGATGGGCGAAAGCTCGCGGAAGCAAGGCTGGCACGAGGGATCACCTCTCGCAAGGCCCTTGCTGATATGATGGGGCGCGCGCCTAGCACAGTTATCCGCTGGGAAGATGGAGAGACCGCTCCGGAAGGCCCTGCACTGGAGGAACTGTCGAAAGCGCTGGCGGTCCCAGTTGACTTTTTCTTGTCGCCACGCCCTGACGTCGGAACCACATTTTTTCGATCCCTGGCTAGCGCATTGAAGGCAGATCGTTCGATCCAGCTCGCGCGGTTGTCCTGGCTTGAGGACATTACGGCAGTTGCCGGCCATTATGCGTTTCTCCCTGAAGTCGACCTGCCAGATTTACTCAACGGCGTAAGCTACCGAAGCCTGCGGGATGAGGATCTGGAGGGCATTGCCCAAACAGCGCGAGAGCACTGGGGAATCGGATTGCGACCGATCCCCAACGTAGTTGCTCTGCTGGAGCAGATCGGCGTCGTCGTGGCGAGCGAACCAATGGAAACCACACAGTTGGATGGGCTAAGCAGGTGGGGATCTGATCGTCGCCCATACGTACTTCTAGCCACGGACAAGCAGTCGTTCGCGCGAAGACAATTTGATGCCGCGCACGAGTTGGCCCACCTCTTGCTGCACCGTGCAGTGTCCGAGGATGAGCTTGTCGAGAACTTCAAGCTGATCGAAGACCAAGCTCATCGGTTCGCTTCTGCGTTGCTTCTGCCGGCGAGTCAGTTCTCGGCTGAGGTCACTAGTGCTTCGCTTTGGGAGCTGGAGCGTCTGAAGGTTCGCTGGCGCGTGTCCATCAAGGCTCAGATCATGCGTCTCCAACGCCTCTGCATTGTCGATGCCGAGGGAGCGACCCGCCTTTATCGTAGCTACAGCGCAAAGGGCTACTCAGGGTCCGAGCCCTACGATGACGTTTGGCCGCTGCAGCAACCTACGTTACTGGCTGATGTATTTCGGACCGTGGTGGATGACGGGGGGCTGTCCAAGGAAGACCTTCGGCACGATCTGCCGTTGTTCGCTCATGATATTGAGAGCTTGGCTGCACTTCCTCCGGGCTGGCTCTCGCA
Organism: Mesorhizobium sp. B2-3-11; assembly: GCF_006442215.1. Lineage (NCBI taxonomy): Bacteria > Pseudomonadati > Pseudomonadota > Alphaproteobacteria > Hyphomicrobiales > Phyllobacteriaceae > Mesorhizobium > Mesorhizobium sp. B2-3-11. The sequence continues at coordinate 76,078 of NZ_VFVS01000011.1, read as the reverse complement.
AGAGCCTGCTCGCGTCGTGAAGCTGAAGCTCGTGGCGCCGACCCGCGGTGAGGGGCCGTCCGGCCAGCTCGGCGAGGTCATACCAATATCGCGCCGACAATAAGCGACGTCCGCCAAGAAATATGCCGCAAGCGAAACAGCGGTGGTGTGCTTACATATGGGCAAGCTGCCGTTGAGATAACCGTCTGCCTATGACTAGGCTGCCCTATAGCCGACAGGGAAAATGCGCTGGTGTTTCTTCTTGTAGATGCAGTAAGTGAGCAGATCGTACGTGTTTGAGAAGCTGTGCAACCAGAATACATGGGGTTCGCCGTTCGCATCATAAAAGATGCTTTCGCCTTCGCCTACTGGACCCCGTTTGCGGTTCGTTGCGTGATCGCAGATCGCGGAATAGGCAACTGTGGTGGTGATTCCGGGAAAGTGCTCAGCTAAAGCTTTCGATCTTGGAAAATATGCCACATTGTCATTCCCCGCCTTCTCGCAAATATCTCTGTGATACGGATGCCGACTGACCACCCCGAAGGCGGGAAACTCCGGGTCGCGTTCACAAACCATTTGCCAAAGTGTTGTTGTAAGTGTGTTCCCATAGCGCTTGCGAAGGTGCTCGATACTCTTCCATTCCAATGAGCAGTCCAGCGCTTCCGGTCGAAATCTTCCTCCGAGAAACAAGAGATGGCGTCCGCCATAGTTAGCTTCTGCTTCCATTGCCTGATGGAATGTTGGGTTCAGCGTGGACTCGTTGTCGCCCAGAAGCAGGGAGCGATGCCACGGTAGAAGGTCATGTGTAATTTCATGTGCGATGAGGAAGCGTCGCTTTAGCTCGGCTACCTCATCATCGATGAAGATTCTTTTGTCGCCTTCCTTCAACATTAGGATACCACGAAGGCCATATTGCTGGACTACATCGACCATGCGCTTAGCCGTGCTGGTGATCTCGTTCCCAGCCATTCGCGCCCTGTGGGCAATCTCATCTAATAGGCTCAGGTTCGCCTTGCTATAATAGGTAAGGTCAAGCTTTTGCAGCGCGCGCACGTGCTCGAGCCTTAATGGGGGCTCTGGATTGCCGAGATCACGTAGCAAACGTGATATGTGCTCATGAATATCTCGGCGCTCAAAGTCCCCGATTATCGGCTCAATCGCAGACATGGTCATCCATTCTTCTTATCGATTGACGCCAGTACCTTAACGAAATCGTTGAGGTCGCGCCTTTCAGCCTGGCTTAGTTTCGATAGGTCGTCTGAACTCGCAGCAAAACGATGCGCCGCTTCGGTGAGATTGTCATTCTGCGCGGACGCCGCCGCAGTCAGCAGTCCTACAGCACGTGCTGAAACCCCAATAAACTCGGCTAGCTGATGAACGGTACGCGGGCCTGGAACATAGTTGGGATCCTTCTCCACTTGCTCCAATTCCGCCGCATCAACACGAATTTTGGCAGCCAACTGCGCAATGCTTAAACCGTCCTTGCGTCGAAGCTGATGCACCAACTTAAACAACACAGCAGATTTCTGTTCGGGGGCAGCCGAATTAGGCTGCCCCGCAGTTGCTTGATGACGAGACTTCTCCTGCATAAGACGCTCAAGCGGAGCTGCGTCGCGGAGCGGGAGCCCCACGTCGCAATCGACATCCGGATCATGTTCGATATGGCTGCGCAGCCAATCGGCAGTGAAATGTAATTTCATGGTCGACTCCTCTTGTTAGTGTTGCACGGATAGGAAAGTCGCAGCATCCCTGCTGGAAAGCTCGAAGTATCTAAGTCCTTTATGTACTCCTTCGCTATCCGTTCCGAAATCCGTCATTCCGATCGCATCCCGGTAGAAAACTTCTGCGCCACGAAGTGAATGCAGGCCAATTCGGCCACCAAATTCCTCTTCTAGGCTCAAGCTGACGGCCGTACCGATGAGCACACGGCCCGCGCCCTTGTAAGTCGGGTCAGCAACCAACTTTGGTCGGTTCCATGGAGCCGTCGCCAAAAACTCCACGTAGATCAGCGGCGCTCGCTGATGCTCGGGGTGGCGACTGAAGCAATCCTGACCGCCTTTGCGCGTCATCATGATGGCTTGGGTACTGCCACCACATTCAAGCACGAAGAAATCGAACAGGAAGGGGTCGTTCAGCGCAACCAGCGCCTTCTTGCCCCATTCCCAATGGGCGTCTTCAGCATTGACCTCTGCTAACGTCTGAAGGGAAGCCTTAGCTTCCCTTCGACGCAACTCAAAAAGAGGTCGCCAGCGTCCTTCGATATGCGCGAGATTCGTGCTGTCCAAGCCATGATACAGGTGGGCATCTTCGTACAGGCCTGTGGCACGATTTTTGAGAAAGACTCGATCGATCAGCTCTTTCATAGAACCATCAGCTCTACTTTTTCTGATTTATCCGCGCTTTCGACGAACACCTTTTCGCCCCGCGCTAGTCGATCGTCGACTGATTTGTAGAGCCGCAGCGCTTGGCGAACGAGTGCGGTTTTAGACAACCCTTTTTCTTCACACATGGTTTCAAGGACGCTCATTTCTGCGTCCGACAAATTAAGCGTCATCGTACGCTTCACAGGCGCTTCTCCCTAACCAGGATCCTCCATGTAGCTATAAAGTCCATACCTGTCAATCAAAAAACAATCATTAAATAGCTAATTAATAGCTAGACATTGGCTAAAAACTCCATATATGATTTGTGCAGAATGAGAAACAAGGAGGCTTCAATGCCTGACGTAACGGAATTTACATATAAGCTGGATGGTCGCGTGATCGGCACCAATGACGCCATAATCTCAGGTCGCGAGGTCCGCACCATGGGCGGGCTCAATCCGGCTAGCGATTATATTCTCATCCAGATTGCGGACGGGTCGACGCGTTCGATCGGGCTTGAGGAGCCGACCGACCTGCGACAGATACCGCAGCCGGAGTTCCTTTCATTCGAAGGCGATCGGACCTTCTCCCTCACCGTCAACGAGCGCGGCTGGGAATGGGGGTCGGCCAAACTCTCCGCAGCTGACATCTACCGTTACGCCAGCATCGATGAGGAACTCGAGCTAATCCTGGACAGCGCCGGCGACGCGGTCATTCCCGCTGATGGCGAGGTGACTCTGAGCGGACAGGGAGTCGAGCGCATCCGCAGCCGCGAAGCGAAGACGGTGGTCATCAAAGTCAACGGGCGACCGCGTACGGTGCCTAAGAAAAAGCTCAGCTATCGCGAGGTTGCACTTCTCGCCTACCCTGACGCCGACTTCGAGAAATTCAAGTACACGATAACTTACCTGAAAGGTGTACACGGCGCGGAAGGTGATCTGGTGGAGGGCGAAAAGATCGAAGTCAAGAATGGGATGGTCTTCAATGTCCGCCGATCTGATAAGTCGTGATCCACATCTGAAGCAGCTGCTGGACGAGGGGTTTGAGCTTGAGATGCGCGACCTCGTCCTCCTCGTTCACAGCGTGCCCTATGTGAAGCGGGACATGTCGCTTGGTCGAGGCACACTTGTCTGCACTCTGTCGCTGGATACGGAGGGCCTGACCTCGACTCCACTGACGGACCACACCATGTGGTTCGCCGGCGAGACGCCTTGTCATCGCGATGGCACGCCAATGACAAATATCATCCATAATAGTCAGGAAGCGACTGTGGGGTCGGACATCAAGGTCCACCATTATTTCTCGTCGAAGCCAGAAGGCACCGGCCAGTATGCCAACATCTATGACAAGGTTGTCACCTATGAGTCTCACCTCGGTGCTGCTGCGCGGTCTCACGACAAGACCGCCAACGCGCGTACAGGCGTCACGCTGGCCAGTGCGGAGGACGATAGTCCCTTCGCGATTCCCGATTCTGCGTCAGTCCGCTACGGAATCCTCGCCGCCAACCGCAAACTCAGGGGCAGCATCGCGATCATCGGCCTCGGCGGAACCGGTGCCTATCTGCTCGACCTGGCCGCCAAGACCCGTGTTGCCGAGATCCACATCTACGATGATGACCAGCTTCTCAACCACAATCTTTTCCGTTCGCCTGGTGCTCCCGAACTGGCGCTAGCGAAGAATTTCCCCCGCAAGGTAGATTATTACGCTGCGCTCTACGCGCGCATGCACAAGGGCGTGAAGCCGCACACCACTCGAGTAACGGCTGACAACATTGACGAATTTTCAGCCTATGACTTCGTATTTGTCTGCGTTGACAAGGGATCGTCGCGGCGCGTGATTGCCGAAGGGCTGGTTCGCCTGGGCATTGCATTCGTCGACACTGGCATAGGTATAGGGCTGGACGACAACACGCTCGACGGTTGCGCAAGGGCAACGTTTATTGCCCCTGGCACGCCGTGGGCGGAAGTGGCTACCCATCTGTCGTTCGGTGACGACGACGAAGAGGCCGATGTGTACGGAACCGAAATCCAGATCGCCGAACTCAATTCTTTGACTGCGATTATGGCGGTCATGCGCTGGAAACGCTGGCTGACCTTCTATCGTGATGAGCGCAACGAAAGGAACGCGACATACATGATCGAGGGTAACAATATCACAAACCGGGTGACATGATGGCTCGGGTGGATTGTCTTACAACGGTCTTCGTCGAAGACATTCCGGAACAACTGGAAGACGGTGTCCTTTACGTGTCGCGCGAATGCCACGTCGCGCTGCATAATTGCGCGTGTGGATGCGGCGAGGAGGTTTCAACACCGCTCGTTCCGACTGAATATGACCTCATTATGGAAGACGAGGGAGCCTCGATATGGCCGTCGATCGGCAATCACGACTTCCCTTGTGGCTCGCACTACATCATTAAAAGCGGCCGCATCCAATGGGCCGGCAAGATGTCTCGAGCGCAGATCGAAGCGGGCCGCGTCCATGACCGTCTGCTCAAGCGCGGCGCACAGCCGAAGGGGCTCAGGGCCATCGTCGCATGGTTCAAGCGCCTGTGGATCAAGTTCATTGGCTAATCAACGTTTGCCATGGGGTCGGCCGCAATTTGCGGTCGGGCTGGCGCCGACACGGCTGTCATCCGATTGGCTCCAAATAGGTCTAGGGAGCACAATTTCGCCGCCTGTTCGTCGAGCATTATTTTCAACGCGCTGAGTAGCCGGACGACTGTCGACGGACACCTCATGGGACTATCGGCTCGGCAAACTCCACAGCCGTCAAAAATTTCCGCGTAGCCTCCTTACGCGCGCTGTGGTCGAGCGCATAATTCGCGCGCTCGAACTTCGCTCCATCAAGCAAGGCCTGAATGTAGCTGGCGACTGTATCGCCTGCCATTACCAGCGCTGTGTCTACTGTGTGAATATAGCGGCTTGTGATCGTTCCGCGAGAATGACCCACCAAGGCGGCTATCGTCGACTCGGTAAAGCCGAGATCGTTCGCCACGCTCGCGAAGCTGTGACGAAGCACGTGCGGTGTAACGTTTTCAAGCGGGGTGTCTTTGACGAGCTTTTCCCACAGCTTTGGAAACCCGACCAATGCCTTCCCTTCCTCCACCGGGAAACACGAAATCAGTCTCATCGTCGGTCAAGAGTGGTTCGAGCAACTCGACCACGGGCAAGCCGATCGCCCGGGTCGATGCGCCTTCCTTCGAATCTTCAAGCCTGATGCAACTGCGCTGAACATCGATCTCGCCCACTTTGAGATTGATAATCTCGCCCCGTCGACACCCCGTCATAGCGAGTGTCCGCGCCATTTTAGTAGCCGTTGAAAACTGCGGGTCGTCAGCGGCGTCCGCGAGAATCTTACCCAATGCTCGATACTCACGCTCCGTCAGACGACGGTCACGGACGCGATCTTTCGGCTTGCGAAAGCCGTGAACCGGGTTCTTTTCGATGATCCCTTCCCGGATGGCATATGAGAATATGCCCCCGAGGAGACCTACGCCGCGCGAACCAGTGCCAATACCTCCCCGAACGATCGCGCGGCCTCGCTTCTTCGTCTTAATGTCGGCCCGGGTTTTGCCGTTGGCAACGTCGCGCAGAAATTTGGCAATGTCTGCCGACGTGATCTCGGTCACTCTCCGGTTCCCGAGAGCGGAAGGATGTGGCGGCTGATACGGCTACGGTCGATCTCCATGGTCGACGGCTTCTTGGGGCGGCCGCCTTTGCCTGGCACAAGTCCAGCTTCACAATCAGCCAAATATCGGGTGCAGAGTTCTTTGATGGTGATCGTTTTAGCGTCGAGAAGTTTTGTCTCCGCAGGGTTGTCGCCTTGCGCGATCCGACCGATCAATATGCGGGCCTCCTTTCGGGCCGCATCTGGTGCCCAGACCCCGTGGGGACCGATGGTGAATCGGCGGGTCCGACCTCGCTCGATATTGCACGAGGTAGCTGCGCTTACCGGATGAAAACACGCGCAGCCCAAAGCCAGGCAACTCATCATCCCAAAGGAAGTAGTCCGACTTTCCCGGTCCCGCTTGATCCACGGTTCGTTTGGTCAGCTTAGCCAACGCACACCTCAGGCTCTGTCGAAGTCATTCCGCGGAAGCACCACGGAAGCACCCGGACGGAAACTCCGACCTGCGATAGGATACTGGCTTCGGTCTTCGGAGCGACAAAAAGTCAGTCGTCGTAGTGTCTTAGCGAAGCATAGCGTGCAAAGACAAGTTGCTGAAAAGACTGGCTAAATCGGCCTTATTATGCCCAGGTCGAGGTGGTATCCGGTGATGCACCGCAGGCGGTTGATCTGCCGGACCTCGATGTCGTTATCGCCTTTGCCGAAGTAAGGCACGTGCCGGAACGGTGACTTTCGAACTTGTCCGACGCTGGCCAGATGGCGCTGCCGTTCACGGGTCAAGACCAAGGAGGTTTCATGATGCTTCTGGAAAGGGCTGGCGATACGTTCCCTGTACGATCACTTGTGCCATGCGGGTTTTACCCCTGCAGCGGAGCCGGGCGCAGTGAGGAAGAAAAGGTTGCGCTCAAGGCTGCGCGAGGCAAGGTCCCCGTGTCGCGTAATATCACCTAGGGCGACCAGCAAATGGCATCGAGAACGCTTGGCTGGTGACCGACATATACTGGTTTCGAAAGCCTAGCGATCGATATCAATCTCGCGTGTCGCCGTTGCAGCGTGCGACACGGCTTTTGACGAGCGATCTATGCCGTCGGGAGCAGTCCGAAGCATCACTATTGCGTCCTGAATTTCCCCGATCCGGGCGTGGGGATTGCGGCCGCGGTCCTGGCCGGCTGCAGCGTAGGCTGCCTCTTGTCCGACGACTGACCAGACCCGTCCCGTACAGCACCATCCGCCGAGACGTCTCCGACCAGCGACCCAAGTTCGGTCTCGTCGAGCGTCTCGGTCTCGAGCAGCCTGCGTGCCGCCCTTTCCAGCACGTCGCGCCGCTCGGTGAGGAGGCCGACGGTTCGTTCGAACGCGGCCGCCACAATGTCGCGTACTTCCGTGTCGATGGCGTCGGCGGCGGCTTCGCCGTAATCGTGCTCGCGCGGTCCGCCGGCGAGCGGGTTAGGGCTCAGGAAGGAGCGCGGGTCCTTTTCCAGCGCCACGTGCCCGAGTTTTGCCGACATGCCGTAACGCGTCACCATGGCGCGCGCTATGTCGGTTACCTTGGCAAGGTCATCGGCGGCTCCGGTGGACAAATGGCCGAATACGATCCATTCGGCCGCCCTGCCGCCGAGCAGCACCGCCATCTTGTTGTCCAGCTCCTCACGCGTCATCAGGAAGCGGTCCTCGGTCGGACGCTGGATAGTGTAGCCGAGCGCGCCGACGCCGCGTGGTATGATCGACACCTTGTGCACCGGGTCGACGCCAGGCAGCGCCATGGCTACCAGCGCATGACCCATTTCATGATAGGCGACGATCTCGCGCTCCTTCGGGTTCAGGAGCCGATTGCGTTTCTCCAGTCCCGCGACGATGCGTTCCACCGCATTGTTGAAATCGTCCATCGTTACCGCATCCGCCTTGCGGCGCGTGGCGAGCAACGTCGCCTCGTTCACAAGATTGGCCAGGTCAGCACCGGTGAACCCGGGCGTCAGCGCCGCCACTTTTTCCCCATCGACATCCCTCGCCAGCTTGGCCTTGCTCATGTGAACCTGCAGGATCTTTATGCGACCCTTCTTGTCGGGCCGGTCGACCAATACCTGGCGGTCGAAACGGCCGGCGCGCAGAAGTGCCGGGTCAAGGATTTCAGGACGGTTCGTCGCGGCCAGCAGCACGACGCCGATCTGCGGATCAAAACCGTCGAGTTCGACCAGAAGCTGGTTGAGCGTCTGCTCCTTTTCGTCGTGGCCGCCGACCGCGGTCCCGCGGGCGCGGCCAAGAGCGTCGAGCTCGTCGATGAATATGATGGCGGGAGCCTTGGATCGCGCCTGTTCGAAAAGATCGCGCACGCGCGCGGCCCCGACCCCTACGAACATCTCGACGAACTCCGAACCGGAGATCGAGAAGAACGGCACCTTGGCCTCGCCCGCGACGGCCTTGGCGAGGAGAGTCTTGCCGGTGCCTGGCGGTCCGACCAGCAGCACGCCTTTGGGCATGCGTCCTCCGAGGCGGCCGTATTCGCCCGGGTTCTTCAGAAAATCCACAATCTCTTGCAACTCGGCCTTGGCCTCGTCGACCCCCGCCACATCGTCGAACGTCACGCCGGTATTGGCTTCGACATAGATTCTGGCCTTGCTCCTGCCAATTTGCATCAAACCGCCGACGCCGCCGTCCATGCGTCTTAGAAGCAGCATCCACAGGCCAAAGAAGACGAGCACCGGCACAACCCAGGAAAGCAGGTCGCTCAGGAAGGTGCTTTCGACCTGGCCAGTCACAGTGACACCGTGTTCCTGCAGGTCACGGGCGAGGTCCGGCTCGACGCGTGTAGTGATAAACAGCGGCCTGCCGTTTTGCGGCTCCTTGAAGCGGCCCTGGATAAAGCGGTCCGAAACCTGCACCTCAGCGATCTTGCCGGCATTCAGAAGGGTCTCGAACTGGCTGTACGGTATCTGGGCGACGTGTTGCGTCGTGGCATAGATGTACTGGACGACCATCACGCCCACGAACGCCGCAATCCAGTACCAGATATTGAACTGCGTCTTTCTGTTGCTCATGTCCATGGCGGCCTCCACAGGGGAACGGATATAGGTCGCCCAGTCCGCGCGGCATCGGTGTAGGCCAGGTCCGGGGCAAAAAAGTGGGAGGCCCCAGACCGGCCGGCGACAATGGGTCTGTCACTGTCCTTTCCTATGCGGCATGCCCAGCGCACCTGTCATGCCGTTTTCCTCCGCCGGATAGACCCCCTTCAAAACGTCGTTGAAATGATGGCTGACGGCCGCATTGCACTCGCAGGCAAGCGAGCGCAGCCCTTCTGGACTGCGTACAGCAAGCCGGGAGCGCCGGGTTTCGATGACGCCGCGCTGCCTCAGGTCTCGAATGACCCGGCTCAGATAGGAGCGGCCGACCCCCAGCATTGTAGCAAGCTGTTCCTGCGTCACCGCAAGGTTTTCGGCTCCCGTCCGTTCTGTCACGGCCAACAGCCATCTTGCCGCGCGCTGTTCGATCGAATGCGCTGCGCTGCAGGCGACGGATTGGAATACCTGCGCCATCAGGCAATCAGCGTAGCGGGCAAACAGGTGACGCAATGTCAAGGAACGCAATTTGGCTTCTTCGAGATGTTGCAGGTCGATCCTGAAGAATGAATCGCCAAGTTGAACTTCGGCCCGCGCATACGCTGGAAGTCTGCCTTGGCTGACGATGCCGCCGACCGCTCCTTCACGTCCGATGAGCGCAGTCTCGATCGCTCGCCCGTCGCTCAACACGACGCGGTAGGAGACCAGGGCCGATCCGCAAGGGAAATAGGCGTAACGGACTGCATCGCCTGGCTCGTGCAGCAAAGTCCCGGCAGGCGCCGACCATTGTTCGAGCCTCGGTTGCAGGATCTCCCAGTCGTCGGCTCTGAGGGCCCGAAGCAGGTTGTTTCCGATCGGGTCTGATCGCTTTCGAGGGTTCTCCATCGCACTCCTCCGTTTCAAATGGCGGCGTTTACAACGACCGGCGCGAAGAAATGTTCACAAGTGCGCAGACGCGGCGGGCGCGGCTATCTACAAATTGCACGGGGGCGCTGATCCAGGCCTCACCGAGCGCAAGCCGTGGTGCATCGGCTTCCAGGCAGACCGACGGCTGCTGAGGGAAGAACGGCGGCTGGATTCCGCGGCGTGGCGCCTCGTGCACGTCGAAAACTGCAACTCCCTGCGGCAAGGCGTGAACATGAGCGTCAGTCATCGGTCCAATCCAGAGGCCAACGGCCTGCTTCGCCTGTATGTCGCCGGCGATGGGCCGGGCGCCCGTCGGGCGCTGGCAAGCCGTCTGAGGATAGTGGAGGAGTTGGCCGGCGGTATCGAAATCCAGGTCGTCGACGTCGTCGCGGATCCTGACGAGGCGGAAAGGGCCGGCATTCTAGCGACGCCGACGCTCTCGGATGAGTCAACCATCCCTCCACGACGGCTGATTGGCGACATCAGCAACATCGCTCAGGTTCTCGACTATTTCGGTTATCGCAAGAAGGACAGTGGCTATGACCACAGCTGAAGAGATCCTCATCGATCCCGCGCTCGAACGCGTCAGGACCGGTATCGAGGCTTTCGACGATCTTGTGATGGGCGGCCTGCCGCGCGGGCGCACCACCATCGTCGGAGGCACGCCCGGCAGTGGCAAGACTGTATTTGCGACGCAGTTTCTGGCCCACGGCATCACCGTGCTCGACGAGCCCGGCGTCTTCGTCACGTTCGAGGAATCGCCGGTCGAGATCGAGGTCAACATGGCTAGCTTCGGCTGGGACATCCGTCGCTGGCGCGAGATGAACAAGCTGGTCTTCGTCGACGCCAGCCCGCGTGACCACGACCAGATGGTTGTCGGCAATTTCGATCTGTCAGGCTTGCTGACGCGTGTCCTGCACGCTGCGCGAAACGCCGCGGCGAAGCGCATCGTGCTGGATTCCGTCACCCAGCTCTTCGACCACTTCGTCGCGGAGCAGACATCGGTCCGTCGGGAACTCCTTCGCATTGCGACAGCGCTAAAGAGGGATGGTTTGACGGTGCTAATGACCGCCGAACGCAACAGCGAGTATGGCGAGATCTCCCGCCACCGGATCGAGGAGTTTGTTGCCGACAACGTCGTAATCCTGCGCAACGCGCTCGACCGCGAGCGACGCAGGCGTACGATCGAAGTTCTCAAGATGCGGGGCAGCCGCCACGTGGAGGGCGAGGTGCCGATCACGCTTGTGGTGAAGCAAGGCATAGTGGCAGTGCCACTGTCTTCACTGCGGCTCGAGCAGCAATCCAGCACCAAGCGGGTGACGAGCGGCAATCCGGAACTCGACAGGATGTGTGGCGGTGGATTTTTCCGCGACAGCATCACCCTCGTCAGCGGTGCGACGGGCACCGGAAAGACCCTGCTGGTGACAAACTTTCTGGCAGGCGGCGCGGCGGCTGGCGAACGTGCCTTGCTGGTCGGCTACGAAGAGAGCCGCGGCCAGATGTTCCGCAATGCGCGCGGCTGGGGCGTCGACTTCGAGGCCATGGAGGCGGATGGCCGGCTGAAGGTCGTTTGCATTTACCCGGAAGCGCAGAACTTGCCGGACCACCTGTTGATGATCCGCGAGCTAATTGAAGAGTTCAAGCCTGACCGGGTCGCTATCGACAGCCTGTCGGCATTGGAACGGATCGCACCAGAGACCGGTTTCCGGGAATTCCTAATCAGCCTCACTTCCTTCATCAAGAAACACGAGATCGCTGGCCTTTGCACGGCCACCAACAAATCGCTCGTCGGCGGCCAGAGTGCTAGCGAACAGCATATTTCAACCCTCACGGACTCGATCATCTTATTGCGGTACATCCAGGAAGGGGATTTCATGCATCGGGGGATCATGGTGCTGAAAATGCGCGGCAGCGAGCATGACAAGCAGATTCGGCGCTTCACAATCGACGGCACCGGCATGCATCTCGGTCAGCCCTTCGACGGCGCACCCGACGTGTTCGGCGACTCCGCCGCGTCTTGGCGTGAGGAGCGTTGAGATGGCGTGCGGCGCAGCCGAAATCTCCGACCAACACGGCGACGCAAATCTGACGGGCATCAGCCAACTCGACTTTCGACGGCTGATCGAAACCACGGCCGACGGGGTTCTGGTTGTCGATCTGTCGGGAACGGTGCTTTATGCAAATCCGGCGGCCGCCGCGATCTTCGGTTATCCGGCTGCCGATCTCGTCCACATCCCCCTCGGCCGGCCGGTCATATCGGGTGAAACCACGGAAATCACCGTCCACAGACCCAATCGAGCACCAGCCGAAGTGGAAATACGGACGGTTGAACTTAGCTGGGACGGTAGGCCGGCGCTGCTTGCCAGTCTTCGCGACGTCTCCGCGCAACGCGCGCAGCAGGAGCGTCGGCGTCAATCGCAAAAGCTCGAAGCGATCGGCCGGCTCGCTGCCGGCATCGTTCACGACATCAACAATCTGCTCGCGGTGTTCGAATCGGGGCTGCGACTGCTTCAGAAGCAGCTGCGCGAGAATCCTGCGAATCCGAACGCGGCGATGCTGATCGAAGAGTTGCTCAAACGAACGCAAAACGGCAGTGCGCTGACGCAGCAATTGCTCGCGTTCTCTCGCGCACAGTCGCTGTATCCGGAGACAATCGACCTGAATGGACGTATCGAAGCCGTCACGATGCTGCTGGAGCGGACGCTGGGGAACGGGATCAGCATCAGGCTTGAGCTGGATCCGGCACTTGGCCCCGTCGTTGTCGATGCCAATCAGCTAGACGTCGCCATCCTGAACCTGGCTGTGAATGCCAAGGACGCGATGGCCGGCCGGGGCACGCTGGCGATCGAGACCAGCGGTACTCCCGGCAACATCGAAGACGTGCCCGCTCCGGCTGCCTCTTTTGTTCGGGTCACGGTCAGCGATACGGGTTGCGGGATGAGCAAGGAGGTCCTGGCCCACGTGTTTGAGCCGTTCTTTACGACCAAGGCCGATGGCCGGGGAACCGGACTTGGGCTTAGCCAGGTTTACGGCTTCATCAAGCAGTCCGGGGGGCATGTTAGGATCGAGAGTGCGGTCGGCGAGGGAACAAGCGTTCATCTCTTTCTTCCCCGCGCGCCAAGCACAGGAAATGAGGAACTGCAAATGCAGGGCGAGATCAGGCTCAACACACGTCGGTGAAAAAAGCGGCCTGTGTTTCGGCTGCCGATGTACCTGGCCGCAACGCCTACAACGGCAGACCGCACCCGTAGCGGTTGAAAAAAGCGGGCCCGGAGATCCGGGCCCGCCAGAGATGCTGGTCAGGCCGTTGAAAGCGGACGGTCGCCGAAGAACCAGAGGCTTCCGGCAGCCAAGGCCGCTACGATCACTCCCACGACCACATGTACCCACATGGCCGTTGTCAGGGCCGAGAAACCGAGGGCCCAGGGCGAGATCAGCGTCCACAGCCCAACCACCAGGTTTGCCCATTCCTCATAGGCATGGAACGCAACCAGCGCACCCACGGCGATCAGGGCAATCACCGCACCGGCGATCCAGGCGTTCCAGGCCGCATAGGTTTCAGCCGCAAATCCAAAATACCAAGGCGACAGTACCAGCGCTATGCCGGCGATCACATTGACGATATCGATCGCCGGACGACTTTCAGTTTTCAGCCATTTCTCCATTGCTCATCCTCCTTTCCTGACATGGTGAGTGCGCCGCCCTCTGAGCGACGGCGGGTGCGGCAGCCATGGATTGACCTTAGCCACCGCGAAGCTTTCTTCGTCGGCCGGGCCGTACCCAGCCATCGCGCGGAACCGAACCGGCCAGAACAAAAGACTTGATCTCGTCGAGCTGGAAGCGGTTGCCGGCGATCTCGCGCAGGGCGAGTTCGACGGGCGCCGTCGCTTCGTCCGTCAGGCGCTCAGCACCCCGGCTGAGCGCACGAGCGCGCCCCGCCACGGCGACGGCCAGTGCGAAACGGTTCGGCACCGTATTTTCACAATCGAGCACAGTCAGCCGATCCATGACGACCCTCACATTGCCTTCTGCTTCTGTTCAGGAATAGAAACGGCCAGGTTCGCTGCCGTAACTGGCTCCAGCGCGAGCAGGGCCAATTCCACTTCGTCCAGCCGCGTCGGACGCGCGTTTTCCGGCATCCCCTCGGCCGTGGCGAGATCGACCAGATACTCGTTCCACGCCCAGTTTCGCAGGATTGCGCGTTTCTCGTCGGCTGTCAGAAGAGGATCGACGACCACGTCCATCGGCGATGCATAAAGCGCCTCCGGGTCCGTCAGCGCCGGTCCATAATGCTGCGCCTGCGAAACTGCGCCGTGGCTGCTTTGCAGCAAAGCCAACTGGAGGCGGTTCCAGACAACGTCTGCGCCGGCCTGCAGCGGGTTGTCCGCGTCAGACGATTCGACACTGGACTTTTCGGCCGCCGGGCTTCCTTGAACAGCGTAGGCAAGCCCCTGCCGTTCGGCATAGTCGATGGCCGCCTGAGCCGTTGGAAAATCGAGCTCCACCTGGGTCAGCGTGTCACCACTTGCGGTGTAGCCCATCAGCGGTTCAATGACCGGCGCAGTACGCCGCTCGAACAACAGCCGCCACCCTTTCGGCCGCGCACGGCTTGAGGTCATGACTGAGCGGCAAGGCTTGTAGATCCGCGCGACGGCATCACGCGGGAACTCGGATCGCCCGAGCGACGGCGCTCGCCCGCGTTTCTCGTTTGCCGGTCCGAGATTTTCTACGACTGGTGTGACTTTTCTTTCTTGCTTCTGCATCACTCATCCCTCCCATTTTTGGCGAAGGATGCGCCGGAGGCAGCGGGCTGCCGCCTCCGACTTGGTCCATGCGTCAGTGGGTGATCGGGATGCGCTTCACCTTCGACTGCGCGTTCGGGTTCTTCGGCAGCGTCAGGATCAGGACGCCATTGGCAAAGGACGCCTTGACCTTGTCGTCCTCGACCTCGTAGCCGAGGGGTATGCGCCGCTCGAAGCGACCGTAGAAGCGCTCGGAGTAATCCTTCTCCTCGGTTTCCGACCGCTTTTCGCCACGCAGGGTCAGCACATCTTCGTCGAGCAGGACTTCGATGTCCTTCTCTTCCATGCCGGGAACCTCGGCGGTGACGCGAAGCTCGTTGTCCGACTCCGAAATCTCCACCTTCGGCCAGCCCCCATCGAAGGGCGAAAGCTGTCCCACAGCAGGCAAGCGCGTCTCGAAGCTCCTCAACATATCATCAAAGAGCCTGTTTACCTCGCGGTGAAGCGACAGGAACGGGTCGCCACCGCTATAGATGCTAGGGGCCTGGTTGTTGCTGTTGCGGCCCCACGGAATAAGGTCACGCACGTTCATGGTTATTCACCTCCACGTTCAACCGCGCGGCACCGGGCGATTACCGGTGCCTGTCGCTTCTGATTCACTCTGACTTCAGGCAGCGTTCTTTTCGGCGTCGATCTGCCGCGGCGCTGCCTTTGCCGGACTGCCTGCGAAGGCGATCCGGCGCGGTTTCATCTCTTCGGGAAGCTCGCGCTTGAGATCGATGTTCAGCAGCCCATTGTCCAAGCTGGCGCCGACGACTTGCACATGGTCGGCCAGTTCGAACCGACGCTCGAAGGCACGCCCGGCAATGCCGCGATAGAGATACTGGCCGTCATCATCGCTAGATTGCGACCCGCTCACAACCAGCAGGTTAGGTTGATGAGTGATAGTCAGCTGTTCCTGCGAGAAGCCGGCAACCGCCATGGTGATGCGATAGGCGTCCTCACCAGCCTTGGCGATGTCATAGGGCGGCCAATTGTCTATCGCAGTGACACGGCTCGCATTTTCCAGCATGTTCAAAATCCGGTCGAAGCCGATGCTGGACCGGAACAGAGGGGTGAAATCGAGGTTTGTCCTCATAGCCACATCCTCCTTCGAGCAACATGGATACAAGGAGACGCCAAGAGCCTTGGCGCCTCCTGGACTTGTGCCGGCCCCATGTGGCGGCCGGTGATCAACATTTATAACAGTGATTTACACGTTCAAGGGGCCTATAGGAAAATTTTCAGCCAGACGAATGGTCGCTGAGAGAACACGTCTATCCCCGCCAGCGAATCCTCGCCGGCGGGCGGATGCCTCGGATGAAGAGCGTGGCTGCGCTCCACTCAAAGTCGATCGACGGATGCTGCAAGACTGGTGACCGCAATGCTGTCGATCTCACGACCGCGACCGGTGCCGGGAAGCTTCTCCAACTGATCCAATTGGCGCAACGCATCCATGATGGCATCGAAGCTGACCGGTTCGGTTGCTCCCGGCGGCATGTGCAGCGCCGGCACCGATTCCACTGCACATGCATCCGATGCCCATGACGAAAGGATTGCACGCTTCTCCTGGACGTCCAGCGTCACGTCGGTCAGCACGTCCTGGGGTCGCTCGAAATGCCGTGCCGGATGGAGTAACCGGTCAAGAAATGCATCAGAGCCCACGGGCCCGATCGGGGGAAAACTCGTCGAAATGGCTCCTTCCATCGATAGTTCTCCGCTTTGAACAGTCTCCTCTGTTGACGTCATGTTTGGTGGCTCTCTCGCGATTTCCACCAGCTGAAATTTTGGAGAGTTTCGAGCAAATTTCAATGGCCCCGCAAGGCCACATCCCCGCAGTTCAGCCCACCATAAACATTTTTTCAAACCGGTGAAACAATCGGCGTGAATGTCAGTTCTTGGGTTCGCGCAGCAGCGCCAGGGCGGTCGGGCAGGAGAACCAATCATGTCTTACATTTCCGGGAAGCGACTTTGCATTGGCTTCGTCGCAGGAATTTTGATGCTCACGGCTGCCGGCTTTGCTCCAGTTTCAGCACAGGAAATTCCGAACGACTTCAGCGCAATCGTGCGTCAGAAACTGCCGGCCGTGGTCGCGATCACGACGAGGCAGATCATCCAGGACCAAACGATGCTCGACGACTTTCTCAACCCCTTCGACAGCCGCGGGCCTGCCCAGCCGCAGGTGCGAGAAGCTCTTGGCTCCGGCTTCGTGGTCAGTCCCGAGGGCTACATCGTCACCAACAATCATGTCGTGGCCGACTCCACCGAAATCCACGTCGTATTCTCCGATAGGGAGACTTCGCCCGCGCGACTTGTGGGCCGCGATCCAGCGACCGACATTGCGGTGCTGAAGGTCGATCCACGCCCCAACATGACGGCCACCGCCTGGGGTGACTCTGACGCAATGCAGCCGGGGGCCTGGACGATCGCGATTGGCAGTCCCTTCGGGCTCGGGGGAACCGTTACCGTCGGCGTTCTTTCCGCCCGCTCGCGCGACATCCAAGCCGGCCCTTACGACGATTTCCTTCAGACAGACGCCTCGATTAATAGAGGCAATTCCGGCGGCCCTCTGTTTAACGCGCGCGGCGAAGTGATCGGGGTCAACACGGCCATCGTCTCTCCGTCCGGCGGCAGCATAGGCATCGGGTTCGCCGTGCCCTCCCGAACTGCACGAAGCGTTGCTGATCAGCTGATCCGCACCGGCCGCATCGAGCGCGGGTTCATCGGAGTGCGTCTCCAGGAGGTGACGCCGCCGCTTGCCCAGTCACTTGGCATATCAAGCACCAAGGGAGCGCTGGTCGCCTCGGTCGAGCCCGGCAGTCCGGCGGAGAAGGCCGGCTTGCAATCGGGGGACGTGATCACCCGGTTCAACGGCAAAGATATCCAGGGCGTCCATGACTTGACATTGGCGGCAGCGAACGAAAAGCCAGGGTCGAAAGCGACGTTGACAAGGAACCGCGGCGGCTCCCAGCAGGAGGTGGAGCTCACTGTGGGTCAACGCAAGAACGAGGAGGTGCAGACCGGTGCAGTTCCGAGTCCGGAAGCGGCGGACCAACCGCTCGGATTGTCGCTCAGCCCCATTCCTGACGAAGCGCGTCAACAACTCGGTCTCCAGCCGGGTACGACCGGAGTCTTCATCCAGGACGTGGCGCCAAATAGCCTCGCCGCGGAGAACGGCCTTCGGCCTGGGGACGTCATCATCTCGGCCAACAACCGCAACGTGACGCAGCCTTCTGATATCCAGCAAGAGTGGACCAAGTCCCGCCAGCAGAAACAGCCCATCTTGTTCCGCATCGAAAGGCAAGGACAATCGCTTTTCGTTGCAGTGGCCGTTTCCTGACGCGGCGCTGCGTCAGGCCAGCCACGGTGACGAAGAAGTGGCCTTGATGGCCGCCCTCACGGCTGCTCAAGGCAAGGTCGCGGTTAGAGGCTGACCAAATTCCGACAATCCCGGCTTAGTGAACGGCGAGAGAGGAGGTGTTCCGCTGCTCCCTTTGAGGTGAAACTGTAGAAGACGTCTTCGACACGTGACCAAGTCCCTACGACCTCGCCGTCCGTGTCAATTACGTCTTCGGGTCGCGGCTCCCCGTGCCCATCCAGCAAGACATTTCAAATGTTGAGGCATCGTCACGGCGTTCTTTCCAACGCTCGAATCGCGACGAGGTCGAATCGAGCAAAGATAATGCCTCGGGAGGCGACCTCTGGGTCCCTGTCACGAAGTGCATGTACGCAAAGCGACAACCAACTCGTAAGATGTTGCGCAATTGCACCGTCACGACATCTTAGTACCGGTGGACCCTACAGCCGTCGTCAAGAACTTCCGCATGGCATCCTTGCGCGCACTGTGATCGAGCGCATAATTTGCGCGCTCGAACTTCGCTCCATCGAGCAAAGCCTGAATGTAGCTAGCGACTGTGTCACCTGCCATTACGAGCGCAGTGTCTACCGTGTGGATGTAGCGGCTTGTGATCGTTCCGCGAGAATGTCCCACCAATGCAGCTATGGTCGACTCGGTAAAGCCGAGATCGTTTGCCACGCTCGCGAAGCTGTGACGAAGCACGTGGGGTGTCACGCTTTCAAGCGGCGTGTCTTTGACGAGCTTTTGCCATAGCTTGGGGAAGCCGACCAATGGCTTCCCTTCCTCCGTGCCAGGAAAAACAAAATCAGCCTCATCGCCGGACAATAGTGGCTTGAGCAACTCGACCACAGGCAGGCCGATAGCCCGAGTCGACGCACCTTCCTTGGAGTCCTCAAGCCTGATGCAACTGCGCTGAACATCGATCTCGCCCATTCGAAGATTGATGATCTCGCCTCGTCGACATCCTGTCATAGCGAGGGCTCGAACCATTTTCGTGGCCGTTGAAAACTGCGGGTCGAGAGCGGCGTCCGCGAGAATCTTGCCTAACGCTCTATACTCACGCTCGGTCAGGCGACGGTCACGGACGCGATCTTTTGGCTTACGAAAGCCGTGAACCGGATTCTTTTCGATGATCCCTTCTCTAACTGCATAGGAGAAGATGCTGCCGAGAAGACCGACGCCGCGCGAGCCGGTGCCAATGCCTCCGCGAACGATCGCTCGGCCACGCTTCTTCGTTTTGATGTCGGTTCGGGTCTTGCCGTTGGCAACGTCGCGCAGAAATTTGGCAATGTCTGCCATGGTGATCTCGGTCACTCTCCGGTTCCCGAGGAGCGGAAGGATGTGGCGCTTTATACGGCTACGGTCGATCTCCATAGTCGACGGCTTCTTGGGGCGACCGCCTTTGCCAGGTACAAGTCCGGCTTCACAATCAGCCAAATATCGGGTGCAAAGCTCTCTGACGGTAATCGTTTTGGCGTCGAGAAGTTTCGTTTCCGCAGGATTGTCGCCTTGCGCGATCCGACCGATCAATATGCGGGCCTCCTTTCGGGCCGCATCTGGTGCCCAGACCCCGTGGGGACCGATGGTGAACCGGCGGGTCCGACCTTTAGCTCGATATTGCACGAGGTAGCTGCGCTTGCCGGATGAAAACACGCGCAGCCCAAAGCCAGGCAACTCATCATCCCAAAGGAAGTAGTCCGACTTTCCCGATCCCGCTTGATCCACGGTTCGTTTGTTCAGCTTAGCCATCGCACACCTCAGGGTTCTGTCGAAGTGATCCCGCGGAAGCACCACGGAAGCACCCGGACGGAAACTCCGGCCTGCGGTAGGATACTGGCTTCGGTTTTTGGGTCGACAAAAAGTCAGTCGTCGTAGTAGCTTAGCGAACGATATCGTAGAAACAGAAGCTATTGAAAAGACTGGCTAAATCGGCCTCCGAAGGCAGAGGTCACAGGTTCGAATCCTGTCGGGATGGGTTACGGTTTATACCGGAGACTTCGGTAACCCTTTGGCCCGAACGGGCTTTGGAGCCTCACTTGGCCACAACCACCCCCAAAACCGGGCGCGTCCTGATCACCGGCGCCGGCGCTGTTGACGGCATCGGCTTTGCCATTGCGCGCCGGTTTGGCCGGGCCGGGCATGCGGTTTTCCTGACCGGCGCCAGCGCGCGGGTGATGGAGCGCGCTGGCGAGCTTCGCGGCGAGGGCATCGATGCCACGGCCGCGGTCGCCGATCTCACCATTGCCGCTGAGGTGGAGCGGCTGCGGGCCGAGGTCGGCGCTGTCGATATCCTGGTCAACAATGCCGGCATGGGATCGCTGGCCTCGCCATCCGTCGACAGGACCTTCCTGACGATGAGCGAGGCCGAGTGGGACCAGGGCATCGAGACCAGCCTGAAGACCGCGTTTCTCGTCACCAGGGCGTTTCTGCCGGCGATGGTCGAAGCGGGGTATGGCCGCATCGTCAATGTCGCATCGGTGACCGGGCCGCTGGTCTCCTACCAGGGCACCGCCGCCTATTCCGCGGCGAAGGCCGGGATGGTCGGCCTGACCCGTACATTGGCGCTGGAAGTGGCGCGCCACGGCGTCACCGCCAATGCCGTGGCGCCTGGCTGGATCGAGACAGGCGCGTCGAGCGAGGCGGAGCGGATAGCGGCCCTGCATGCGCCGCCGGGCCGCGCCGGCCGGCCCGATGAGGTCGCGGCGGCGGTCGTGTTCCTGGCCTCCGAGAGCGCCAGCTATATCAACGGCGCCTTGCTGGTGGTCGACGGCGGCAACAGCCTTGAAGAACGCAAGGGATAGCCGCGCAGCCAGCCTTATGCCCGGGTGGATTTCGACCTTCGTAATTCCTTCCACCCGGACTGACCCGCGATCTCTCTCGGCAGAAATCTCCTCGCCGCCACACTGGGCCCGCCAGACATTGACTCAATCATCAGTCTGCGCTAATCATAAGTCATGACTGTTGATAGCGCACAGCTTGCCGCCCTGGGTGATCCGACCCGAAGGCAGATTTTCGAGCTGATCGCGGAGCGGCCGCGCACGGTGGCGGAGGTCACGCGGCAGGTCAGCGTGTCGCAGTCCGCGGTGTCGCAGCATCTCAAGGTGCTTCGGGATTCGCGGCTGGTGCGCGCGGAGCCGAAGGGCGCCAGCAACGTCTACCACATCGATCCGCACGGGCTTGGCCAGATGCGCGCCTGGCTCGACCGGTTCTGGAGCAAGACGCTCGCGGCCTACAAGCTGGCCGTCGAGACCCCACCAGAGGAGTGACCATGAACACGCAAGTCCCCATCGCCTCCGTAAAACAATCCGTGGTGGTCGAGGCGCCGATCGCGCGCGCCTTCAAGGTTTTCACCGAGGATTTCGGCCGTTTCAAACCGCCAGAGCACAATCTGCTTGCAGCCCAAATCGCCGAGACGGTGTTCGAGCCTCGGGTCGGCGGCCACGTCTATGACCGCGGCGTCGACGGCAGCGAGTGCCGCTGGGCGCGCGTGCTGGCTTACGAGCCGCCCAACCGCGTGCTCCTGAGCTGGGACATCAGCCCGCAATGGCGCATCGAGACCGACCCGGCCAAGACCAGCGAGTGGGAGGTGCGGTTCACAGCCGAAACGGCTGAGCGCACTCGCGTCGAGATCGAGCATCGCAACCTGGAGCGCCATGGCCAGGGCTGGGAAGGCGTCCGCGACGCCGTCGCCGGCGATCAGGGCTGGCCGCTCTACCTGCAGCGCTATGTCGATCTGGTCGCTCGGCAGGCCTGACCGCAGTTTTTATAGGCGCTTCGCCGCATGGGCGGTCAGGGCACCACGCCCCTGCACGCCCAGGCGACATTGGCGAACGACCTCGGCCCGTCCGGTCGCCCGGCCTGATAGGCATCGCGTACGGCAGCCTCGGTGCGCACCCGCTCGGCCGGCTCCAGCGTGGTCATGTATTTGCCGAGTGTGCCCTCGCCGGCCGATATCGGCGCCCAATAGTCGGCGAAGTCCTGGTAATCCATGCGGATCATCAGCTCGGTTTCGGTCATTTCGGCCAGCCCCTGCTCCATGAAGGTCCGTTTCATTTCACCGGGCTGCATCATCGGCTGGAAGCAATAGCGGCTGCGCATCTGGCGGCCGCCTTCGCTGAGCGCGGCCACCGTGTCGATCATCATG
Source organism: Mesorhizobium sp. B2-3-11 (assembly GCF_006442215.1). Lineage (NCBI taxonomy): Bacteria > Pseudomonadati > Pseudomonadota > Alphaproteobacteria > Hyphomicrobiales > Phyllobacteriaceae > Mesorhizobium > Mesorhizobium sp. B2-3-11. Next base: position 53,864 of record NZ_VFVS01000011.1, on the reverse strand, counting down.
CGCATGCCCGCCATGCCGCCGAGATGGTCCCACACCACGGCCGCGACCACGCCGCCCGGCCGCGTTACCCGGCGCATCTCGGCAACCGCCTTGCCGGCTTCCGGCACGAAGTGAAGCACCAGCAGCGCCAGCGCGCGGTCGAACGCATTGTCGGCGAACGGCAAGGCGGTGGCGTCCGCCTGCTTGATCTCGATGCGCGGATCGGTGTTGCGCCGCTTTGCCGCCTCGACGAAAACAGGCGAAAAGTCGATTGCCGTGATCGCCGCGAGCCCGGCGGATTTCGCCAGCTCGAAGGTCAGGCTGCCGGTGCCGCAGCCGACGTCGAGGATCTGTTCGCCGGGGGCGAGCCCGGCGAAATCGATGAATTTGGGCGCGAGCTTTCGGCTCCAGCGGCCCATGAGCTGCTCATAGCCGGATGCGTCATGAACGGTGAAACTCGACGTCATATGCCCCTCTCCTGGCTGTGGGCGCAGGCTAGACTGCAATCAGGATGAAGCCAAGGCGCGGGGAGCACGGTGGGACGGAGAAAAGGCCGGCGTTTATGCGGCGCCCTTGAACGTCGCCACGCTCTCCCGCTCCACCAGCGGGCACTCCAGCTTGGTGATGGGATAGCGCCCCCTGCCCACCTGCGCCGGTGCTTCCAGCTGCTCGATCGCCCATTGGCCCATCGCCATATGCGGCAGGATCGAGGTGGTCAGCGGCGGGAACAAATGCCGGGCGATTTCCTCGTCGTCGTAGCCGACGACCGAAATTTCGGCGGGAATGTGCAGGCCGGCTTCCTTCAGCGCTTCGTAGCAGCCGATCGCGGTGCGGTCGTTCTGACAGAAGATGGCGGTCGGGCGGTCCTTCAGGGCCAAGAGCTTCACCGTCGCGGCGTAACCGGCGCTGGCCGACCAGTCGCCCTCGACCACCAGTTCGGGGTCGAACGGGATGTCGGCGGTGGCGAGCGCGCGGCGGTAACCTTTCAGCCGGTCCTGCGCGGCCTGCATCCAGGGTTCGCCCGTGATGGTGGCGATGCGGCGGTGGCCGTGACCGATCAGGTGCCGCGTCGAGCTCTGGCCGCCGGCGATCTCGGAGGGCACCACGGCGGGGAAGGCATAGTCCGACGTGTAGCAATTGAGCAGGATGACTGGGATGTCGAGGCCATAGAGGAAGTCCGGCGCCGTGATCTCGCGGGTGAAGATGGTCATGTAGATCAGCGCCGAAATGCCCCGCCTGGTCAGCGCCTGTATGGCGCGCGGCTCCATCACGGCGTCGCCCATGGTCTGCGCCACCAAAAGCACGTTGCCGGCATTCCACGAGGCCTGCCGCGCGCCCTCGATGGCCACGACCGCCTCCGGGCTGGTGGCGAGCTGGTCGACGGCAAAGCCGATCACGCCGTCGAGCCCATCAAAGGCGGGCCCATCAAAGGCGGCGCCCTCGAAAGCTGGAACCGGCTGCTTCAGCGCCGAAAAGGCGGGGGCGCTGTAGCCGAGCGCCCGCGCCGCCTCGATCACCCGCTCCCGGGTCTGCTGCGACAGGCGAATGCCCGGCGAATTGTTGAGCACGAAGGAGACCGTCGCCTGCGAGCAGCCGGCGGCGCGCGCAATGTCGGTCATGGTGACGCGGCCCTTGGGCTTTGCCGCCGCCTTGCGGCGCTTCCCAATGGCCCGGTCCATCGTCTCGCTCATGCCGCCCCCAAATCCCCAGCCTGTCTAGCCGTGGCCCGCCGGGCCGACAAGATGAGGCGATGCTTCCAGTCCAAGGGGACATCGACCGAACTAATAACTATTATCATCCTCGCGACCTCATCCCCTCTGCAAGCTCAAGCCTCGCAAAATCCCAAGATCGTGCGGCTTCGGCTTCGTGCGGCCAAGGGATCGACGCGTCGGCAAATCGGTCCTTGCTAATAGTGTTTACTAATACAAGAATGCGCTGTACCGTCAATCCATCGCATCCGGCCCGGTCGGGTCCAGGTGTGGTGGGAGTGTGGTGGGAGCGTCTGTGAATGGCCCGATCGCGAGCGGTATTTGCCCCCGCCAACTTTGTCTCGCATATGTGATATGTCAGACAAATCGGACTATTTACGAATGAAGAATGGTTGTCTAAAGTCCGTGGCCGTGGCTGGGAACGACGCCAGTCTTCTCAGTGCCGGGAACCCTTGGGGAGGAGGGGCGTCCAAGCCGCAAACGGCAATTCCAGTGTGCAAGACAATCCAGTGAGCAAGACATTCCAGTGAGCTAGTCCGGTCAGTCCTACGACTGACCAAAACGGGAGGTTGAACATGAAATCCTTGATACGCAATGCATCCGTGGCCGCCGCGGCCCTGGCTGTCGGCCTGACGGCGACGGCTATCGCGCGCGCCGACGACAAGCCGACGCTGGCCTTCGTCGTCAACGGCGCTTCCGATTTCTGGAAAGCGGCCGAAGCCGGCGTCAAGAAGGCGCAGGGCGAACTGCCCGACTACACGCTCGAACTCAAATATCCCGAACAATCCTCGGTCGCCATCCAGCAGCGGCTGATGGACGATCTGGTGACCGCCGGCGTCAAGGGCATCATGGTCTCGGCCGTGGATCCCAAGACCTCGACCGATGGCCTGAACAAGATCGCTTCGCAAACGGCGCTGTTCACCACCGACAGCGATGCTCCGCAGACCAAGCGCGTCGCCTATATCGGCTCGTCCAACGTCGACGCCGGCAAGCAGGCGGCTGAAATCGCCAAGAAGGCGATGCCTAACGGCGGCAAATGCCTCGGCTTCGTCGGCCTGCTCGGCGCCGACAATGCCAAGGAGCGCATCCAGGGCATGAAGGATGGCCTCGCCGGCACCAAGATCGAGCTCGTCGACGTGCGCGGCGACGACATCGACCAGGCGCGCGCCAAGAAGAATGTCGAGGACGCGCTTGTCGCCAGCCCCGACGTCACCTGCATGGTCGGCTTCTACTCCTACAACACGCCACGCATCTATGAGGCGCTGCGCGATGCCGGCAAGCTCGGCTCGATCACCGTCGTCGGCTTCGATGACGATCCGATCACGCTGGGCGGCGTCAAGGAAGGAACCATTGCCGCCACCGTCGTGCAGCAGCCCTTCGAATGGGCCTATCAGGGCATGAAGCTGATGGCCGCCTATCTCAAGGGCGACAAATCGGGCATCCCGGCCAACGGCCTGATCATCATCCCGACCAAGATCATCGGCAAGGATGACGTTGACGCCTATGCCGCCAATCTCAAGGCGATGTCTGGAAACTAAGACTACACCCGGTTCAGCCGGCTCAACTCGCTTGAGCCGGCTGTTCGCATTGACGAACCCTGCCGGGATCGTCAGTCTGCAGATCGGGCCGTTTTGGCCCACCGGCTGCTGTCAGGCATGATGAATTATTCCGACACATCCATCGCGGCGACCACTCCGTTCCTCAGCCTGGAGAACGTGCGCAAGACCTATCCGGGCGTCGTGGCGCTCGACGGGTTTTCCATGGAGGTCAGGCCGGGCGAGGTCATCGGCCTAGTCGGCGAGAACGGCGCGGGGAAGTCGACGCTGATGAAGATCCTCGGCGGCGTCACCACGCCGGATACCGGCACCATCACCGTCGACGGCACCGCCCATAAGGACCTGACGGTCGAAGGCAGCCTTGGTTCCGGCATCGCCTTCGTCCACCAGGAACTCAACCTGTTCGAAAACCTCGATGTCGCCGCCAACATCTTCTTCGGCCGCGAACCGCTGCGCGCCGGGCCGCTGAGGCTGGTCGACCGCGCGAAACTGCGCGAAATGGTGGCGCCGCTGCTGAAGCGCGTCGGCGCCAATTTCTCAGCCGACACACAGGTCGCGGACCTGTCGCTGGCGCAGCAGCAGATGGTCGAGATCGCCAAGGCGCTGTCGATCAAGGCCAGGCTGGTCATCCTCGACGAGCCGACATCGAGCCTGCCGCTCGCCGAAACCGACAAGCTGCTCGACGTCATCAAGGCGCTGAAGGCCGACGGCATCAGCGTCATCTTCATTTCGCACCGCCTGCACGAGATCGAGCGCGTCGCCGACCGGGTCGTCGTGCTGCGCGACGGCATGCTGGCCGGCACGCTAGGCAAGCGCGACATCAACCACGACCAGATGGTCAAGCTGATGATCGGCCGCATGCTGAAGGAACGTGAAAAGGCCTCCGAGGCGGGGCGGGCGCCGGGCGCCGTGGCGCTCTCGGCCAAGGCCATCCGCACCCCCACCTATCCCAGCCGGCCGGTCGATCTCGACGTCAGGCGCGGCGAAATCCTCGGCCTTGCCGGCCTCGTCGGCTCCGGCCGCACCGAACTGGCGCGGGTGTTCTTCGGCATCGAAGCCAGCCTTGGCGGCACGCTGGAACTCAACGGCAAGCCGCTGGCGCTGGCGAGTGCCGCCGATGCCGTCGCGCAAGGCATTTTCCTCGTGCCGGAAGACCGCAAGCTGACCGGCATCCTGCTCGACCTGTCGATCGCCCAGAATATTTCACTCCCCAATTTGCCGGCGCATGCCAGGCGCTCGCTGGTCTCCAACAGCGCGGAAGTCGCTACCGCCGAGAAGCAAAAGAAGAATCTCGGCATCAAGGCGCCTTCGGTGCAGACGCGCACCGGTACGCTGTCGGGCGGCAACCAGCAAAAAGTCGTGCTCGGCAAATGGCTCGCCATGAACCCGAAGGTGATGATCCTCGACGAGCCGACGCGCGGCATCGACATCGGCGCCAAGGCGGAGATTTACGGGCTGATGCGGGCGCTGGCGGACGCCGGCGTCGCCGTGCTGATGATCTCCAGCGACATGGAAGAGGTGATCGGCGTCTCCGATCGCATTGCCGTCATGCATGAGGGCCAGATCTCGGGCATTCTCGACAAGGATCAGTTCAGCCAGGAAAACGTGCTGCTGCTGGCGGTGGGCAAGCCGGCAAACTAATGCATGCCGCGCAAAAGTGACCCTCGGTTTTGCGGCAACGGCATGCATAAACAAAGAGCTGAAGCGCGCGACGCGCTTTAGCTAAGCGGAGACGACCATGACAAAGAAAGATCTTGGCCTGCTGATCCTCATCCTGGTGGTCGGAGCGATCGTTGCCATCATCAATCCGCGCTTCCTCCTGCCGATCAATCTCGCCAACACCTCGAACCTCATCGGTCTGTTTGGTATCCTGTCGATAGGGCAGGCCTTCGTCATCATCACCGGCGGCATCGAGCTGTCCGTTGGCTCCGTCGTCGCGTTGCTCGGGACGCTGTTCATCGACTTCATCGCCGTACGCGGCATGGGATGGCCGATCGCCTTCGTGCTGATCCTGGTGCTCGGCGCCATCATCGGGCTGGCGCATGGCTGGCTGATCACGCGGCTCAAGCTGCAGCCTTTCGTCGTCACCTTGTGCGGCCTGTTGATCTATCGCGGCGTCGCGCGCTTCTACACCGCCGACGGCACGGCGGGCTTCGCCTTCGGCCAGAATTTCCCAACGCTCGAATTCCTGACCGCCGGCCGCTCGTATGGCGTGCCGAACTCCTTCTTCGCGCTGATCGTCATCGCCATCGTCATGTGGGTGGTGCTGCACCGCTCGGTGTTCGGGCGCTATCTCTACGCCATCGGCAAGAACGAGGAGGCGGCGAAATATTCCGGCATTCGCACCGGGCGCGTCGTCATGGCGGCTTACGTCATCTGCGGCGTGCTCACCGCGCTGTCGGCGATTTATTTCGCTATGTATACGCGCTCGATCTCGCCGGCCAGCCATGGCCAGTTCTACGAGCTCTACGCCATTGCGGCCGCCGTTCTCGGCGGCTTCTCGCTGCGCGGCGGCGAGGGCTCGCTGATCGGCGTCATCCTCGGCACGGTGCTGCTGCAGGAATTGCAGAACCTAGTCAACCTGCTCGGCATTCCCTCCTCGCTCAACTTCGCGGTGATGGGTGGCGTCATCCTCATCGGCGTGCTGGTCGACCAGCAATGGGGCGTGTTCCGGGCGCGGCGGCGGATGGTCGATGCCGCCCGCAAGGGCGCGGTCGGCGCCGCTGCGGAGTAACGCCAGCCAGCGTGGTGCTTGTCCCTGCGGAAAGAAGTAGCATACCCGCGCTGCGGGGAGCCGCGGGGCTTGCGTGCCTTCATGGCCACCGTCGGGTCATCCCGCCCATGCGGCCTTGACTTAACTACCTACCGCCCTCGCGTGCGGCGCGGCGAACGCTTTGCAAAAGGATGGCAAGGCAGCCGACCAGCAGCAGCCCACCGCCAAGCAGCGGTGGCAGTGCGAGCAGCTTCACCCCCGCGGTAACGGCGGCCACCAGGACCAGCGCCAGCAGCGCCAGATTGCCGTCATCGACGAACATGCCGAAGAATTCCCTGGCGACGAGACGAAGGACGTTCATCGGGCGAGCCCTCCGGCTGCTGTCGGACGGGTGCCGCGCAGCCAGCGCACCATGGCGAATGACGCCAGAGCGACGATGGCGAAGATGGCGAGCAGGGCAAGATCGGCGCCCGGCCAGTCGGCGCCGATCCCCTCGCCGGTCCAGAAGATGCCGAAGCTGGTCAGCATCAGCCCGACCACGAATTTCAGCGCATTCTCGGGCACGCGCGCCAGCGGCCGGTGAACCGCCAGACCGACAAGCATCACCAGGATGAAAGCGGCCAGCGCGCCCATGCTGGCGTAAAATGTCTGTCCATGCGCGGCGCCGACGGCGATGACGATGAACACCACCTCGACGCCCTCGAGCAGCACCGCCTTGAAGGAGGCCAGTCCGGCGAGGTAGTCGGCGCGCCGGTCGTCGGCCTGCCGGTGCAGCGCCGCGGTTTCCTTGGCGAAGGCCGCCTCCTCGTCATGCAGGGCGATGACGCCGACGCTGCGCAGGATGGCCTTTCGCAGCCAGCGCATGCCGAACAGGATCAGCAGCACCCCGACAGCGAACTGCAGCATCGTGACCGGCACCAGCGCCAGCAACGGCCCGAACGCCAGCACCAGGGCCGCCAGCAGCGCCAGCGCCAGCGCGGCGCCCGTCAGTGCCGGACGCCAGCTGCGTGTCACTCCGACCGCAAGCACGATGGTGAAAGCTTCGACAACTTCGACCAAGGAGGCGAGAAATGCCGCCGTGATTGTCGAGAGGATGGGTGTCAATGTCTGCATCAAGGCTTCCTGTCTGGCTCGACCCTGATTCCCGGGGCGAATTCCGGATCGTAATCCAGAATCACCCTAGGCGGCCAGCATCCCCAAGCGTTCCGGCGGCAGCGCAAGCAAACGGGTGAAGCGGGCCCGGCTCTAGATCAGGCCCGACATGTCGGAAAAGGCCATCGCCTTGCGCAGCAGCTCGGCGAAGCGCTCGCCGGCCACCTCGCGCGGGCCGCTATTGTCGATCGACGTGACGCCCGGACCGGACAAGGTCACATTGGCGCTGCGCGCCAGCCGCGCCAGCACTTCGCCGCGCGACTCGCGGCCGCGCATCGCCAGCCGTTCCGCCAGCACCTCGGGCGAAGCGGTGATCTCGACGATTGCCAGATTGGCATAGCGTTCGCGCAAGGTGGGGATGATCGCGCGCGACACGTTGGCCACGGCGACGTGGCCATTGGAGACGGACCAGTCGACATCGGCAGGCAGGCCATAGCGCAGGCCATGCGCTTCCCAGGAGATGGCGAAGGCGCCGTCGGCATCGGCCTCGGCGAAGGCGGCGTCAGCCAGCGTGTCGTGATCCTCGCTCGCCGCGTCGCTCGGCCTGGTGATGACGCGGCGCACGAACTCCAGTTGCGTCTCGTCGGCGAAAAGCGCCTTGGCATAACCGATCACCGTGTCCTTGCCGGCACCGCTCGGGCCCACGACAGCGACAAAGACGCCGTGACGGATCGGAAAGGTTTCGGCGGACAGTTCGCGCTCGATCAAGGCCGACACCATCATGCCACCCGGCGTCCCTGCCGCCATACGGTGCGTACGACCGGAACGTGATCGTCGACGCGCACGCGCACCAGATCGGCGCGGCGTCCCTGCTCGATGACACCGCGGTCGTCAAGGCCGACGGCCTGCGCCGGGTTCTTCGAAACCATGGCGACGGCCTGCGGCAGCGAAATGCCTTCGACCATGTCACCGAGGAAGAAGGCCGACTGGATCAGGCTGAAGGGGATGTAATCGGAGGACAGGATGTCGAGCAGGCCGTCGCTGGCCAAGGTGCGGGCCGAGACATTGCCCGAATGCGAGGCGCCGCGCATGACATTGGGCGCGCCCATCAGCACGCCGAGCCCGGCGGCCTTCGAGGCCCGCGCCGCTTCCTCGGTGGTCGGGAACTCGGCCACCCGCACGCCCTGCTCAATGGCCTCGTCGACATGGGCCGACGTGGCGTCGTCGTGGCTGGCGAGCACGATACCGCGCTCCTGGCAGGCGGCGGCGATGAAGACGCGGTTCGGTCCGGAGTTGCGTGCCGATTCGTCCATCCGCTTCTCGCAGAATTTCTGGAAGTCGCGATCCGAGAGTTTCAGCTTGCGCTGGTAGTAGTAGGCATAGGTTTCCAGATTGACGAACTGGCGCTGGCCCGGCGCATGGTCCATCAGCGATGCCAGCCTGACCCGCTCGTCGCCGTCGAAATTGGCGAATGCCTTGAGGCAATCCGGCGCTGAAACCTCGCAGCGAAGATGCAGGAAATGATCGGCCCGCAGACGGTCCTGCGCAACGCTGTCCTCGATCGCATCGGCCAGCTTGCGGATGTCGTCCAATGTCAGGTCGGCGTCTTCGTCCATGCCGACGCGGAGCGCGTCGAGCACGGTGGTGATGCCGGCGGTCGCGACCTGCGCGTCATGGGCAAGCACCGCGGCGATCGGGTTCCAGCGCACTTTCGGCCGCGGCGCGTAATGGCCTTCGAGATGATCGGTGTGGAGTTCGACCAGCCCGGGAATGATATAGTCGCCGCCCATGTCCTCGCCGATGCGGCCAGTGCCAGCATCGATGCCGGCGATAAAGCCGTCGCGCAGCACCAGTGAACCCTCGACGATCTCGTCGGCAAGAACGATGCGGGCGTTGGAAAGGACAGTTTCGACGGTCATTGCGGGTAGTCCTTGATTCTTGCAGTCGGGTTCGTTCAGGCGATTTTCCGGGCCGGGCGGCGTCCGAGGCCGTGCTGGGAAAGCGCCATGAACGGCGCACCGGGTTCGGGTTCGACAAACAATGTCAGCGCATCCACCAGCACGGGCTGGCGCAACACATCGGCGAAAAGGCTGTCGATCGCCGCGCGCAGCCGGGGGCTTTCCTGCGGTCCGGCTCGGCCGGACAGGGTCATGTGGAAGCGGAAGGTGTCGAAGACATAGGGGTAACCCCATTGGCAGAGATTGCGAAACTCGGCCGGCTTCAGCGAATCCGGACTGCGCCGCTCGATCTCGGCCTCGCTCAACGGAGCGCGAAACCGGTCGAAATCGCGCACGACGTCGTCGGCGAAGCGGTTGAGCGGAGGCAGCGGACCATCCGGCACAAGCGCGAAGAAGCCGTCGATCTGGCTGACGACAAGGCGCGGGACCGTCACGACAGGCGTTGCTTCGGCAAAACGGTCGAGCGCCGCGCGCAGCGAAGCCTCGGTCTCTGTGGCAGCCAGGTGGAAGGGCGCTTTCAGCGTGGCATGAAAGCCATAGCGGCGCGCCGAAGCGGTGTGGAAGGCCACTTCCGCCGCAGACAAGTCGGCAACGGCCTCAACAGGCCTGGTCGCGGCACCAAACGGGTCGCGGCCCAGCCAGTTGGCGGCGATTCGCGCCAGCGGCTCGTCCTGCCGGGGAGTGAAATAAATGGCATAACGCATGGGAAGTCCTCGTTAAAGCGCGCCGCGTTTGAAGTGAGGGTGCGACGCGCTTTAAATCTTCATTTGGTGCATGTCGTCGTCCCAAAACCGCTACGCACTTTTGGGTGACATGCACTGGAACTGTTGCCATAGGTGATTTCCATGACGGATTGACGAAGCTTTGAAGGGTTTTCGAAGGCAAATCGACCCTCAGGGTCGTTAGCCGACGATTTTTCAAAGCTGGACCAATAGGTTCAGCCGGAAACGCAGAGCGGTCAGGCCTTCATCAACCATTCGTGCTCGGGCGCATTGTGGAATTTCCACGTCCGCTTCGGCCCGGCCATCACATTGAGATAATAGAGGTCATAGCCGTGGCAGGCGGCACAGGGATGATAGCCCCTGGGCACCAGCACCACGTCGCCGTCCTCGATCGCCATGGCTTCGTCCAGCGCGCGCCGGCCATCCTTGTCGGCGTCGGTATAGACGCGCTGGAAGGCAAAGCCCTGCGGCGGGTTGAGGCGGTGGTAGTAGGTCTCCTCGAGATAGGATTCAGCGGGCAGGTTGTCCTGGTCATGCTTGTGCGGCGGGTAGCTCGACGTGTGGCCGCCGGGCGTGATGACCTCGACCACCAGCAATGAGTCGGCGGGCTGGCCTTCCGGCAGGATGTTGGTGACGTAGCGCGTGTTGGTGCCCTTGCCCCGCACCTCCTGGCCGAGATCGTCCGGTCCGATCACCCGGACCGGCAGGCCGCCGCCAAGGCCGGGCGCCGAGCACACGCCAAGTTCCAGCTCGGTATCGGCCGTCACCGACCAGTCCGATCCCTGCGGCACGTAGACGGACCACGGCTTGCCCTCGAAAGGCGACATGCGCTCGCCGAGCAGGCCGAGATCCTTGCCGGCGGCTGTCGCGGTACCCTTGCCGGTCACGAACACCAGGCAGACTTCACGGTCGTCCGTCTTTCCCGAGGCGCTTTCGCCTGGTTTCAGCCGATGCAGGTCGAAACCGACATAAGTCCAGCCGGCGCTTTTCGGCGTCACATGCGCGACGCGGCCATGGCCCTTGTCGGCTTTGACGAGCAGTTTGGACATTTTGTCTCTCCTGTTCCAGTGGCTTGACGGGTTGCAGCTTGTCCAGGCCGACGATTTCACCGGTTGTTCAAAAGGATCATCGCAGACGCCTCAGATTGGCCGAGGCGCTGCAAGCTAATCGCCTACGCGACCAGTCACTCCTTCGGTTCGGGCTCGGCCTCTTTTTCTTCAGCCGGCTTGTAGAGATAAAAAAACTGCCAGGCGCCGTAGCCGGCGAAACCGAGCGCGATCACGCCCCAGAACGGCGTGCCGGAAGCGAATTCGATCACCGACCAGATCAGGCAGACCGCGACGACGGCGATGCGCCGCCAAAGCGGGCGGAAGAACGGGTGTTCATAATCTTTCATCGCGCCATCCGTAACTCAGCAATCTGCCTCAGATAGACCGCGCGGCACCGTGAATCCAGCCTTCAGGCACTCGGAAAGCCTTGCGTCTCGACGGTGTAGCCGGCATCCGTCATCACCCGCATCAGCTCCTTGTAGCCGACCTCAGCCATCTTGAGCGGCGGGTTCTTCCTCGGATCCTGCTCGGCCTCGACCACGAACCAGCCTTCATAGCCATGATCCGCGAAGCGCTGCACGATGGCGCCAAAATCGAGCGAACCGTCGCCCGGCACGGTGAAGGCGCCGAGCGCCACTGCGTCGAGGAAGGACTGCTTCGTACGGTCGAGCTTGTCGATCACATCCATGCGCACATCCTTCACATGGACATGGCTGATGCGCTTGTGATGGTTGTCGATGGCGCGCAGCACGTCGCCGCCGGCAAACGCGAGGTGTCCGGCATCGAGCAGCAGCGGGATGCCTTCGCCGGAATGGCGCATGAAGGCATCGAGCTCCGGCTCGGTCTCGACCACGGCCGCCATGTGATGGTGATAGGAAAGCGGCATGCCTTGCTCGGCGCACCATTCTCCGAATTCCGTCAGGCGCCGCGCGTAGGCTTTCATCTCATCACTGGTGAGCTTCGGCTTGGTGGCGAGCGGCTTGGATCGGTCGCCCTGGATCGAGCGGCCGACCTCGCCATAGACGATGCAAGGCGCGTCAACCGCCTTGAACAGGTCGATCATCGGCTGGATGCGGTCCTTGTTGGCAGCCATTTCCTCGTCGACCAGCGTGCCCGAGAACCAGCCGCCGCAGAGCGTCACGTCGGCGGCCTTCAGGATCGGCAGCATGACGGCGGGATCGTTGGGGAAGCGACGGCCCATCTCCATGCCTGTAAAGCCGGCCGAGCGCGATTGGCGCAAGCATTCCTCCAGCGACACGTCATCGCTGAGTTCGGCAAGATCGTCGTTCCACCATGCAATGGGGGACATGCCCAGTTTGGCTTTCAAGTCGTCACTCCGGTGCTAAAACAGTTCTTGTTCGTTGGAGCCGCCCTCATCCGCCTGCCGGCACCTTCTCCCCGTAAACGGGAGAAGGGAGGAGCCTCGGCGCCGACATCAATCGCCGATGGTCTGCATCTGCCGTTTCTCATCATAGACCTTGCGCGCCGCGTTGACCTGGCTGCGGGCGGACACTTCCGGCACCGCCACGTCCCACCAATGGCCGCCGGCGTCGGTGGAAACCAGCGGATCGGTGTCGATGACCAGCACGGTGGTGCGGTCGTTCTTCTTGGCCTTCTGCAGCGCGTTTTCCAGCTCGGCGATGGACGGCACCTTCTCGGCGATCGCCCCCATGCTCGCCGCATGCGCGGCAAAGTCGATGTCGGGCAAAATATCGTGGCGCGAGTCTTTCAGGAGATTGTTGAAGTTGGCGCCACCGGTCGCCATCTGCAGCCGGTTGATGCAGCCAAAACCCCTGTTGTCGAGCAGCACGATGGTGAGCTTGAGGCCAAGCATCACCGAGGTGGCGATCTCGGAATTCAGCATCAGATAGGAGCCGTCGCCGATCATGACCACGACCTCATCGTCGGGCTTGGCCATCTTGGTGCCGAGCCCGCCGGCGATTTCGTAGCCCATGGTCGAGAAGCCGTATTCGGCATGGTAGGAGCCGGGCGCGCCCGCTTGCCAGAGCTTGTGCAATTCGCCGGGAAGGCCGCCTGCCGCGTGCAGCAGCGTCACGCCGGAGCCCATGGCGCGCTGTACGGCGCCGATCACCTGCGCGTCGGAGGGGAAAGCGGCATTGGTCGAGGCCGTCACCTTGGCCGCATCGGCCTGCCAGGCTTTCTTGCCGGTGACCGCATTGTCGGTCCAGGCCTCAGGCGCCTTCCAGTCTTGCAGCGCGGCGGCGAGTTCGGCGAGCCCTTCGGCCGCGTCGGCGACCAGCGGCAGCGCCCGGTGTTTGCCGGCATCGAAAGGCTGCACGTTGAGCCCGATGATGGTCTTGCCCGACTTCTTGAACAGCGCCCACGAGCCGGTGGTGAAATCCTGCAGCCGCGTGCCGATGGCAAGCACCACATCGGCCTCTTCCGCCAGCCGGTTGGCGGCCGAGGTGCCGGTGACGCCAACCGCCGCCATGTTGAGCTTGTGATCGTCCGGCAGCGAGGACTTGCCGCCTTGCGTCTCGCAGACCGGAATGCCCGCGCCTTGCGCGAATTTGGCCAGTTCATCGGAAGCCTGCGAATAGAGAACGCCGCCGCCGGCAATGATCAATGGCTTCCTGGCGCCCTTGAGTGCCGCGACGGCGGCCGCCAGTTCGCCGCGGTCCGGACGCGGCCGCCGCTGGCGCCAGATCCGCTCGGCAAAGAAGCTCTCGGGATAGTCATAGGCCTCGGCCTGTACATCCTGGCAGAGCGAAAGCGTCACCGGGCCGCAATCGGCCGGGTCGGTCAGCACTTGCATGGCGCGATTGAGCGCCGGGATGATCTGTTCCGGCCGCGTGATGCGGTCGAAATAGCGCGACACCGGCCGGAAGCAGTCGTTGACCGTCGCCGTGCCGTCGGAAAAATCCTCGACCTGCTGCAGCACGGGGTCGGGAATGCGGTTGGCGAAGACATCGCCCGGCAAAAACAGGACGGGCAACCTGTTTACGTGGGCAAGTGCTGCCGCCGTCACCATGTTCAGCGCGCCGGGGCCGATCGAAGAGGTCGCGGCCATGAAGCGACGGCGGAAATTGGCCTTGCCATAGGCGATCGCCGCATGCGCCATCGCCTGTTCGTTATGGGCGCGAAAGGTCGGCAGTTGGTCGCGCACCTGGTAGAGCGCTTCGCCGATGCCGGCGACATTGCCATGGCCGAAGATCGCCCAGACGCCACCAAAAATCGGCACCTTTTTGCCGTCGATCTCGGTCATCTGGTGGGACAGGAAGCGGGTCAGCGCCTGGGCCATCGTCAGGCGGATTGTCTTGGTCATATCGGTTTTTCCTCCGCAGTCCTTATGCAGCGCCTTGTTATGCCGCCTTGCGGCCGCGCGCGGCAAGCCACGCTTCGGTCAGTTGTTCGAAGCGCGACGCCATGTCGGCGACAGCCTCCTCATCCGACATCTTGCCGGCCAGCCATTGTTCGGCGGCGTGGACGAAGATGGTGCGGCCGACGGCAAAGCCTTTCACGATGGGCGCCTTGGCGGTGGCGGCGAACGCCGCTTCCAGTTCGTCCTGCGGCGCTTCCAGGCCAAGCAGTACGATGCCTCGGCACCAGGGATCGTGCTTCAGGATCACCGCCTCGATCCTGGCCCAGGCGCCGCTCGACGCCTGCGGTTCGAGCTTCCACCAGTCCGGCTTGATGCCGAGCGCATAGAGTTCCTCCAGCGCGCGCGGGATCGTCGTATCGTCGAGCTTGCCATGCTTGCCGGCGATGATCTCGATCAGAAGTTCCCGGCCGACTTTGCGTGCGGCCTCGAACAGCGCGCGCAGCTTCTGCTGCTGTTCTTCCTTCAAGGCCGCCGGATCGTCCGGATGGTAGAAGCACAGGCACTTGATGCAGTGATCGACCGGCCATTCGGTGAGTTGCGAGCCGATGTCCTGGGAGAATTCGAAGCGCAGCGGCCGCGAGCCCGGCAGTTCCACCGGGCGTCCAAGCCAGGCGAAGGGATGCCGGGCGAACTCGAACATCGCCTCGCGGCCGTGTTTCTCGTCGATCAGCATGCCATAGCCGTCGCGGCCGGCGGCGACCTTGGCCGCTGCCTTGACCGCCAGCACCTTGAAGTCGCGTATGCGCGCCGGATCGGCGCCGGTCTTGGCCGCTACATCCTCGAGTTGCACACGGTGATCGCAGGCAAGCGCCATCAGCGACGGGATGTCGCGCCGGCGTGTCGTCGCCCAATGGATGTGGTTGATCGCCTCGTCCTTGCGCAGCGCGCGATGCTTGCTGCCGTTCCTGAGGAAGAACTGCAGCTCCTCGAAGGTCGGATATTCCGGCGCGCAGAGCAGCCGCGACACGGCGAAGGCGCCGCACGCATTGGCCCAGGTCGCCGCGGTGGCGAAGCTTTCGCCGCCGAGCCAGCCACGCAGCAAGCCCGACATGAAGGCGTCACCGGCGCCCAGCACGTTGTAGATCTCGATCGGGAAACCCTCGCCGACGATGCCGTCCTCGAGATCGTCGCTGATCGGCCCGTCATAGACGATGCAGCCCATGGCGCCGCGCTTCAAGACGATGGTGGCCGAGGACAGGGCGCGGATCGCCTTCAGCGCGCTCAGGCAGTCGTCGGCGCCGGACGCGATCATGATCTCTTCCTCGGTGCCGACGATGAGATCGCAATCGGGCAGCACCGTCTTCAACTGGGCCGAGACCCGGTCCGATTTGACATAACGCTCAAAGCCCTCGGCGTGGCCGGCGAGACCCCACAGGTTCGGCCGGTAGTCGACGTCGAAGACCACCTTGCCGCCCCTGGCCTTCATGATGCGGATGGCCTTGCGCTGGGCGGCGTCACTGTTGGGGCGGGAAAAGTGCGTTCCGGTGACGACGATCGCGCGGGCCGAGGAAATAAACGCCTCGTCGATGTCCTCTTCGGCCAGCGCCATGTCGGCGCAGTCCGAACGGTAGAAGATCATCGGCGAAACGCCTTCGCTCTCGACCGAAAGCAGCACCAGCGCGGTCAGCCGCTCCTTGTCGGTCTTCAGCCCGTCGACATTGACGCCTTCGCGCTTCAGCTGTTCGCGGATGAAGCGGCCCATCTGCTCGTCGCCGACACGCGTCAGCAGTGCCGAGCGCAACCCGAGGCGCGCCGTGCCGACCGAGATGTTGGCCGGGCAGCCGCCGACCGACTTGGCGAAAGAGGTGATGTCCTCAAGCCGCGAGCCGATCTGCTGGCCATAGAGGTCGACGGACGCGCGGCCGATGGTGATGACGTCGAGCGGCGCCTGTCTTGCGTCCACGGCTTCGCTCATTGGAACCTCCCGTCGGTCTTGTCGTCATGGACAACATTGTTTGGGTAACACGCGCGAGCGGCAGCGTGGCGCCGACAATATGAAATAATAATTCCAATCCATAGTCAATATGGAATGAGCATTCCCTGGGCTAAAATCGCCTTGATGGGATGCTCGATCAAGCCTTGCGCTTGCGAGTCGCGTCGCGCCGCTTCTCGCCGACGCCGACGGTCAGCGCCATGGCCAGCGCCATTGTCGCCGACAGCGAGCGGAAGCCGGCGAAATCCGCCTCGGCAACTTCGAACCAGACCCTGGCGAACTGGGCGAGCGGCGAGAATGAGCTGTCGGTGATGGCAACGATCGGCACCCCCTGCTCGGCAATGGCGCGCGCCTCCTCGATCGTGGCCGGCGCGTAGGGCGAGAAGCTGATGGCGATGACGGCGTCCGCCGGCGTGGCGAAGCCGACCATCTCGGCATTCAGGCCGGCGGCCGATTCGATCAGCTGGTTGCGGATCTTCAGCTTACCGAGCGCATAGGCGATATAACTCGCCACGGGATAGGAGCGCCGCTTGGCCAAGACATAGATGGTCTGCGCCTTTGCCAGCAGCGAAATCGCGTCTTCAAGATGCGTGTCATCCAGCGTGCGGGAAATATCGTTGAGCGAGGTGCTGGCGGCGGCGATGAAGCCGTCGAAGATCGCCCGGTGACCGGCGCCGCCCTCGGCCTTGGCGCGCAGCGCTTGCAGCCGCTCGTCATAGGAGGAGTTGCGCTCGCGCAGCCGCTCGCGGAACACCTGCTGCAGGCTGGTAAAACCGTCGAAACCGAGTTGCTGGGCAAAGCGGATCAGGGTCGAGGGCTGCACGCCGGCCGAAGCGGCGATGCTGGCGGCGGTGCCGAAGGCGATATCGTCGGGATTGTCGAGCGCATAGGCGGCGATCTGGGCGATGCGCTTGGGCAAGCTCTCGCGCCGATCCAGAATGGTGGCGCGCAGCGTCTCGAAGTCGCGAGGTACCTGTTCGTCCATCGTCGCTCTGTTCAGGCTGTCTGGAAGCTCTCTCTGCCCCATCATAGCGGGCCTGCGCAAGAACGCCATAAAAAATGAGGCAGACATTCCATTCCTGGAGAAAATGGACTAATTCATCCACGCAGCATTCATGGCAGCGGAGGAACGAAAAATGGTCGGCGTAGGTCTTATCGGCACGGGCTTCATGGGCAAATGCCACGCCATCGCGTGGAGTGCGGTCGGTGCGGTCTTTCCCGACGCGACCAAGCCAAGGCTCGTCCATCTCGGCGAGATCAACGAGGATCTCGCCAGGCGCAAGGCCGGCGAGTTCGGCTTCGCCAAGGCCTCCGGCGACTGGCGCGCCGTGATCAATGATCCCGAAGTCGATATCGTCTCGCTCACCACGCCCAACCAGTTTCATCCGGAGATGGCCATCGCCGTCCTCGAAGCCGGCAAGCATCTGTGGTGCGAAAAGCCGATGGCCCCGAGCTTTGCCGAAGCCGAGGCGATGGCAGCCGCGGCCAAGAAATCAGGCAAGGTCGCGGCGCTTGGCTACAACTACATCCAGAGCCCGGCCATCCGTCACATCGGCGCGCTGCTCGACGAGAAGATCATCGGCGAGGTCAACCATCTGCGCATCGAGATGGATGAGGATTTCATGGCCGATCCCGAGGCGCTGTTCTTCTGGAAGCACGAGGCGTCTTCCGGCTACGGTGCGCTCGACGATTTCGCCGTGCATCCGCTGTCGCTGGTCACGGCGCTGTTCGGCCGCGTCGCCAGCGTCATCTGCGACATGGCCAAGCCCTATGCCGACCGTAAGCTGGCGGCCGGCGGGCGCCGCGCGGTCGAGACCTACGATATCGCCAGCGTGCTGATGCATCTGGAAAACGGCGTTGCCGGCACGCTGCAGGTCAACCGCTCGGCCTGGGGCCGCAAGGGCCGCATCGCCATCCAGATCTTCGGCTCCAAGGGATCGATCCTGTTCGACCAGGAGCGGATGAACGAATTCCAGCTCTACCTCACATCGGACCGGCCGACCGAACAGGGCTATCGCACCATATTGGTGGCGCCGCAGCACAGGCCCTACGACCTTTTCGTACCGGCGCCCGGCCACAGCCTCGGCTTCAACGACCTCAAGATCATCGAATGCCATGAATTGCTGACGCGGCTTGCCGGCAAGCCGGCCCGGCTCATCGAGTTCGCCGAAGGGCTGGAGATCGAGCGCACCGTGCATGCGATGGCGCGTTCTTATGAGGAAAAGCGCTGGGTGGATGTAAGGTAACGATGCCGCTTTCGCCGGTCCAGGCTTCCACCCCATCAGATGTCGGCGGGCAGGTTTGTTAACGTTGGCGCAACGTAATGGGCGATCACGGCCGCGTCGAGGCGATCGGTCTTCTCGAAGATGCCCATTGCTTCGGCGAAGCGACGTACGCTACGAGGATTGACGATGCCGCAAGGCAGCCCCTTCTCCCCAAAGCCACAGAAAAGGCCAACCGCTCATAACCGCCTGTGGCCTCCATGACCGCGAGTTCGACACGATGGCCGCGGCAAAACACCAGCAACTCGCCCAGCCCCGCCGCGTCGTTGGCGAAGCGAGCAAACGCTCCACCCGGCCGGACATGCGCGTCCAGCCAATCTTTCGAAACATCAACTCCACAAATAATGCTGTTCACGGTAACCTGCCTTGTTTGTGCGATTGGAGCCAAGCGACTATTCGGTCGCGCGTGACAAAGGCGAAGATCCCAAGCTCATTGACGGTTGTAACCGGAGGGGCAGCGGGCGACTTCGCCAAGCCTCGAGCCGGATGGCCATCCGGCTCGAGGCTCAGTCGCTTCCATCGCACAAAAATCATCTCGTGCAGATACAAGGGGCGGCGCCGGTCTATCAACCGAGTCGCACTGTGATAGCCGGCCGCGATCTCAGCCGCCGGCAGTGGCATTTATCTCCCACCCATTGATCCACACCTGCCGCAACCTATCGCCTTCGCCCTTGAAGCGTAGGCCGGTCGGCTGGCAATCCTCGATGCGGTCGCTGCGGAAATTGCGGATTGCCTGGCGCAGTTCGCACCAGGCTACGATGTTGGCGGTCTCGGCGTAATAGATCAGCGCGATCGGACGAATCAGGCGCTCGGAGGCACGGCCGAGTTCGTCGCGGTAGGAAAGATCGAGCTTTTCCTCGTCGCGGATGGCGCGGCGCACCAGCGCAAGGTCGATCGTGCCGGCGGACGGTGCGGCGAAGCCCCAGGCGTGCAACGCATTGGCCTCGAGCGTCTGACGCAAGGGCGCCGGCACCGCGCCGGCGATCTTGGCGCTGACGCGCTTGGCCGCCTGCTTGAGTTCGTCGTCTCCGGTGCGCTCCAGCAGCGCCAGCGACAGCACGATCGCCTCCATCTCCTCGATCGAGAACATCAGCGGCGGCAGGTCGAAACCGGGGCGCAGTATGTAGCCGACGCCACGGCCGCCCTCGATCGGGACACGCATGGCCTGCAGTGCCGCGATGTCGCGGTAGATCGAGCGTATCGTCACTTCCAGCTGCCCCGCAATCATTGCCGCCGTCACCGGCCGGCTGGCCAGCCGCAGGATCTGAATGATCTCGAACAGGCGCGATGCCTTGCGCATTTTTTCACCGGCTGCGATCACAACTGACACACCATCGTCAGTTGGCTCGATCTATAGGATCGCCCATCGGCTTGAAAATCAACAAGTTCCTTGCCGGCGCGCCGGCGGGAGGCGACGGGCAACTGACATGAGCTATGCGGAAAATCTCTGGCTTTTCTTTCTTCTCCTGTTCGGCATCATCGCCGTTCCAGGCATGGACATGCTGTTCGTGCTTGCCAATGCGCTGACCGGTGGGCGCGACAGGGGCCTGGCGGCGACCGGCGGCATCATGGTCGGCGGCATGGTGCACACGCTGAACGGCGCTATCGGCGTCGGCCTGCTCATGCATTTCGTGCCGATCCTGTTCAAGCCACTGCTGCTTGCCGGCGCCGCCTACATGGCATTCATCGGCCTCACGCTGATGCGCAGCTCGATCACCGTCGGCCATGACGGGCCAGTCGGCAGCCGTTCCGCATGGAAGGCGTTTCGCCAAGGTTTCGTGACCTGCCTGATCAATCCCAAGGCCTATCTCTTCGTCCTGGCTGTCTACCCGCAGTTCCTGAAACCGCACTACGGTCCGATCTGGATGCAGGCGACGATCATGGGCCTGCTGACCGTGCTGACGCAGGCCGCGATCTATGGCGGGCTCGCAATATCAGCCGGCCGCAGCCGCAAGCTGTTGGTCGCCAATCCGCGAGCGACAGCATTCGCCGGCCGGGCGGCCGGGCTGCTGCTGTTTGCGGTCTCCGTGTTCACTGCATGGGAAGGCTTGAGGGCGGCGTAATTCCGGTTGGCGCCGCCCTTATCACCGTCGTGTCAGGCTGCCCCTTGCCGGCTGTCCAGCATGGCGCGGCGGGCCGAGCGGCGCCATTCGACGGCGCCGGCAAGACCGTGCAGCACAGTCTCGGTTGTCGCCCAGTCGATGCAGCCATCAGTGATGCTCTGGCCGTAGACCAGCGGCTTGCCGGCCACGACATCCTGCCGGCCGGCGACGAGATTGCTCTCGATCATGACGCCGATGATGCGCTCGTCGCCCGCCGCCACCTGGCCCGCGACATCGGCCGCCACTTTCGGCTGATTCTCGGGCTTCTTGGCTGAATTGGCGTGGCTGACGTCGATCATCAGACGGGGCGCGATGCCGATGCGTGCGAGTTCCAAGGATGCGGCCTCGACGCTTGCCGCGTCATAGTTGGGCTGAACACCGCCGCGCAGGATGACATGGCAATCCTCGTTGCCCGTCGTCGCCGCGATGGCGCTGCGTCCGCCCTTGGTCACAGCCATGAAATGATGCGGCTGGGCGGCCGACTTCACCGCCTCGCCGGCGATCCTGAGATTGCCGTCGGTGCCGTTCTTGAAGCCGACCGGGCAGGAGAGGCCGGAGGCCAGCTCACGATGGATCTGGCTCTCGGTCGTGCGCGCGCCGATGGCGCCCCAGGCGACGAGGTCGGCAATGTATTGCGGCGTCGTCATGTCGAGGAATTCGGTCGCCGCCGGCAGGCCGAGATTGTTGACGGCGGAAAGCACGTTGCGCGCCATCCGCAGCCCCTTGTCGATATTGAAGCTGCCGTCGAGGTCGGGATCGTTGATCAGGCCTTTCCAGCCGATCGTCGTGCGCGGCTTTTCGAAATAGACGCGCATCACGATCTCGAGCCGGTCGGCCAGGGCCTCACGCAGCGCCGCCAGACGGCTGGCATAGTCAACGGCCGCGACCGGATCGTGGATGGAACAGGGGCCGACGATGACAATAAGTCGATCGTCGGCCCCTGTCAGGATGGAATGGATGGCGTTGCGCGAGGCGGCAACGGTGCGTGTCGCCGTCAGTGAGCGCGGTATCTCGCGCATCACCTCTTCCGGCGTGCTCAGCAGTCTAAGTTCCTTGACCCGAAGGTCGTCTGTGGTGGTCAACACGGCTTTCTGCTCCTGTTAGAGCAATTCCAGGAAAAGTGCGTAGCGGTTTTCCGTCCGGAATTGCGTAAAACTATGTTTGGGAACCTGCCGGCTGAAACAAAAAAGCCGCCAGGTCTGGCGGCTGTTCGGATCTTGTTGCTGCAATC
The DNA here is from genome assembly GCF_006442215.1 of Mesorhizobium sp. B2-3-11. Classification (NCBI taxonomy): domain Bacteria; kingdom Pseudomonadati; phylum Pseudomonadota; class Alphaproteobacteria; order Hyphomicrobiales; family Phyllobacteriaceae; genus Mesorhizobium; species Mesorhizobium sp. B2-3-11. The sequence continues at coordinate 32,195 of NZ_VFVS01000011.1, read as the reverse complement.
TTCAGATCGAGCGCAATCCTCCCGCCGCCAGCGAGCTCCTAAAGTACCAGTACGTGGCGGTCAGGTTGATCATGCGGCTCATATAGTGGAAGCGAGGGCGTTTGTCACGCGGCTTGATGAGGCAACGCATTGCTTCAGTTTGCGATGTGCTCCTGGCCCTGGGGAACCAGATGCCGCGCCGGAGCCAGTTGGTGCTGCCCAAATTTGGCAGGACGTGATTTTGGTCGAGATCGTTCATGTCCTTGATAATCTCGATGCTGACGATTTTCTGGGCGGATCCGAAGGCAAGCTCGAAGAGGTGCAGGGCGTCGGCTTCCGACCGCGCGGTGACGCCGACACCGAGATGACCACTTATCTTGATCCAGTACGGGTGCATCGAGACGTCCTCCTGTAACAAGGGGACATTGGTCGCTTTCGAGGACCGACATGCAACGCCGAACGGCTCATGTGGTCCAGGGATCGAAGAGTTCAATTCCAAAGCCTTCGAAGTCCCTGGTGTTGCGCGTTGCCAAAGTCAGCTCCTGCGCAACCGCGGTGGCTGCGATCAGCCCGTCCATCGACGACAGACCGCGACCCCGACGTTTCGCAAGGCCCATCAGGTCGCCCCAAGCCAAGGCAACCAGTTCGTCCACCGGAAGAACCCTCTGCTCGAAGCGCTGCGGCAAGTCCCGAGCGAGCCATTCGGCCAACGCCTCGCGTTTGCGGCCCTCATCCATGAGGGCGACGCCGCGCCGGATCTCGGCGATCGACACGACGCTGATGAACGAGCGGTCCTCATCAAGCCCGTCCAGCCAATCCAAAACGCGTGCGTCCGGCGACGGCCTTGTCACCTCGGACAGGACATTCGTGTCGAGCAGCAATCTCACAACGGCAGATCACGCGGTTCGTCGCGTTGACGTTCAAGGTCGAGATCGGCACCGCGCAGCGGCGACTCCAGCAGAAACTCCGCAAGCGTACCCTTGCGCGCGGTCTTCCGCTGCCATTCCTCGGCCGAGACCACAACCACGCTTGGTTTGCCGTTTCTGGTGATTGTCTGAGGCGACGACTGCGCGCGCTCGATAACCTCCGAGAGCCGGGCTTTTGCACTGGCGACTGTCCAGTTGGTGCTTTCTTTGGAAGCAGACAGCATTTCGATCCCCGTGACCATTCTGACTACCTTGACTATATGGGAATAGCGACGCGCCGGCAACAGGGGCCGGCGCTTGGCAGAACTGCTTCTGGACGTGGACTACTCGGTTGTCGCTATTCCGGCGACGATCCCGCGACGCTCTGGTCGTAGTCGACCAGCGATCCGGTCATGACGCCCGATTGCGGGCTGACCATGTAGCTGATCAGCCGCGCGAGCTGGTCCGGCTTGACCAACTGGCCCATCGGCTGCGCCGCTTCGGCCTTCTCCAGCCAGTCGTCGGCTGCTCCGTGCCATTTCTTCTGAACGATGTCCTCGCCCTCGGTGTCCATCCAGCCGGGCAGCACGGCGTTGCAGCGGATGCGGTTGAAGCGATAGGCGTTGGCGACGTTCTTGGTCAGCGTCATCAGTGCGCCCTTGCTGGTCGAATAGGGCGTGAGGAAGGACTGGCCGGCATGCGCCGACATCGACAGCACATTGACGATCGAGCCGGGCGCCTTTTTCTCCAGGAGATGCGCCACCACGCCCTGCATCAGGAAGAAGGGGCCGCGCACATTGGTGTCGAATATCTGGTCGAAGAGCTCTTCCGATGTCTCGACCAGCGAGCCACGCGCGGAGGTGGCCGCGGCGTTGACCAGCGCGTTGATGCCGCCGAAATGGGAGAGCGCGGTGGCGACCGCGCGCTTGCAGTCGGCAACCTTCGAAACGTCGGCGCTGATGAAGATGGCGTCGACGCCTGATTTCTTGAAATGGGCGACTGCTTTGTCACCCTTTTCCTGCGAGCGGCCGATGAGCGCCAGCGCCCGGCAGCCCTCGTCGGCCAGGGCTTCGGCGACGGCAAAGCCGATGCCTTGCGCGCCGCCGGTGACGATGGCGCGTGTGTTCGAATTGCGATCGGCGGATGCGCTCATCGCTATGCTCCTGTGCGTTGGGTCCGGATGCGTTCTTACTTGTCCAAGCGGACGGTCTTGCCCGTGGTCGCCGACTTCAGCGCCGCATCGGCCAGCCTGAGCGCCACGAGGCCGTCCGCGCCACTCGGCGCCGCCTTCTTGCCTGAAGTCGCCGCGGTGATGAAGGCGGCGATCTCGTTGGCGTAGGCGTCGAGGTAGCGGGTCATGAAGAAATCGTGCAGCGGCGGGCGCGTATAGCCCTTCTCGTTGGCCAGCTCGATCGACACCGGCCGCTGATTCTCGGCCGCCACCATGCCCTTGGAGCCATGCACCTCGATGCGCTGGTCGTAGCCATAGGTGGCGCGGCGCGAATTGGAGATGACGGCCTGCTTGCCCGATGCGGTTTCAAGGATGACGCTGACCGAGTCGAAATCGCCGGCCTCGCCGATTTTCTTGTCGACCAGCACCGAAGCGTGTGCGCTGACAGCGACCGGCTCCTCGCCGAGCAGGAAACGCGCCATGTCGAAATCATGGATGGTCATGTCGCGGAAAATGCCGCCGGAGCGGGCGATGTAGTCGAGCGGCGGGGCGCCGGGATCGCGCGACGTGATGGTGACCATCTCGACGGTGCCGATGGCGCCGTCGTCGATCGCCTTGCGCACGGCGGCGAAATGCGGGTCGAAGCGCCTGTTGAAGCCGACCATCAGCGTCGCCTTGGCCTTGTCGACCACCGCCAGGCACTGCTCGACCCGCTTGACGTCGAGATCGATCGGCTTCTCGCAGAAGATGGCCTTGCCGGCCTTGGCGAAGCGCTCGATCAGATCGGCATGCGTGTCGGTCGGCGTGCAGATGACGACCGCGTCAATGTCTTTCGATTTTTCGATGGCGTCGATGGTCCGCACCTCGGCGCCATAGGCAACAGCCAGTTCGCTCGCCGCCTTCTCGAAAGCGTCGGCAACGGCGACCAGTTTTGCCTGGGGGTTGGAACCAACGGCGCGGGCGTGGACCTTGCCGATGCGGCCGGCACCAAGGAGGGCGAAGCGAACAGTCATGGAAATTTCCTCTGGGGATGGTTCGAAGCGGGACGCCGGTCATGGGCGCTAGATCATTTTCCGGTCAAGTCAGATCGACGGGAAGGCGATGACCGTCGCCTCCGAGCCCGGCCTCAGGCCGCGAGTTCCGCCTCGCCGGTCTTGGCGCCGGTGATGTACGATACGATGTCCTGCCCATCGGTATTCTCCTTGCGCAGATTGGCGACGATACGGCCGCGCCGGAACACCACGATGCGGTCGCAAAGGTCGAACACCTGACGCATGTTGTGGCTGATCAGGATCAGCGGCTCGCCATTGTCCTTCAGCGTGCGGATGATGTTTTCGACCTGCGCGGTCTCCTGCACGCCAAGCGCTGCTGTCGGCTCGTCCATGATGATCAGCTTGGAGGCGAAGGTCGCCGTCCTGGCGATCGCCACGCACTGGCGCTGGCCACCCGACATGTGGCGGATGGTGTTCGACAGATTGGGGATTTTCACCGCCGTGCGCACCAGTGCCGCTTCGGTCGCCTTGCGCATGTATTTGCGGTCGAGGATGGAGAACGGCCCGAGATTGAACAGTACTTTTTCGCGGCCGAGGAACAGGTTCGACGGCACGTCGAGATCGTCGGCCAGCGCCAGATTCTGGAACACCGTCTCGATGCCGGCCTCGCGCGCCTCGATCGGGCCGGCGAAATTCACTTCCTTGCCGTCGAACCAGACCTGGCCGCTGGTCCGCTGCTCGACAGCGGTGATCTGGCGCACGAAGGTCGACTTGCCGGCGCCGTTGTCGCCCATGATGGCGACATGCTCGCCCTTGCGCAGCTCGAAGTTGGCGCCTTCCAGCGCATGCACGCCGCCATAGCGCTTGGTCAGGTTTTCGGTCTTCAGGACGATATCTGACATGGTCAAGCCCTCAATGCCCGCATGCGCTGGCGCCACTGATCGAGAACGACCGCGCCGACGATGATCACGCCCTTGACCATCTCCTGGTAGTAGGCGTCGAGGCGCAGGAAGGTGAAGCCGGAGATGATGACGCCGAAGATCAGCGAGCCGATCACCGTGCCGATGATGGAGCCACGGCCGCCCGACAGCGAAACGCCGCCGATGACCGCCATGGCGATCGCGTCGAGTTCATACATCACGCCCATGCCGGCCTGGGCGGTGAGATTCTTGGAAGAGAGCACCACGGCGGCGAGCGCGGCGAGTATGCCGGCGATGACGTAGACGAGGATCTTGTGGTTGGCGATCTTGATGCCCGACATGCGCGCGGCATCCTCATTGGAGCCGATCGCGTAGCAATGCTTTCCATATCTGGTGTAGGTCATGATCAGCTGGAACAGCACCGCCAGTGACAGGAAGATGATGACTGGCATCAGGCCCTTGCCGATCGCGGCGAAACTGTCTGTCGGGAACGAGATCGGCTGGCCCTTGGACCACCATTTGGCGATGCCGCGCGCGGTCACCATCATGCCGAGCGTGGCGATGAAGGGCGGAATGCGCGTGTAGGCGATCAGCGCGCCGTTGACGAAGCCGGCGAGCAGGCCGCAGCCGATCGCCACCAGCACCGGGACGATCACCGGCAGGTCGGTCCAGCCCTGCGCCAGGAACATCGCCTTGGGATTCGGGTTGCCGTTGACGGTCGCGACCTGGGCGAAGCTCATGGCGATCATGGCGGTCGCGCCGACGATCGAGCCCGAGGACAGGTCGATGCCGCCTGTAATGATCACCTGCGTGACGCCGATGGCGATGATGCCGACGATCGACACCTGCAGGATGATGATCTGCAGGCGGGCCTCGTTGAAGATGCCGGAGACGTCGCTGCGGGTGTTGAACAGGAAGCTGTCGCCGAGAAAGATGCGGCCGATCAGTTCGAAGATGACGACAAGGATGACGAGCGCCAGGAAGACGTTGAATTCGGCCGGCCATGTGCGCTTCTTGGCGTCATAGCTGACCCCGCCGACGCCGTGAGATGTCTGTGCCAATCTTCTATCCTCCGTCAGCCGCGGCCGTTCCTCGAGCAGCTGTCAGGCGCCGAGGGAAAGAGGAGCGGCGCTGTCTTTGCGCGAGAGCGCCGCTCCGTATGTCCGCGGCTCAGTTCTTCTTCAGGAACTTGTCGATGTTTGCCGGGGTGACGAGCTGGAACGGGACATAGACCTTGTGTTCGACCTTCTCGCCCTTGGCCAGCTTGAGCGCCGCATCCAGCGCACCGGCGCCCTGGCCGGCCGCATCCTGGAACACGGTTACGTCGAGGTCGCCGGCCTGCATGGCGGCAAGCGCGTCCTGAGTGGCGTCGACGCCGCCGACGACGACTGCCTTCATGTCGATGTTGGCGGCCTTCATCGCCTGGATGGCGCCAATGGCGCTTTCGTCATTGTTGGCGATGACGCCGTCGAACTTCTTGCCGGTCGACAGCCAGTTGGTCATCAGGTTCTGTGCCTGGTCGCGATCCCAGTTCGAGGTCTGCTTGTCGATGATCTTGATGAAGCTGCAGTCCGGCGTGGCGATCACCTCTTCAATGTCCTTGGTGCGCTGCACGGCGGCCTGGTTGGAAAGCTCGCCCATGATCACATAGACATTGGCTTCCTTCTTGCCGGCTTCCTTGAACAGGCGGCAGACTTCCTTGGTTTCGAGCGTGCCGGAATCAGCTTCGTTGGAAGCGACAAAGGCCTGGTTGTCGGGCAGCTTGTCGACATTGACCGGTTCGCGGTTGACATAGACCAGCGGAATCTTGGCCGCGGCGGCCGCATCCGACATCGCCTGGGTGGCCGAGGTGTCGACCGGGTTGACGATGATGGCATCGACGCCCGAAGCGGCGAAGTTCTTGATCTGGTCGAGCTGCTTGGCGACGTCGTTCTGTGCGTCCTCGACCTGCAGCTCGACGCCGCTCATGCCCTTGGCCTGCTCGATCATGCCGTTGCGCAGCACGGTGAGAAAATTGTCGTCGAACTTGGCCATCGAGACGCCGATCTTGGCGGCCATGGCCGATGAACTCATCAGCGCCGCGAAGGCGACGCCCAAAAGCAATTTCTTCATTGTATCTCTCCTCCACTTTTGGTGTCCGGTTGCACCGATCTCTCCGGAATCCCCGATCTGCCTGGGGAATCTCTCCCTGATATCCATTTCGTTCCGCAGCGTGCCGCCAACGGCTGGACGCCGAACTGCCCTGAACGGATGTTCCGGAACGAAAGAACCAAAACCCACATATAGTGAAATATTTATTCCATTTGACGTTGGGGCGTCAAGGGCGATTCCAAATTCGGGCGCGCGATTTTCTGCCTGCTCTGATAGATTCTATCATTTCTGGCGGGTGGTTCATGGCGGCGGACTGCAGGAGCGCTCTGTCGCTTCATCGAAACGCCCTATCTCTCGTCCTGGCGCGCCCCGGACGGAAAGCCGCTGCGCATTTTCGCGAAATTGCTTCAGATGTTTTCCGGCAAATAGATGTCGAAGGGCAGGAAGATCTGACCCGGCGCATTGGCCGCGCCGGCTTCGATGGCATGCGCCATCCGATCGACGAGCTCACGACAGAGCGCGGCAAGCGGCGTCGAGATCACCATGGTAAGGATGTTGTCGGCGAGCGCGGCGCGCGATTCGGCGTTGATCTCGTTGCAAACGACCACCGGCATGTTGCCAGGCTTCGCTGCCCGCAGCGCCGAGACGGCGCCTTCCATGCCGCCGCCGGCGACGTAGCAGCCGACGAGATCCGGATACCGCGCCAGAAGATCGATCATCGCGTCATGGGTTACCTGATTGGCCTCGAGATTGACCAACGTCTCCAGCACGCTGAAATCCGGCGCATGCTCGCGGAAGAAGGAGCGGAAGCCGATCTCCCGCAGCTCATGGCCATGGAAGCGATGGCTGCCGACGAAAAGGGCGACCTTGCCAGGCGTCCTCGCCGCCCTGGCGATCATCCAGGCCGCGGTGCGGCCGACCTTGCGGTTGTCGAGGCCGACATAGCCCTCACGGACGCCGGCGGCGAAGTCGGACAGAAGGGAGAAGACCGGCAGTCCCCTGGCCTTGAGCGCCTCCACGACGGCGGTCAGCGTCGGATGGTCCGGGCCGACCACGGCAATGGCCCGCGATCTCGCCGCCAGCCTGCGCATCTGGGCGGCGATGTCGTCCGGGGCCAGAGAGCTGGCGAAATCGACGGTTGCGACGCCGCGGAAGCGCTGCGATTGCGCGACCGCCAGCTCGAGTTCCCGAGCGAAATCACCATAGAAAACGTCATTGCCCCGAAGCAGCAGAAAGCCCAGACGATACTCGGGCAGTTCCTGGCGCATCCGCTGCTTGATCAGGCCGGCGGCGTGATAGCCGATCTCGGTCGCGGTTTCGTAGACGCGGCGCGCGGTTTCCTCCCGCACTGGGAGGCGATTGTTGAGCACGCGGTCCACCGTGGCGACGCTGACGCCGGAGACTCGCGCCAGATCAGTAATGGTCGGCCGTTTCGCCATGATCGCCCTCGTTCGATTGCCTGATATCGATACCTGACTTTGATATGAAATGATAGAAACTATCTTTGTGATGTTGATTCTATCATGGCTCGGCGTTATTTCTGAGCAAGGAGTTAGTTGATGATCGGCATTCGCATGGCGAATGCCCCGCCATGGGAGGCAATCATGACCGCAGCGCCGTCCCGGCGTGATTACAGCCTGATCGGCCGCGACGCCCGGCTTGCGGTCGAAAACGGGCTGTCGGCGGCCGAGTGGTATCACACCGACATTCCCCGCAAGCAGATGAAGGAGCTGATGCAGCGCTCCGATGGCCCGGCGATCCGCGACACGGCGATCTGGCTGGCCGCCCTCATCATCAGCGGTGCCGGCGCTGCCTGGTTCTGGGGCAGTTGGTGGTGCGTGCCGTTCTTCTTCGCCTATGGCGTGCTCTACGGCTCATCCACCGATTCCCGCTGGCACGAATGCGGCCACGGCACGGCGTTCCGCACGCAGTGGATGAATGACGCAGTCTATCAGATCGCCTGCTTCATGATCATGCGCAATCCGGTGACCTGGCGCTGGAGCCACACGCGCCATCACACCGATACCATCATCGTCGGCCGCGATCCTGAGATTTCGGTCATGCGGCCGCCGGACCTGGTGCGCCTCGTTCTTGGTTTTGTCGGCGTGCTCGACGCCTGGCATGCGATATCAGACATGCTTCGCAATGCCGCCGGCAACATCAGCGCGGCGGAGAAGACCTTCATTCCCGAACAGGAGCAGCCCAAAGCGATCCGTGTTGCCCGCATCTGGACGGCGATCTATGCCGCGACCATCGCGCTGGCGATCTCCACCGGATCTTTCCTGCCCCTGATGCTGGTCGGCCTGCCCAGGCTTTATGGCGCCTGGCATCACGTGATGGTCGGCCTGCTGCAGCATGGCGGCCTTGCCGACAATGTCACCGACCATCGGCTGAACAGCCGCACCGTCTACATGAACCCGATCAGCCGCTTCATCTACTGGAACATGAATTACCACGTCGAGCATCACATGTTCCCGATGGTGCCCTACCATGCGCTGCCGAAGCTGCACGCGCTGATCAAGCACGATTTGCCGGCGCCGACGCCGTCGATCCTGGCCGGCTACCGCGAGATGATCCCGGTCTTCCGCCGCCAGCTGCGCAACGAGGATTATTTCCTCAAGCGCGAGCTGCCGCCGACCGCCAGGCCGTACCGCGAGGAATTCCACAACGACGCCGTCGCGGTCGCGGCTGAATAATCACGCGCCGACGTGCGATCCCAGGGGAGGACTGAATGAACGATTGGGTCGAGGCGTGCGCCACCGGTGACATCGACGAAGAAGACGTGATGCGCTTCGATCATGGCGGGCGCACCTTCGCCATCTATCGCAGCCCGGACGACGAATATTTCGCCACCGACGGACTTTGCACGCATGAGAAGGTGCATCTCGCCGATGGGCTGGTGATGGACGACATCATCGAATGCCCCAAGCACAATGGCCGCTTCAACTACAAGACCGGCGCGGCCAGGGGCGCGCCGGTCTGCGTCAACCTCAGGACCTATCCGGTCAAGGTCGACGCCGGCAAGGTCCTGGTTCAGATCGGATGACCGGCATGGCGCGGGGGATGCTGATCATCGGAGCCGGCGAATGCGGCGGACGGGCCGCGCTTGCCTTGCGCGATCTCGGCTATGACGGGCCGGTGACGCTGGTGGGTGACGAGCCGCATTTGCCCTATGAACGTCCGCCTCTGTCCAAGGAGGCGATGGCCAGCGATGCGCCCGCAATCAAGGCGATCGCCAGCGACGAGATCCTGACCGAAAAATCGATCCGGCACGTCCATTCCGTCCAGGCCGTGGCGATCGAGCGCGCGTCGCACATGGTACGCCTGTCGGACGGTTCGGTGCTGGCCTACGACAAGCTGCTGCTGGCCACCGGTTCGACGCCGCGCAAGCTGCCGATGCCTGGCCTTGGCGTGCGCTGCGTCTATCTCAGAACCTTCGCCGACGCGCTGGCCATTCGCGCCCACCTTCGTGCCGGCAACCGCATCGCCATCATTGGCGGCGGGTTCATCGGCCTTGAACTTGCGGCAGCCGCACGCAAGCTCGGCGCCTCGGTCACTGTCATCGAGGCGCAGCCACGTATCCTGATGCGCGGCGTTCCGGCCGAGATCGCCGAAATCATCCATGAAGCGCATGTCGCCGAGGGTGTCGACGTGGTCTGCGGGGAAGGCATCGCCTCCATCGCCGACGAGGGCAAGGAGGTGCGGGTGACGCTTGCCGGCGGGCGCAAAATATCGGCCGACCTCGCCGTCATCGGCATCGGCGCCGTGCCGGTGACCGGGCTCGCGGCCGAAGCCGGCCTGACCATTGAAAACGGCATATCAGTCGATGCCTATCTGCAAACCGCTGATCCCGACATCTTCGCCGCCGGCGATTGCTGCTCGTTTCCGCTCGCCGTCTATGGCGGCCGCCGCGTGCGGCTGGAGGCCTGGCGCAATGCACAGGAACAGGGCGCACTGGCGGCAAAGAACATGCTTGGCGCCGGCGAGGCGCATGCGGCTGTTCCGTGGTTCTGGTCGGATCAGTATGGGCTGAGCTTGCAGATCGCCGGCCTCTCCGACGAAGGCCGCGGCCTTGTGCGCCGCGATCTCGGTGACGGCGCCTTCATCCTCTTCCATCTCGCCGAGGACGGCAGGCTGGTGGCGGCGAGCGGCATCGGCCCGGGCAATGCGGTCGCCCGCGACATAAGGCTGGCCGAAATGCTGATCGGCAAGCGTGCCAAGCCGGCGCCGGAGGCGCTGGGCTCGCCTGAAGTTAAGCTGAAGGCGTTGCTGGCCGCCTGAGTGAAGTTGGCCGCCCTCTGCCTTGTTGCAGGGCAATTGCGTATGACTGCATCGGCCCTATCCGGATCTTTCGGTCTGATCTCGCCACGAAGGGGAGGTAGAGGTCCTTAGAACAGCGCCTTGAGCTCCGCCAGCTTGTCGTTGACGAGCCAGCCGTAGTAATTCTCTTCGGGCAGCTTCTCCGGCTCACCGGTGGCGCGGCGCCTGTCGTTTTCCGACTTCAGCGCATAGGCGCGCTGCTCCGGATTGCCGACATTGTACAGCGTGGCCGTGATGCCCGGATTGCCAGAGATGTCGAAGCCGGCGATGCTCCTATAGGCGTCGATCGACTTTTTGATCGTCGCGGCGACGTAAGGAAGCGTCAGGTCCGGATCCATGATGGTCTTGTAGACCGAATTGGGATCGGAGACGTCGAGCTTCGGCAGGCCCGACACCTTGTGCACGAGGTCGCTCATCTGCAGGGCGGTCAGGGGATTGAGCTGGCCGAGGCCGAAGGTCTGGCCGGCATAGTAGGGCTGGAAGAAGGTGGCGCCGAAACGGTTGTCGGGGAAATCCTCGCCGCCGACAGTCTTACCGCGAAACGAGCGGTTCCAGACCTGTTCGCGGCATTCCCACAGATCGTAGCTGTCCGAAATCGCGGCGCATTTCTTGAATTCCGGCCGCTGCACGAAATCGGTGATGTCCTCGCCGTCATAGGCGAAGGAGAGCTTGCTCGAGAGGTAGGAGATCGCCTTGACGTAATAGGTCTGCAGCCGGTCGTAGGCGTCGACATTGTAGGTGTGCTCGCCGACGATGGCGCCGACGATGTGCATGGGGTCGATGCCATAGGCGCTTGCTGCCTTCTTGATCTTGGCGCGCAGATCGGCGTCGTTCTGCAGCAGCGCGTAGACCTTGCGGTACTTCGCCTGGAAGGTGGTGTTGGTCGCCTGCGTGCGGCGGCTCGAGGCGCCGGGAATGTCTGGCTGCTCGGTATTGCGGTTTCCCGCCGGCACCAATGTCGCCGCGTCGGCGGCGAACAGCGTCGCCGCCAACGTCAAGCCGAGAATGACCAAGATGAGTTTTTTCATGCGCCGCCGCCTAGAGAATTGCGGCGCAAACTAGGTAAAGCACTTGGTCGAGTCGAGAGCGCCCCATCATCCGGCTAGACGAAAGGTGGCCAGATGGTACCATCTGGCCACACATGGCTCCTGCCGGACGTTGTTGCATGACCGCGCCGGCCTGCTCCGGCGCCCTCGTTCAAAGGATGAACCGCGACAAATCCGTGTTTCTGGAGAGGTCGCCGACATGCTTCTGGACATAGGCGGCGTCGATGGTGACCGCCGTGCCGTTGCGGTCCGGCGCATCATAGGAGATGTCGTCCAGCACCCGCTCCATCACAGTCTGCAGCCGCCTCGCGCCGATGTTCTCGATGCTGGCGTTGAGATCGACGGCGACACCGGCGAGCGAATCGATGGCGTCGTCGGTGAAGGTGAGCTCAACGCCTTCGGTCTTCATCAGCGCGATATACTGCTTGATCAGGCTCGCCTCGGTCTCGGTCAGGATGCGGACGAAGTCCTCCTTCTCCAGCGCGCGCAGCTCGACGCGGATCGGCAGGCGGCCCTGCAGTTCCGGCAGCAGGTCGGACGGCTTGGAGACATGGAAGGCACCGGAAGCGATGAACAGGATATGGTCCGTCTTCACCGGACCGTATTTGGTCGCTACCGTCGTGCCTTCGACCAGCGGCAGCAGGTCGCGCTGCACGCCTTCTCGCGAAGGGCCGCCCGAAATGTCCGACCGGGCGGCGATCTTGTCGATTTCGTCGAGGAAGACGATGCCGTCATTCTCCGTTGCGTCCAGCGCCCGGCGCACCACCTCGTCCTGGTCGAGCAGCTTGTCGGACTCGTCGCCGACCAGCAGGTCGTAGGACTCCTTCACCGTGGTCTTGCGCAGCTTGGTCTTCTTGCCGCCCATCGCCTTCGACAGCATGTCGTTGATGTTGAGCACGCCGATATTGGCGCCCGGCATGCCGGGAATCTCGAAGCCGGGCATGCCGCCATTGCCGGTGTCGGCCACTTCGACCTCGATTTCCTTGTCGTCGAGCTCGCCCTCGCGCAGCTTCTTGCGGAAGCTATCGCGCGTCGCCGGGCTCGCCGTCTTGCCGACCAGCGCTTCCAGCACCCGTTCCTCGGCGTTGACATGGGCGCGCGCCTTCACGTCCTCGCGCATCTTCTCGCGCGTCAGGCCGATGGCGATCTCGACCAGGTCGCGGATGATCTGTTCGACGTCGCGGCCGACATAGCCGACCTCGGTGAACTTGGTCGCCTCGACCTTGACGAACGGCGCGCCGGCGAGCCGTGCCAGGCGGCGCGAAATCTCGGTCTTGCCGACGCCGGTCGGGCCGATCATCAGAATGTTCTTCGGCATCACCTCTTCGCGCATCTGGCCTTCGAGCTGCTGGCGGCGCCAGCGGTTGCGCAGAGCGATGGCCACGGCGCGCTTGGCGTCCTTCTGGCCGATGATGAAGCGGTCGAGTTCCGAAACGATTTCGCGGGGAGAAAATGTGCTCATATCACTAAATTCCACTTTGCCACTGCTTGATGGTCTCGAACGGATGCAGCAGCATGATCACGTTGAGTGTAAGATTGTCCCGGATGAGATAGCCGGTACCCAGTTCGAAGAGGATGGCGAGGCTGACGATCACCCATATAGGTAGCCTTCGCGCCATGACAAATCCCAGCACCATGGCCAGTGTGTCGGACACCGAATTGATGATGCTGTCGCCGTAATAATCGAGCGAAATGGTGCCGGCGCGGTAGCGCTCGATGATGAACGGACTATTTTCGAGGATTTCCCAGCCTCCCTCGACGAGGACGGCGAATGCCAGCCGCAACCCGATCGGCGAGCGCGGGAACAGGAACCGGGCCAGCGCGTAGAACAGGAAGCCGTGGATGATGTGCGAAAAGGTGTACCAGTCCGAAATGTGCTGGGAATTCTCCGAACTGTTCACCACGCCATGCCACAGCTTGACATAGCCGCAGGTACAGATCGGCGGATGGCCCATCAGGTAGAGCGCGACGGCCTGGGCGACGAGCAGGCCGGCGACGATCAGCAGCCCCATCCGCCAGCTATCCTCGTAAGCGGAAAGGCTCTTGTCCTCGCTGGCCGTGACCATATCCTGAATTACCGCTCTTGCGCGTCTTCGGCATCGATCGCCATCAGCACGGCGTCGCCATAGATCGACTGTCTGCGATCAATGGCCCGAAATCCCGCCTTTTCATAGGCCCGGATGGCCCTGATGTTGGCTGGGTCAGGGTCGATAATGACACGCGGCACGCCTTCCTTGAACAGGTCTTCGACGAACTGGCGCACGATCGCCGAGCCATGGCCGATGCCGATGAGTTCCGGCCGGCCGATCGAGATATCGATGCCGAGCGTGCCGAACGGCTGATCGGCATAGGGATGGCCGTCTTCCAGATGCGGATCGTAGCTCTGCAGATAGGCGATCGGCTTGCCGTCGAGCTCAACGATCAGCGGCTCGACGGAAATCGAGTCTATATGATCGGCAATTTCTGCGATTTCCGCCTCGGGATCGCCCCACCACTCTGCAACATGCGCCTCGGCCAGCCAGCCTGCGATCATCGGCAGGTCCTTTTTGGTCACCGGCCGAAAATCGTAGCTATTTTCTGGTTGGATCATGGTCTTTCCGAAAACCGGCGTCCACTTTTCGCTTACGCTGCGGTTCGGGGCCATGGTCGGCCTGATCAAGCCGCATCGAGCGTTTCGACAACGAAATTATTGTTGGTGTAAACGCAGATGTCGGACGCGATCTGCATCGCCTTGCGGGCGATCTCCTCGGCGTCCTTGTCGCTGTCCATCAGCGCGCGCGCCGCGGCCAGCGCGTAATTGCCGCCCGAACCGATCGCCATGACGCCATGTTCGGGCTCCAGCACGTCGCCGTTGCCGGTCAGCGCCAGCGAGACCGATTTGTCGGCAACCAGCATCATCGCCTCCAGCCGGCGCAGATAACGGTCCGTGCGCCAGTCCTTGGCAAGCTCGACGCAGGCGCGCGTCAGTTGGTCGGGATATTGTTCGAGCTTGGCTTCGAGGCGTTCCAAGAGCGTGAAGGCGTCGGCTGTGGCACCCGCGAAACCGGCAATCACATTGCCGCCCTTGCCGATGCGGCGCACTTTGCGGGCGTTGCCCTTCATGATGGTCTGGCCAAGGCTGACCTGGCCGTCGCCGGCGATCACCACCTTGTTGCCCTTGCGCACGGTCACGATCGTCGTGGCGTGCATGGTCAGATTATCAGACATTTCCTGGCTCCGAGCAGCGCCATCCCAAAAAGGCGATTGGCGCGGTACGAGTAACTTTGATCGGCCATATGTATGCACGGGGCCAATGATTGCAAACGGCTCGATAGCGGCCGGGATCGCAACTGGCAATCGCCGGATCATGCTGCTAGAAGGCTCTCGTTTTCAAGCCCGCTAGCGCTTGAGGCCCGTGAACCGGTCACGATCTGAACCACTGGCACAAGGATAGAGTGATGGCGCCTCGTTCCGCCGACGCAAGCCGAAAGACTGCGGAAACCGACATCTCGGTCTCGATACATGTCGACGGCTCCGGCAAATCGGACATCGCCACGGGCGTCGGCTTCTTCGACCATATGCTGGATCAGCTTTCCCGCCATTCGCTGATCGACATGACCGTCAAGGCCAATGGCGACCTGCACATAGACGACCACCACACGGTCGAGGACACCGGCATTGCGCTCGGCCAGGCCTTGACCAAGGCGCTGGGCGAGCGGCGCGGCATCATGCGCTACGCTTCGATCGACCTTGCCATGGACGAGACGCTGACGCGTGCGGCGATCGACGTGTCGGGCCGGCCCTTCCTGGTCTGGAACGTTTCGTTCTCGTCGCCCAAGATCGGCACCTTCGACACCGAACTGGTGCGCGAATTCTTCCAGGCGCTGGCGCAGAATGCCGGCATCACGCTGCATGTCACCAACCATTATGGCGCCAACAACCATCATATCGCCGAGACCTGCTTCAAGGCGGTGGCGCACGCGCTGCGCGCCGCGCTCGAGCGTGATCCGCGCCGGCCTGACGCGGTTCCCTCCACCAAGGGTTCTTTGAAGGGATAGTCTCATGACCGCCTATGTCGTGATGGAGCCACCTAGCCGTAGCGAGAAAGTCGACACGACGACGTTGGTCCGCGACGGCTTCACCTGGCTCGGCCTGCTCGTGCCGCCGCTGTGGCTTGCCTGGCACCGGCTGTGGGTCGAAGCGGCGCTCGTCTTTGTCGTCATGGGCGTGCTTTCGATGCTTGGCCAGAAACTTGGCCTCGGTGTCGCTGGCTCGCTGCTGTCGCTGCTCGTCTCGCTCTATGTCGGGCTGGAGGGCCAGGGATTGCGTATCGCGGCGCTGCGCCGCCGCGGCTGGCATGAATGGGGCGTCGTCGAGGCCGGTTGGCTCGCGGACGCCGATATGCGCTATGCCCTGGAAATCGAAGGCCTTTCGGACGAAGCAGCACCCGCGCCGCGCATCGTTCCGGATGCCGCTTTGGCGCGCCCCACGCAGCCCGGCATAGCGCTGGGGCTGACCCACATTCCGGGACGGCGCTGAGATGCGGGTTGCGATCATCGATTACGGTTCGGGCAATCTGCGCTCGGCAACGAAGGCTTTCGAGCGCGCCGCGCGCGAGGCCGGCATATCGGCGCGGATCGACCTGACGGCCGATGCCGACCGTGTACGCACCGCGGACCGCATCGTCCTTCCCGGCGTCGGCGCTTACGCCGACTGCGCGGCCGGCCTGCGTGCCGTCGAGGGCATGTGGGAGGCGGTCGAGGACGTCGCCATCGCCAAGGGCCGGCCTTTCCTGGGCATTTGCGTCGGCATGCAGCTGATGTCGCAGCGCGGCCTCGAAAAGACCATCACCAACGGCTTCGGCTGGATATCGGGCGACGTCAAGGAGATCACACCTTCCGATCCGGCGCTGAAGATCCCGCAGATCGGCTGGAACACGATCGAATTGAGGCGCCAGCACCCGCTGTTTTCCGGCATTCCGACCGGCGCGTCGGGCCTGCATGCGTATTTCGTCCACTCCTACCATCTCGATGCAAAGAACCCGGACGAGGTCGTTGCGGCCGCCGACTATGGCGGTGCGGTGACGGCCACGGTCGCCCGCGACAATCTCGCCGGCACGCAGTTCCATCCGGAGAAGAGCCAGGCGCTGGGCCTGGCGCTGATCACGAATTTCCTGCGCTGGAGGCCCTGAACACCATGAGCAAGAAGGGCTACTGGATGGCGATGATCGATGTCCGCGACCCCGAGATATATAAACAGTACATCGAGGCCAATGCTGTGGCGTTCGCGAAGTATGGCGCGAAATTCGCCGTGCGGGCCGGCCGCCACGAAAATCCGGAAGGACCTACCGGCAACCGCCATGTGCTGGTCGAGTTCGAGTCTTTCGACAAGGCGGTCGAATGCTACCATTCGCCTGAATACCAGCATGCCTCCAAATTCCGGCTTGCCGCTTCGTCAGGTCATTTCGTCATCGTTGAAGGCGCCTGAACGTATGATCCTGTTTCCAGCCATCGATCTCAAGGACGGCCAGTGCGTGCGGCTGAAGCACGGCGACATGGCGACCGCGACCATCTACAATGATGATCCGGCAGCACAGGCCAAAGCCTTTGAAGAGCAGGGTTTTGAGTGGCTGCACGTCGTCGACTTGAACGGCGCCTTCCAGGGTCAGAGCGTCAACAGCGCCGCGGTCGGCGCCATCCTGAAAGTGACAAAGAATCCCGTGCAGCTCGGCGGCGGCATCCGCACGCTGGAGCAGATCGAGGATTGGCTCGACCGTGGATTGGCCCGCGTCATCCTCGGCACGGTGGCGGTGCGCGATCCCGATCTGGTCAGGCAGGCCTGCAAGGCGTTTCCGGGCAAGGTTGCCGTCGGCATCGACGCAAAGGGCGGCAAGGTAGCCGTCGAAGGCTGGGCCGAGGCCTCGAGCCTCGGTGTCATCGAACTGGCCAGGAAATTCGAAGGCGCCGGCGTCGCCGCCATCATCTACACCGACATCGACCGCGACGGCGTGCTGACCGGCATCAACTGGGACGCCACCATCGACCTCGCCGACGCCGTGTCGATCCCGGTCATTGCTTCCGGCGGGCTGGCCTCGATCGCCGACATCGTGCGCATGACCATGCCCGACGCGCAAAAACTCGAAGGTGCGATCTCGGGCCGCGCCCTCTATGATGGCCGCATCGACCCGGCCGAGGCGCTGGCGATCCTGCAGGGCCGGCCGGCGACGGAGGCGCGATCGTGAAGGTTTCGCTCATCCTGGCCTCCTATGACAGCGGCCACTATCACGGCGGCATGGGCCAGGGGCCCGACGCGCTGATATCAGGCGGGCTCGTCGATGCCCTGACCCTTGCCGGTCACGACGTCACGGTCGAGGACATCGGCAGGGTCGGCGCCGACCAGGAGCGCGAGATCGCCACGGGTTTTGCCGTCTGCAACGCCGTCTCGGGCGAGGTCCGCATTGCCCGCGACAGGGGGCGGTTTCCCATCGTGCTGGCCGGAAACTGCCTGACGTCAGCCGGCGCGGTCGCCGGCGAAGGCGCCGATGCGATCATCTGGGCCGACCAGCATGGCGACCTCAACACGCCCGAAACGTCCGTATACGGCTTTCTCGACGGCATGGCGCTGTCGACGGTGCTCGGCCTGTGCTGGCGCCCGATGGCGGCGGCCATTCCCGGTTTCAGGCCGATCGATCCCGCGCGCTGCGTGCTCGTCAACGCCCGCGATCTCGATCCGGCGGAGGAAAAACTTCTCGAAACATTGCCGGTCATCCGGACGGAATGTCCCGGCGTGGCGCAAGCGACGGAAAGACTGAAAGCAGCCGGCGCCAACAGCGTGCACATGCATCTCGATCTCGACGTGCATGATCCCAAGGCGCTGCAGGCCAACCGCTACGTCACATCAGGCGGGCCGAACCCGGAGCAGATGCGCGACGCGGTCTGCGCCATGGCGCTTGCGGTACCGGTCATCGGCATCACCGTTTCCGCTTACGATCCGGCCTTCGACGCCCAGGCCGATGTGCCGCCGCTGGTCGGCCAACTGCTCAACGATCTGCTTGCCACGATAGAGGGCCGCTGATGCTGAAAGCCCGCGTCATCCCTTGCCTCGACGTCAAGGACGGCCGTGTCGTCAAGGGCGTCAATTTCGTCGACCTCATCGACGCCGGCGACCCGGTCGAGGCAGCCAAGGCCTATGATGCCGCCGGCGCCGACGAACTCTGCTTTCTCGACATCACCGCTTCGTCGGACAATCGCGAGACCATCTTCGACGTCATCGCCCGCACCGCGGAACAATGCTTCATGCCGCTGACCGTCGGCGGCGGCGTGCGCCAGGTCGCCGACATCCGAAAATTGCTGCTGGCCGGCGCCGACAAGGTGTCGATCAACACGGCGGCGGTGAAGAACCCGGATTTCGTCGCCGAAGCCGCCGACAAGTTCGGCAACCAATGCATCGTCGTCGCCATCGACGCCAAGAAAGTCTCCGGCCGCGGCGAGGCCGACCGCTGGGAGATCTTCACCCATGGCGGGCGCGAGAAGACCGGCATCGACGCCGTCGAATTCGCGCGCCAAATGGTCGATCGCGGCGCCGGCGAGATCCTGTTGACCTCGATGGACCGCGACGGCACCAAGGCCGGCTACGACATCGCGCTGACCCGCGCGGTATCGGACGCGGTGCGCGCGCCAGTCATCGCATCGGGGGGCGTCGGCACGCTCGACCACATGGTCGAAGGCATTCGCGACGGCCGTGCAAGTGCTGTGCTGGCGGCTTCCATCTTCCATTTCGGCACCTACACCATCGCGCAAGCCAAGGCGCATATGGCCGAGGCCGGCCTGCCGATGCGGCTGGACTCGCTGGGCAACAGGTCCTAGAGCATGCTCCCGAAGCCGGCTTTCGGGAAAAACCCGGCTTAAACAAGAAGATAGATCGACATGGCCGAGTTTTCGCTCTCCGACCTGGAAAAAATCGTCAGCGACCGCGCCCATTCCGGCGATGCGGATTCGTGGACCGCCAAGCTTTACGCCCGGGGCATCGACAAGGCGGCGCAGAAGCTCGGCGAGGAGGCGGTCGAGACCGTGATCGCCGCCGTCAAGGGCGACAGACAGGGCCTCGTTTCCGAAAGCGCCGATCTTATATATCATTGGCTTGTCGTTCTCGGCATCTCGGGTGTTCCGTTGAACGACGTGCTCAAGGAGCTCGAAGCCCGTACTGGGCGTTCGGGCATCGCCGAGAAGGCGTCACGGCCCAAGGGCTGATCGGGAGGGAGGGCAGGTATCTCGATGGATCAGCTCGCGCCAACCGAGAAATATTCCCCGTTTCGCTTCTTCTCGGCCGAGCAATGGTCGCGGTTCCGGGCCGATACGCCGCTGACGCTGAGCGAGGACGAGTTCCGCCGCCTGCGTTCGCTCAACGACCCGGTCGACCTCGAAGAGGTCAAGCGCATCTATCTGTCGCTGTCGCGGCTTTTGTCGGCGCATGTCGAGGCGAGCCAGCTTCTGTTCAGGCAGCGCCAGGCCTTCTTCAACGCGGTCGACGTGGCCAAGACGCCGTTCATCATCGGCATCGCCGGTTCGGTCGCGGTCGGCAAATCGACCACGGCGCGCGTGCTCAAGGAACTTCTGGCGCGCTGGCCGTCGAGCCCCAAGGTCGATCTCATCACCACGGATGGCTTCCTGCTGCCCAACGAGGTGCTGCGCCGCGAAAACCTGATGGAGCGCAAGGGTTTCCCCGACAGCTACGATGTCGGCGCGCTGCTGCGTTTCCTGTCAGGCATCAAGTCGGCATTGCCCGATGTCCGCGCGCCGGTCTATTCGCACCTGACCTATGACGTCATCCCCGGCGAGTTCGTCACCATCGACCGGCCCGACATCCTGATCTTCGAAGGCATCAACGTGCTGCAGCCGGGCAAGCTGCCGCAGGACGGCAAGATCGTGCCTTTCCTGTCGGACTTCTTCGACTTCGCCATCTATATCGATGCCGACGAGAAGTTGATCCACAATTGGTATATTTCGCGCTTCATGCGGCTGCGCGAGACCGCCTTCCGCAATCCGGACTCCTTCTTCCACCGCTATTCGCAGCTGTCGGAGGATGCAGCCAAGGCGATCGCCGAGGGCCTGTGGACCAACATCAACCTGAAGAACCTGCGCGAAAACATCCTGCCGACGCGCGCCCGCGCCGACTTGATCCTGCGCAAGGGCGCCGACCACCTGATCGAGGAAGTGGCACTGCGCAAATTATAGTCGATAAAGGCTGCGCAAATTATAGCCGAAAAGACCGGGCGTGGCGGGCTCGTCCGCAAGCCCGCCACGCCGGTGTCAGGTGTCAGCCATTGGCGAACGGCACGGCGACATAGATCTGGGTGTCGCCACGTTCCACCAGGAGCAGCACCGATTTGCGTCCGGACTTGCCGGCTTGGGCAATCGCTTGGGTCACCTGCCTGGCGTTCTTCACCGGAGCCTGGTTGACGGCGACGATGACATCGCCCGGCTGGATGCCGGCAGCCGCTGCCGGCTTGTCGGGATTGACGCTCGCAACCACCGCGCCGTGCTCGTTCTCGGGGAGGTTCATCTGCTGGCGAATGTCCGGCGTGATATCCATCAAGCCGAGGCCGATGGCCGGCGCGCGGGACCCCTGCTCGGTGCCCGGCGCGCTGGAGTTGCCAGTCGAGGCCGTCTTCACATCGTCGCTGTTGCGTCCGACATCGACGGAAATCTGTACGGCCTTGCCCTTGCGCCAGACATCCAGTGTCTCCCTGGCACCCGGCGCGACGTCGGCGACAGCCCGCGAAAGATCCTTGGGATCCTTGACGTCCTGCCCGGCGAAGCCGGTGATGACGTCGCCGGTCTCGACGCCGGCCTTGGCCGCGGGCGACCCGTCATTGACCTGCGAGACCAAGGCACCGCTGGGATGGTCCAGCCCGATGGCGCTTGCCACATCCGGGGTGACGGGCTGGATCTCGACGCCGAGATAGCCGTATTCGATGTTGCCGCCCTTCATCAGCTTGGCGACCACTTTCTCAGCCTGGTCCGACGGAATGGCGAAGCCCACACCGACGCTGCCGCCATTGGGCGAAAAGATCGCCGTGTTGATGCCGACGACATTCCCATTGACGTCCACCAGCGGGCCGCCGGAATTGCCGCGATTGATCGGCGCGTCGATCTGAATGAAATCGTCGAAGGGCCCGCTATGCAAATCGCGGCCACGCGCCGAGACGATGCCGGCCGTGACCGTGGTGCCGATGCCGAACGGATTGCCGATCGCTAGCACCTGATCACCCGTCATGAGCTTGTCGGAGTCACCCCATTTCACGGTTGGCAACGACTTGCCCGCGTTGATCTTCAGTACGGCGAGGTCGTTCTTGGTATCGTGACCGACCAGCTTGGCCGGAAGCTCCGTGCCGTCGTCGAGCGTGACCTTGATCGAGGAGGCGCCGTCAACGACGTGGTTGTTGGTGACGATGGTGCCGTCGGCACCGACGATGAAGCCCGAACCGAGCGCCTCGGCGCGCGGCAGTTGCTGTTGCGGAGGCGTCTTGGGACCAGGCATGCCCTGATCGCCGAAGAACTGTCGGAAATAATCGTCGAAGGGCGAATTGCCGTCGAAGGGCGACGCCCCGTTCATTGCTTCAGGCTGTGCTTTCATGAGCGTGGTGATGGTCACGACGGCCGGCTTGGTCGTGGCCACGATCGGCGCCAACGACCCCCTCGGGGCCATGGTCCCGGCAACGGGGGTCTGCGTCGTTGCAACCGTGTTGCCCGTGCCGACGCCGTTCGCGCCGTCGGCGAACGAGACGACAAAGGGAGATGCCAGCAGCGCGGCGCCCAGCAGGGCGGCGACGCGATGCCTACGAAGAATGCTCAGGTTTGACATGGTCGTTCTGTCCGGGCGAGGGGTTGATCCGCGCCGCGGGTCTTCCTGGGAGAGTGCCCGTCGGCGTGTCGGCGGCCGGGCTTGCCTGCCTCGCCACGCATGGCGGCCGGCCGGATCGACAACAACTATCTAGGGCGCCGATCCGCGCGATTTAGGGGTTTGGCCCGACCTTACGAAGATTTAATTCAGAGCACGCTTACGGACCGCAGATAGGCCGATGCGATTTCGCGCATGCGCCTGCCGTCGAAGCTCGGGCCGTGGCCGCCATGGCCGACGCGGACCGGCAGGTCGAGCAGCCGGCGCATCGTGTCGCGATAGGCCTCCCGATCGGAATCCGGCAAATCGTCGATCAGCGTGTCGTCATAGATGGCGTCGCCGCTGAAGAACAGGCCGTCGGCCTCGTCGAACAGCGCGATCGAATCCGGCGAGTGCCCGGGCAGATGCAGCACCCGAAACCGGCGATCGCCGAGATCGACCACGTCGCCTTCGTCGAGTGTGCGCGTCAACGGCGCCGGCGGTATCGCATAGTCGGCCGATTTCCAGCCTGGCGCCGGCAGTTTCGAGACCGCGCCCTCGATATCACGGAACATGTAGGCGTAGGTCGCAGCCTCATCCATGCTCTCGAATTGCGCCGCGCTCATCCTTGGCCCGGCCCGCAGCGGGAATTCGTGCAGCGAGCCGACATGGTCGAGGTGGATATGGGTGGCGACGACCAGAAGCGGCTTGCCTTCGGGCGTCCTTATCTGCGGCGCCAGCGGGCAGATGCCCATGCCGGTATCGACCAGAAGGTCGGCATCGCGGCCGGTCAGATGCCAGATGTTGGCGCGCACATAGTCGTGCACGAACGGCTCGGTCAGCATCGTCGTCCTGTCGTCGACGATGCGCCTGGAGAACCAGCCTGAGTTCACGTGAGAATCCGGATAATGTGCAGGCCGGGCATCAGACGAACGGCTTTCCGACCTTGTATTTTTCCGGCACCAGCCGCTTGAGATAGGCCATGCCGGTCTCGGAAAGCTGGTTGGCGTCGGGCTTCATGAAATCGTCGGGCATGTGGCGGGTCTTGCCTGCGACGTTTTTCAGCGGCACCTTCTTCAGCACTATCTTGCTGCCATCATATTGCAACGCCACCGAGCCGCCGCCCTGTTCGGCGACGCCGACGGCGAAGGCGCCGGCATCGAACGCCTCCTGCGCGTCGACCGCGCTGATGGCGCCGACATAGCCGCGTGGCATGTAGCCGAGCGCGTCGACGCGTGCCCGCTTGCCCGGCAGCCCCTCGGCCAATGCCCGTTCGAGCGCCGCCGGCAGGTCGCTGCCCGACAGTTTGACGTTGCCGTGCTGATCGCGCTCGAGTTTATCCGCCGGCACCAGGCTTTCGACCAGCGCCTTGCCGTCGGCGGTGCTGACGCCTTCCGACACGGCGACGATGCAGCGCTTGTGGCGGTCGAGGGTGGCGCGCACGTCGTCGATGAAACCGGCGGCGGAGAACGGCCGCTCCGGCACGTAGACGAGATGCGGGCCGCTGTCGGGATCGAGTTGCCAGGCAGCCGCCGCCGCGGTCAGGAAACCGGCATGCCGGCCCATGACGATGCCGACATAGATGCCGGGCAGCGCGCGGAAATCGAGATCGACGGACAGGAAGGCGCCGGCGACGAATTCGGCCGCCGACATGAAGCCCGGCGTATGGTCGTTTTCCTCGAGATCGTTGTCGATCGTCTTCGGCGCATGGACGAAGGCGATCTTGCCGCCGGCGGCATCGGTCAGGATTTGCTGCGTGCCCGAAGTGTCGTTGCCGCCGATATAGATGAAGGCGTCGGCGCCAGCCTTCTGCAGGCCCTTCAGGATGACCTCGCAATAGGCGGCATCCGGCTTGTCGCGCGTCGAGCCGAGGGCGGCGCTCGGCGTTCCGGCGATCAGCCGCAGCCGGTCCTCCGGGATGGCGGAAAGGTCGACATAGTTGCCGTCACGGATGCCGCGCACGCCGTGGATGGAGCCCAGCACCTTGGCGCCGGGATCACGCTTGCGGATCTCCAGCGTGGCGCCCACAACGGTCTGGTTAATGACGGCGGTCGGGCCGCCGCCCTGCGCGATGACAAAAGTTCCGGCCATTCCTGACGTCTCCCGAGGCGATGGTTTTCAAGGCACCTTGGCCTGTCTTGTCGCCTCGCGCAACGGAAGAGTCTGGCGGACGCAAACCGCGGCCACGATCACATGACGACGACCGGGTTTTTCTTCGATACCCGGCTGTAGAGGTCGATGATGTCCTGGTTGATCAGGCGCACGCAGCCCGACGACATCGCCTGGCCGATGCTCCACCATTCGGGCGAGCCATGGATGCGGTAGCCGGTGTCCTTGCCGTCCTGGTAGATGTAGAGCGCGCGGGCGCCGAGCGGATTGGTGAGGCCGCCGGGCTGGCCGCCCTGCCACTTCACCAGTTCGGGCTTGCGCTGGATCATTTCGGGCGGCGGCGTCCAGGTCGGCCATTCCCGGCCGTACTGGATGTTGGCGCGGCCAGACCAGCGAAAGCCATCCTTGCCGATGCCGACGCCGTAGCGGATGGCGTCGCCGCCCGGCTGGACGAGATAGAGCATGCGTTCCTTGAGATGCACGACGATGGTGCCGGGCGCCTCGCCAGTGGTGTCGACGACGATCTGGCGGCGGAATTCCGGCTTGACCTTGAGATAGGGCACCTCGGGCACGTTGAAGCCGTTGTCAGTCAAGGAGGCGTACATGACGTCGGGACTGGTGATGTTCTTGTCGACGCTGATCGAGGGCCGGATCGGCACCGAACCCGTGACCGTATCGTCGAGCTGGAGCGCCGGCAGGTCGCCGCCACCCGAAGTCGAACAGCCGGCGACGCCGAGCAGCGCCAAAGCGCCGGCCCCGGAAAGGACGGCGCGGCGGGAGAGAAGAAAATCGGTTTCGATTGCGTCGCCGTTTCGTGGCGGCGTCGGACCTTGCGGCAACTCACGCATATACCCAAACCCTACGCTTTCGGCGGGAAGCACGGTCCGGCCGGATTGCGGGCATTTTCATCATTCATGGTTGACAAAGCGTGAATGCCTTGTGCTGCTTGCGTTTGCTGAGCGGCGCGAACTGACACCGAGTTGCCGCTGGCGCAATTGTGCCGGTTGCCGGGCCGGAATGCGCGAAAACAAAGATTCGGCCCTTTACATTCTTCGGGACCCAAGGATTTATCCTCTTCTTTACGCTCAAGGGAGACGAGCATGTCCTTCGAAACCTGGGCCGCCTTCGCTGCCGCGTCGAGCATCCTTCTCATCATCCCGGGCCCGACCATCCTTCTGGTCGTGTCCTATGCGCTGGGCCAGGGCTGGCGCACGGCCTTGCCGATGGCCGTCGGCGTGGCGCTCGGCGACTTCACCGCCATGACCCTGTCGATGCTGGGCATCGGCGCGCTGCTTGCGGCTTCCGCCACTGTCTTCACCATCCTGAAGCTGATCGGCGCCGGCTATCTGATCTATCTCGGCGTGAAACTGTTCCGCGCCGGCGGTACGCTGAAGGCCGAACCGCGCACCGACATGGTGTCGTCGGCCAAGATAATGGCGCATGCCTGGCTGGTCACCGCGCTCAACCCGAAGAGCATCACCTTCTTCGTCGCCTTCCTGCCGCAGTTTCTCGACCGGCATGCCAATTTCTGGACGCAGATGCTGATTTTCGAGACGACGTTCCTAGCGCTCGCCTTCGCCAACGCCTTCGGTTACGCGCTGATCGCGGCACGCGCCCGCAACGTGGTGCGCAATCCCAAGGCGATCCGCATCTTCAACCGCACCGGCGGCACGCTGCTGGTCGGCGCCGGCATCGCCACGGTGGCGATGCGGTCCAGCAATTGAGAAACGCATCCAACGCATCCAAGGTGTGTTGAGATTCAGGTCGGACCATTTGCAGGCAGGCTGAACCTCGTCACAGCTGCTTGCTTCACCATTTGACGCTGAAGCCCAGATTGCCCTCGAGGATGCGGCGTTTGTCGCCGCCGAGGTTGCGGTGTAGTCGCCGGTGGCGAAGATGCTGACCTTGTCCGTCACTTTGGCGACGATACCGCCGCCGAACTCGAACGAGGTCGACCTGCCCTCGGTCGAGATGTCGGTGGTGCCGAAGCTGACACGGTCGGTGCCGCCGAAATCATGCCAGATATTGGCCTTGAGGTAAGGCTGCAGCGCTATGCCGTTGACAGTGGTCTCGCCTTGCAGGCGAGCGCCCAGCCGGCCGGTGATGCTGCCGTCGCTGTCGAAGGAAACCGACGAGAAACGATCCTTGGTATCGTCGAGCGACAGATGCTGCCAGATCAGTTGCGCCTGCGGTTCGAGCGTCCAGCCCTGCGCCAGCGCTATGGGATAGCCGCCCTCCAGTGAGGCGGTGACACCTGTTCCGCCAATATCGATACCGACGTCGCGCGACGACGTGGCGTCGCCGCCGAAGAAGGTGGCCATGAGGACGCCGTCGAGGTACCAGCCGCCCTGGCCGATGCGGGTCCAGTAGCCGCCGACACTGGTGCCGTTGGCGTCGAGCTTGCCGACGGACAGATCATTCTGCCCCAGTGCCTGGCCGCGCACATCGCCCTTCATGCTGGCATAGGCGACGAACAGGCCGGCGCGATCGATCGCCCCCGACGCGGTTTCGCGTCCGAAGACGTCGAAGCCCGCCTGCAGGCCGAACAAGGTGCCGTCGAAGGACGGCGACACCGTTCCCGACCAGCCCATCTTGGCGTCCTGGCCGTAGATGCGGCCCCAGACCGGCGACAGCTCCGCGTTCGACAACAGGCTCTGTTCGCCGCGCCGCTCGTGGAAGGTGCCGAGTGTCGTCATCGCCAGATGCTCGGCCACCGGCGGCAAGGCCGAGTAGGTGGGCACCTCGACGCGGTAGAGCAGAATCGTCTCGCCGGCTGCCGGCGTCGGCAGGTCCGGCACGGCGGTCGGCACCACCGGCGGTGGCGGTGGCGGATCCGCTGGCGGCGCTGGCGGCGGTGCCGGTGGCGCCTCGGGCTCGGGGTCGCTCGCCTGCACCGGCGGTGTCGAATCGACCGGCGGGTTGTTGATGTCGCCATCGGTCGGCAGCGGCACCGGCGGCAGCTCGGACGGTGGTGGCGGCGGCTCGGTCCGCGGCGCCTCCGGCTCTGGCTGCGGCGGCGGTTCAAGCGCCGACGGCCCAGCGGCCGGTGTTGCCGGTGTGTTCAGGGTCGATCGCAGATACCAGTTCTGCTCGCTGCCGGCGCTGACGCCGCCCTTGAAGAGATAATATTCGAAGGCGCCGGCAGCGACCGGCGCATCAAGGGCAAAGGCGCCGGCGCTCGACGTGGCGCTGTTGACCGCCTGGACGAGCATGATGCCGTCGGCGGTGGTCTGCGCCCCGGCGCCGCCGACATTGACCACGGCAATGCCGGTCGAGCCCGAGGCCGTGCCGCCGGACAGCACCAGCCGGTCGGAAGCGGAGCGGTCGTCGCCAAGCTCGGTCTGGAGGAGGAGCAATCCGCCCATCCCGACATAGTTGCCCGATATGGTCAGGCGATCGGTGGCGCCGGTGCTGCCGTTGGTCAGGTCGATGCGGCCGGCATTGACCACTTCGGCCAACTGTCCCGCGGTAAAGGCCTGGATGGAGCTGTTGAAGCCGCCGCCATAGAGGGTGCTTGCCTGGTCGACGCTGAGCTTTCCGGTGCCCGTGCCGCTGTCGCCCAGCACGAGATTGCCGTCCAGGATCAGTTGGGTGTCGTTGGTGGCGTCGATGGTTTCCCAGTTCTGAACTCTGGCGATGCCGTCCAGCTTGACGTTGTCGAAGGTGAGCGCATCGGTGCCCAGGCCGCCATTCAGCGCATCGGCTCCGCCAAGATTGGCCTTGGTGAGATTGCTGAGCTTGGCGGTATCGTTGTCGGCGCCGAGGTCGACCGAGCCATAGATGATGCCGCCGCCGTTCCAGACGAAATTGTCGGCGCCGAAGCTCATCAGCACATCGCCGCCTACCGTGCCGCCTGTTATCGTCACGCTGTCGTTGCCGCCGCTGACGCTGATGTTGCCGCCGATCGTGCCCCCGGAGAGAATGATGGTGTCCTGATCGAAGCCGGTGACGAGGTTGCGGTCGATGATGCCGCCCGACATGTTGAAATAGTTCTTGTCGAGCTTCATGTTGACACGGCCGATGCGGCCCCCGGTCATCACGGCACGGTCGCCGTCGTCGAAGAAATCGATGATGCGCCCGCCGGTCATGGTGAAGGTGTCCAGCCCGTCGCCCTGGTTCAGCGAACCGACTAGGCCGCCGCTCATGTTGAAATCGTCAATGCCGGCGCCCTGCTGGACATTGCCGGAGACGATGCCGCTGCCGATGGTGAAGAAATCCGTGCCGTCACCCTGATCGACCGTGCCGGTGATGGTGCCGGACTGCATGTCGATGCGGTCCGTGCCGGCGCCGAAAGTGACGTTGCCGCTCACCTGGCCGGTACCGCCGGCGGGAAAGGTCAGCGTGTTGTTGCCGTTGATGTCGTTGAGGCTGCCGCCCGAATCGCCACTATCGCAAGTGAAGGTGTCATTGCCCGGAGACGGAACCAGCACGCATGCCGCGAAGGCCGCGGAGCCAGGCAGCAACATCAGCGATGTAATTGCAAGTAAGCTAATAAACCCAGAGTTGATTCGCCTTGGCCTTCGCCGCGCCAAAGAAATAGCCTTGCCGATGTGCTCCGAGCCGCTGTTCGGAAGCTGTATTTCAAAGTTCCGCATCGCGTTCCCTCTCAGATCGCGATTTCAAGCCCCTTGCCCGCGCCGCAATGAAGCCACAATTCGTTCGCTTTTACAAAGCCTAATCTGCCTCTCATGGTTGATGAACTGCAAAAATAGCTGACATGGTGCAGATGTGCCCGTGATTTGGCGTTGCCGTGGCCCATGCTTTAAGATCATGTTGGACCGAGGGGCATCATGCCCATGGGGCGCCGACCAAGGACTCTCGCATGACTATCCGGGACGCATCCGGCTTGGCATTTTCGGGCGCGACGGACGCGGGATTCGCACCCTACGGCCAGGCCGTGCGCGAATTGCAGTGTTTCGTTGGCGATCCGGTGAACTCCGTCGACCGCGCCATCGCGCAGGACCCCGGTTTCGTCATGGCGCATGTCTTCAAGGGCTACCTTTTCGGCCTTGCCACCGAACCGGAGGCGACGGCCATGGCCAGGACCTGCCACAAGGCGGCGCTGCCGCTTGCCGCGACAACGCGCGAGCGTGCGCATGTCTCGGCCCTCGGCCACCTTGCCAACGGGCGCTGGCATCAGGCCTCCGGCATCCTGCAGGACATAGCGATCGATTTCCCGCTGGACGCCGTGGCGCTCCAGGTCGGACATCAGGTCGATTTCTTCACCGGCAACGCCCGCATGCTGCGCGACCGAATCGCACGTGCCCTGTCGTCATGGCAGACCGACATGCCGGGTTACCACGCCATCCTCGGCATGCAGGCTTTTGGGCTCGAAGAGATGGGCGAGTATACGCAGGCCGAAAGACTGGGTCGTATAGCGGTCGAGATCGAACCGCGCGACGGCTGGGCGCAACATGCGGTGGCGCATGTGATGGAAATGCAAAGCCGGCAAAGGGACGGCATTGCCTGGATGCGTGCCGATCCCGAAGCCTGGACGAAGGAGAGCTTCCTCCAGGTCCACAATTGGTGGCACCTTGCATTGTTCCACTACGATCTCGGCGAAACCTGCGAGGTGCTGGCGCTCTATGACGGGCCGATCTACGGCACCAGATCGACGCTGGCGCTCAACATGGTCGATGCATCGGCGATCCTGTGGCGGCTCCATCTCGGTGGCGTCGATGTCGGCGACCGCTGGGCAACACTGGCCGCCAATTGGGTGCCCAAGGCCGGCGCCGGCAACTATGCCTTCAACGACGCCCACGCGATGATGGCCTTTGTCGGCGCTGGGCTCGACGCTCCGGCCCGGATCTTGCTCGAGGCACAGCGCGAGGCGATGCGGGGCAATGACGACAACGCGGTTTTCACGCGGGATGTCGGACATCCCCTGACGCTTGCGATCAAGGCGTTCGGAGAGGGCAACTACGCCGAAACCATCCGGCTGATCGGTCCGATCCGGGCCATCGCCCATCGCTTTGGCGGCAGCCACGCGCAGCGCGACGTCATCGATCTCACGCTGATCGAGGCCGCCCTGCGCGCCGGCGACGGCGCGCTCGCCCAGGCACTGACGACGGAGCGCTCGACGGCGCGCCCGGACAGTCCGCTGGCGGCGCTGTTTTCGCGACGCGCCGCCGATTTGTCAGAGAATTGACCCGGAGCGGATCTTGCCTTAAAAACTGCTCAAGTATATTTTTTCGGACTCCGAAAAAAATAACGACGTGGGAGGACACCATGTATCTCGGCCTCGACCTGGGCACATCGGGCGTCAAGGCGCTGCTGATCGATGCCGGACAGGGCGTCGTCGGCTCCGGCCATGGCACGCTTGATGTCTCTCGGCCACATCCTGGCTGGTCCGAACAGGATCCGCTGCATTGGATACGCGCCTGCGAGGACGCGATCGCCGAATTGAAGGCGTCCTATCCCAAGCAGTTCGCCGCGGTGAAGGGCATCGGCCTGTCCGGCCAGATGCATGGCGCGACCTTGCTCGATGCGGCCGATCATGTGCTGCGCCCGTGCATCCTGTGGAACGATACGCGTAGCCATCTCGAGGCAGCGGCCCTCGATGCCGATCCACGCTTCCGCGCGCTCACCGGCAACATTGTATTTCCCGGTTTCACCGCGCCGAAACTCGCCTGGGTGAAGAACAACGAGCCCGCTGTCTTCGCCAAGGTGGCAAAGGTGCTTTTGCCGAAGGATTTCCTGCGGCTTTGGCTGACCGGCGAACATATTTCCGAAATGTCCGACTCGGCCGGCACGTCCTGGCTCGACGTCGGGAAGCGCCGCTGGTCCGCGGACCTGCTCGCCGCGACATCGCTTGACGAGAGCCGTATGCCAGCGCTGGTCGAGGGCACCGCGAAAGCTGGCGGTCTGCGCGCCGAACTCGCATCGCAATGGGGTATCCAGGCTGGCATCCCGATCGCCGGCGGCGCCGGCGACAATGCGGCTTCCGCCTGCGGCATGGGCACGGTCGGCGCCGGCCAGGCTTTTGTCTCGCTCGGCACGTCGGGCGTGCTGTTTGCCGCAAACGCGTCCTACCTGCCGAACCCGGCAAGCGCGGTGCACACCTTCTGCCATGCGCTGCCCGACACCTGGCACCAGATGGGCGTCATCCTGTCGGCAACCGATTCACTCAACTGGCTGTGCGAGATCACGGGCAAGGGCGCCGGCGAGCTGACATCGGAACTCGGCGAGGCGCTGAAGGCGCCGACCGGCGTGTCCTTCCTGCCCTATCTCTCAGGCGAGCGTACGCCACACAATGATTCGGCCGTTCGCGGTTCCTTCACTGGCTTGGCGCATGAATCGAGCCGCGCCGTGCTAACCCAGGCCGTGCTCGAAGGCGTCGCGTTTGCCTTCCGCGACAGCCTCGAAGCGTTGAAGACGGCCGGCACGACCTTGACGCGCGTGACCGCGATCGGCGGCGGCTCGCGCTCGCGCTACTGGCTGAAGGCGATCGCCACCGCGCTGCAACTGCCGGTCGACATCCCCGCCGACGGCGATTTCGGCGCCGCCTTTGGTGCCGCCCGGCTCGGCCTGATAGCCGCGACCGGCGCCGATCCGCTGGCTGTGTGCTCCGCGCCGAAGACCGACGCCACGATCGAACCAGATTCCGGTCTGGCCGGTGCCTACGCGGATGCTTACCAGCGTTACCGGGCACTGTATCCGGCGATCAAAGCAGTAACCGCGTGAGTTGGCGCCAGGCACCCCCCTCTGCCCTGCCGGGCATCTCCCCCTCAAGGGGCCTGTTGCGCAATTCTGGCATTGTGATTCACTTCGATTATTGCTCGGAGGGATTTGCGATGGCGGTGAAG